>JBATFU010000406.1:0-5740 GCA_049665065.1 Woeseia sp. | reverse complement strand
GCGCTGTACCAGCAACTGCCGGATAAGGCGGGGCGTTTTGGCAGGTTTTGCGACCTGCACTTTGGACGAGTACTGGCGCTGGCGATGGCTGTCACTTCAGTGCTCGCGGTATTTATCAGCGCGGCCTGGCTGCAGAATCTGGCGTTCGTTCTGTTCGCTATTTTCTGGTTGCAGGGATTGGCGCTGGTGCACTGGCTGCACAGTGACGGACCGCTGCCGATGATGGTGGTCATTGCCGTTTACGTGATGCTGCCGTTTTTAAATGCAGTGCTGGTTATGGTGCTGGCAGTGCTTGGCTACACGGATGCCTGGTTCGATTACCGACCGCGCATCGCTGCGGCCCGCGCGGCGAAATAGCCTGCCGCTGGCTTTGGAATTATCGCAATTAGCACAGGGTTGGAACGATGAACGTTATTCTGTTGGACAATGTTGAAAATTTGGGTGGCATCGGCGATCTCGTCACAGTGAAGGCTGGCTATGGCCGCAACTTCCTGTTGCCGCAAGGCAAAGCAGCGCTGGCAACCAGGGCAAACATGGCGGAGATCGAAGCGCGCCGTGCCGAACTGGAAAAAGCCGCCGCGGCCGAACTCGCCGCTGCCAAAGCGCGCGCGAAGCTGGTGAACGGCATGACGCTGGTCATCGCCGCCAACGCCGGCCCGGAAGGCAAATTGTTCGGATCGGTCGGTCCGGTCGACATCGAGCAGGCTTTCGAGAAGCTGAACCTGGAGGTCGTGCGCGCCGAGGTCCGGATGCCGGACGGACCGCTGCATGACGTGGGCGAGCACAAGGTAGGCCTGCATTTTCACCCGCAAGTCGACGTCGAAATCACCCTGCAGATCGTCGCCGAAGACTAGCCAAAGTCCGGCATAGCGGTGCTCTGCCGCTGTGGTACCTTTGGGGTCGTGAAGAGCGCCGCGGCACGCGCGGCACCCTGGCAGCCACTGGGGCTGCCAGCCAGGCCGGAGGACACTGAGCGATGATGCAAGCGTTGGACGATGGAATGCCCGTAGAAATGGCGGAGCGGCGCCTGAAAGTGCCGCCGAATTCCATCGAGGCCGAGCAATCCCTGATCGGCGGGCTGATGCTCGACAACGCAGCCTGGGACAAGATTGCCGACCTCGTCATTGCCGACGACTTCTACCGCAAAGACCACAAGCTGATCTTCGGGGCCATCGCTCACCTCGTTGAGCACAGCCAGCCCTGCGACGTCGTTACCGTGTCTGAGTTCCTCGAAGGACGCGGCGAGCTCGCATCGGCCGGCGGCCTCGAATACCTCGCCACACTGACCAACGAAACGCCGGGTGCGGCAAACGTGCGCGCCTATGCGGGCATCCTGCGCGAGCGCGCAACGTTGCGCGCGCTGATCAGCGCCGGAAATGAAATCAGCGGCAGCGCGTATTCCACCGACGGCAGAACAGCGGCGGAACTGGTTGACGAAGCCGAGCGGCGCGTCTTCCAGATTGCAGAGAAAGGTGCCCGCGGCAAGGCCGGTTTTCTGGCGCTGAAAGACATCCTGCCTGCGACCGTGGATCGCATCGACCTGCTGCACCAGTCAGACGGCGACGTCACCGGCATTTCGACCGGCTACAGCGAATTCGACAAGCTGACAGCCGGCCTGCAAAAGGGCGACCTGATCATCATTGCCGGCCGTCCCTCGATGGGTAAAACAACCCTGGCCGTCAACATCGCGGAGAACGCGGCAATCGGCAGCAAGGTTCCGACCGCGATTTTCTCAATGGAAATGCCGTCCGAGCAGCTCGCGTTTCGCATGATTTCCTCGCTCGGCCGCGTCGATCAGTCGCACCTGCGCACGGGCCGCTTTCCCGACGAAGACTGGTCGCGCATCAATACTGCCGTGCAGCTGATGTCTGACGCGCCAATTTTTATCGACGACACGCCTGCATTAACGCCAACGGAAATCCGCGCTCGTGCGCGTCGCCTGAAGCGCGAGCACGGGCTGGGTCTCATCGTCCTCGATTATCTGCAGCTCATGCAGGTAGCCGGTACCAAGGAAAATCGCGCCACGGAAATCTCGGAGATTTCCCGGTCGCTGAAAGCGCTGGCGAAGGAACTCGAGGTGCCGGTAATCGCATTGTCGCAGCTGAATCGTGGCGTCGAACAACGCACCGACAAGCGCCCTGTGATGTCAGATCTGCGTGAGTCAGGCGCTATCGAACAGGACGCTGACCTGATCGTCTTTATCTATCGCGAAGAAGTGTACAACCCGGAAACGCCACGCAAGGGTATCGCGGATATCTGTGTGGCAAAGCAACGTAACGGACCGATCGGTGACTTCCCGCTGACCTTCGTTGGCCGCTTCACCAAGTTCGAAAACTGGGTACCGGAAAACTACGCGTACGAAGGCTATACATGAGCCCGGTTTGTTTCATCGCAACGGATGAGGCCTATACGTGACCCGCGGTGCCCGGGCGCGCATCCTGCCCGACGCGCTACGTCACAATCTTGCCGTGGTTCGCCAGCGTGCGCCAAATTGCCGCATCATGGCGGCGATCAAGGGCAACGCCTACGGCCATGGCCTGCTCACTGCAGCGCACAGTTTTTCCGACGCAGACAGCCTTGCCGTTGCACGCCTCACGGAAGCGGCATCCCTGCGCGAGGCAGGGGTGGACAAGCCATTGGTACTGCTGCCAGGCGTCATGAACGCGGCAGAGTTGCAGCAGTCCGCAGAACTGAATTGCGAGATCGTCGTGCACAGTCACGCGCAGCTACCCTTGCTGGAAGCGTGCGCAGCGAATGCGTTCATCGTTTGGCTGAAAATCGATACCGGCATGCACCGCCTTGGTTTCGACGCAGGCGAGGTGGCCGGCGTAATCAGTCGGTTGCAGCAAATCAAAGCCGTCAGGGAAATTCGCCTGATGACGCATCTGGCATCTGCCGATGAGCCGCAGAATATTGCAACGCGCCAGCAGGCCGAACAATTCCGCAGTCTAGCGCGGGGCTTTGCCGGCGCGATCAGCATTGCCAATTCCGCGGCCATTTTCAGTGATGAGTTTCCCGGCAGGGATCCAGCCTTCTGGGGCCACGACGGCGATACCTGGCTGCGCCCCGGAATAGCGCTGTACGGCATTTCACCGTTCGTCGGGCAGTGCGGCGCCGATCTCGGCCTGCAGGCCGCCATGGAGTTCGAATCCCGCTTGCTGGCCGTTAAACCACTGCGGGCTGGTGCAAGGGTTGGCTACGGTGGCCACTGGCAGACTGCGCGCGACACCACCCTTGGCATTATTGCGGCAGGCTACGGCGACGGCTACAGCCGCTTTTTGCCGACGGGCACACCGGTGCTCGTTAACGGCCGCAGGGTTGCGCTGGTCGGAACCGTCTCGATGGATCTCGCGGCAGTCGATCTCGGGCCCGCTGCGACAGATCGTGTGGGAGATCCGGTGGTTTTGTGGGGTGCGCAATTGCCGGTCGAAGAGGTTGCCAGGCACGCAGGTACGATTGCCTACCAACTGGTGACGGGCGTCATGCATCGTGAGGAGCCGACGGTCGTTAGCGAAGCCTGATCCTGCGATATGGCTGCACCTGGGCGCGGCGAAATCAGGCGGCGAAAAAGCCCATCTTCACGCCGGCGAGCTGCAGGATGTCGTTTTCTTTGAGCTTGCGTGCCTGAGCGCCAATGGGCTCACCGTTGACCAGCGGGAAGTCGCCTTCCTTGCCGCTTTCGACATGCACCACGAAATAGCCCTCGGCGCGACGCGTGATGGCGGCAACCTGTACGCCGGGCCTGCCGAGAGTTGTCAGTGCTTTCGTGAGTTCCAGCTCGCGGCCGGCGAAGGAACCACTTAACACCTGCAGCTTGCCAAGCGGTAACGCGATCGGCGCGGCGGATGGGTCAATACCTGCGGCCGTCGAGGTGTGAGACGCCGGCTCGCGCCTGGGGGCGGGCATGTCCACTTTGACGTCCGTGCGCTCTGCGGCCGCGCTGGTACGCCGTTCCGCCTCTGCCTTTTCCGCAGCTCGTTCTGCTTTGGCGAGGTGCACAGCGTTTTGCTTGCTGGCCGGTATGACCATGGTCTTTTCGAATTCGTCTTGCGCCGGCTCGTTGATCTGCTGATCGGAGAAGCGCAGCTGATGATGGCCGATCGTGATGACATCGCCGTGTTGCAGTGCGTGCTTTTTCACCAGCTTGCCATTGACGTAGGTGCCGTTGGTGCTGTTCAGGTCTTCGAGAAAGGAGTCGTTCAGGATGTTGATGATCAGCGAGTGATGGCCGCTGACAGCAGGATTATCAATTCGCACATCGTTGTCGGGCAGGCGGCCGATCGTATACCGCTCTTTCGACATGTTGTATTCAGCAAGAACCTGACTGTCGAGACTGAGGATTAGACGTGCCATTTTTTTGCCGTTCCTTAACGTTGACCTAATCGCGACGGGCCCCACTGGCGCCCCGCCTTACTTTGAGCGGAAAATGCCTTTGAGACGTTCCATCAAGCTGCGTTTGGCAGCAAACGATTCCAGAACTTCAGTGAGCATAATGGAGATGTTATCGCGCCCGCCATGCTCGTTAGCCAGCTGTACCAGCTGTTGACCTACCACATCAAGGCTAGCATTAAACGTGCTGATAGTTAAGTGAATATCGTCGTCCTCGACCATGTCCGACAGACCGTCTGAACAAAGCAGGATGAGGTCGCCCTGCTGCACATCAAACTCATTCACTTCGACGTCAACGGTGGGCTCGACACCAAGCGCCCGGGTGACGTAATTACGGTTCGTTGAGCGTGCCGCTTCTTCTTCGGAATAAAAGCCGCGATCGACAAGCTCCTGGAGCAGCGAGTGGTCGAGCGTCAGCTGCTCAAATTTCTTGCCCCGCAGGCGATAGGCCCGCGAATCGCCGACGTGGGCGATCGATACCCGGTTGTCATAGAACATGGCAGATACCAGCGTAGTGCCCATGCCCTCGCAATGGGTCTGGCTCTGCGCCGTCTGGTAAATGATCTTGTTTGCCCTTGCGATGGCATCGCGCAACACGATCGTCTGGCGCATCAAACCCGTCGTCGGATCAACGCCATTGCGCTCTTCGCGGACGGCGCCTTCGGCACATAATTCGGAAATTGTCTGGACGGCGATACCGGAGGCCACCTCACCCGCGTTATAGCCACCCATGCCATCGGCCAGAACCAGCAGGCCGATGTCGATATTGGCGCCGATAGCATCTTCGTTATGCTCCCGAACCTTCCCGGTATCGGAAATTTCGGCGATCTTAATCTTGCCGCGCAGGCTCATATATTAGGGTTCTTATCCGGATTCAAGTTGACGCGTATTTCGCACAATTGCGCAGCGCGACAGCCATTTCTGCGCCGCTGACAAACCGCTCTTCCGGGCGTTTTGCCAGCGCCTTGAACAGAACCGTGTCAACACTTGGTGGCACACCGGGACGGCGGTTCGAAACCGGCGCCGGGTCCTCGCTCGTAATTTTTTTCATCAAGACCGCAATGTTGGTCGCCTTGAAAGGCACTTCCCCTGTTAAAAGCTCGTATAGAGTAACACCAAGCGAAAATAAGTCCGAATGTCCTGTGAGTTTTTCTGCACTGAGTTGTTCGGGTGACATGTACATCGGCGTGCCCAATACGATGCCGGTCTTGGTACGGTTGTTGTCGGTCAATCGTGCCACGCCGAAGTCGCTGATCTTGAGGACGTCTTCGCGGGCGTTGTAAAGCAGGTTGGCCGGCTTGATGTCGCGGTGTATAACTCCTTGATTATGCGCGTAATCAAGGCCCTCTGC
>JBATFU010000405.1:0-1758 GCA_049665065.1 Woeseia sp. | reverse complement strand
GCCTATGCGAGTTACCAGGACGAGGAGTTTCAGCGCTTCACTCTGCAGAAGAATCGCGAATCAATGGACATCGTCGAAGCGATGTTCGAGGAGCTGGGCCTGCGCTACGTGAAATCGAACGCCAATTTCACTTTTTTCGAAACCGGCATTCCGGTCGAAGAACTCAATGCCCGCTTGCGACAAGAGGGTATTTATTCCGGGCGGCCGTTTCCACCGTACCTGACCTGGTCGCGCATCAGCATGGCGAAGCCGGATGAAATGCGTTACTACGTGCAGACTTACAAGCGACTTTTCGGCTGATCGAGCAACGCTGGCCGGCACAAGTCAAAACCTGGCCGTGAAAAATTCTGACGCCGGCAGCGCGTGATTTTGTGGCAATATATCGCAGGCTTGTTAGCTGCAATTCCCTAATCACAAACAATAATTCTGATGGCCAAGGTTTTTTTCTACTACTCGTCAATGAACGCCGGTAAATCCACGGCGCTGCTGCAGTCGAGCTACAACTACCGTGAACGCGGCATGCACACGCTGATCCTCGCGCCGTCGATAGACGACCGCTTTGGCGTCGGCCGTGTGGCGTCGCGCATCGGCCTCGATGCGGCTGCCACGACCTTCGGCAGCGATGACAATCTGCTCGATATCGTTGCGGCGAGCTGCGCTGAGCAGGCTTTGCATTGTGTGCTGGTTGACGAGGCCCAATTCCTGACCCGTGAGCAGGTGTTTCAGCTTTGCGAAGTCAGTGACAAGCTCGGCGTGCCGGTGCTTGCCTATGGCCTGCGCACCGATTTTCGCGGCGAGCCGTTCGAGGGCAGCAAGTACCTCCTGGCCTGGGCTGATAACCTGAATGAGATAAAAGCCATTTGCCACTGCGGCAAGAAAGCAACGATGGTGCTGCGCCTCGACGCACAGGGCAAAACCATTCAGCAGGGTTCGCAGGTGGAGATTGGCGGCAACGATCGCTACGTCTCGATGTGCCGCAAACATTTCAAGGAAGAATTTTACCGGCCGGTGGGTACCGAGGCGGCGCCCGTCAAGCTGCCCGCCAGCATCGCCTGACTGCCTCAGGCGCTATCGTCAGCGATTTTCGCAATCCGGATGTTTTCGAGAGCAATGTGACGTCGCATGTCTTCGACGTTTTTCATGATGATCGTGTCATTGACGTCAACATCGTGCAGTGGCTGCGATTCCGTGGCTGAAGGATCGCAGAACTTCAGCCCGTGCTGACCGAGGTTGATGATGTCATCGTGAACCATGATGTGATTGGAAATACGACGTGAGTTTACGAATGTACCGTTGGTGCTGTTGAGATCCATGAGCAGCGTCGTGTTGGCGTCGCGAATGAACAGGGCATGGTGCCGGCTGATAAATCGGCTCGAAATCGCAATGTCATTGTGTTCTGTGCGCCCCAGCATGATGCGCTCGCCGTTCAGCGGAATCTCACGCAGCGTTTTGCCTTTATAGGTCAAATAAAGCTTTGCCTGGCTGATCGCGATGCCTTGCGGCTGATTGAGCTGCAGGCCGCCGCGACCGGTCATTGCCGGAACGACCGGCTTCTCGATGTCATCAATTTTTAGCGGCACCCGGCTGGCCCGCGCCAGCGCCAGCGCCATCAGCCGGTCGACAACGCCCGGCCAGCCGCCCGATGCCTGGTGCAAGGCCATGCTGACGACGTCCGGCAATACTTTTTTGGGATTGCCGCAACCGCCGGCCAGCAGTTTGCTGTGGACGTAACGCGAAGACTCCTCATCGTCCATCGGC
>JBATFU010000404.1:0-10741 GCA_049665065.1 Woeseia sp. | reverse complement strand
CAGCATCCGGTGTGCCCGGAAGCTCTGCATCGTCAGCCGGGTTGCCGGACTGTGATTCCAGCATGGCAGCAGCACGACTGGCCGTCGACGTGACGATTTCGGCATTGCCGGTCAGGTCAGCGTCGGGCGCAGACGGCAGCTCGGCATCGTCAGCCGGGTTACCGGACTGTGATTCCAGCATGGCAGCAGCGCGACTGGCCGTCGACGTGACGATTTCGGCATTGCCGGTCAGGTCAGCATCGGGCGCAGACGGCAGCTCGGCGTCATCAGCCGGGTTACCAGCCTGCGACTGCAGCATTGCCGTAGCACGGTTTGCCGTTTTTGCAGCGATCGCAACGCTACCTGCCAGGTCCTTCTGCGGCAGAGACGGCTGCTCGATTTCCTCTGCGTCGCCCGTGTCGGGCTCGGCGGCGCCACGCTCCAGCGCGGCGTTCAAGGTTGCCGTAGCATTGCTGGCAACGTCCGCGACGGCAGACGTATCTACAGCCGGTGCAGAAAGCTCCGGTACTGACACGCTGTCCACTGCCGATGCTGTTGCGCCACGTGCATTGCTGCCCGCAGTGACAACGGCTTTTGCAGTGCCCGCAACGATGCCTTCATTACGCGCACTGCTGCGAGTGTTGTTATCGCGTGGCTCCGGCGAACTCGAGCGACGCTCTTCTGCGTCGTCACCGTCATTGCCCTGTTCATCAGTGCGAGTGTTCGCAGCAGTTGATTGCGATGCACTGGCTGAGGCATTGCCGGCAGCTTCGCCATTAGCTTCGGCCTCTGTACCATCGCTTTCGGCACGAACGTTGGAACGTGCTTCGGCATTGCCATTGGCACGTGTTTCGCTGCCGGCTTCACTATTCCATTCCTGTGCAGCGTTGGCAGAACTGTTTACGGAAACATCAGCCTGAACTTTGGTGTCGGCCAGCACGTTGCCGCCGATTGCCAGGCACAGGGCCAATGCACTCATCGTGGTGAGCTTGCGCTCGATAGCTTTGTTTACGTATTTACAAGTCATGATGGTTTCCTCCTTTCATGTTGCTTGTACCGGGAGGACGAGCGGGCTCCGGTTTTTATTCCGTCGAACGGCACTTTTTTTTTAGCCGGCATCAGGGCCGCTGAGCGAGCGGTGCGGGACAGCAGGCCGACGGGCAGGGCGGTCTTTTACAGCAGGCGTCCCGGCATTCCCGAAAATAGCCGCGGCCGGACCCGGCCGGCATTTTCGGCCGAAAACGTGTACATTCTCGCCACCATGAGGTCGCAGCTGGCTGGACGCGCCGCCCGGACGAGGCCGTCAAAGTGCTATGCCGGACGCTGTCTTCAATTGATCACCCGGCATGCAGTACGGCATGCTGCCGATTTGACTAAATACAGGTTTATTCGATGCGTATCGATGCAATTGCCATTGGCAACAATCCGCCGAAAGACGTCAACGTCATTATCGAGGTGCCGACCGGCGGTCAGCCGATCAAGTACGAGATGGACAAGGACGCCGGCATGCTGGTTGTCGATCGCTTTCTGTACACAGCGATGTCTTATCCGGGCAATTACGGCTTCGTGCCACACACCTTGTCCGAGGACGGCGACCCCATCGATGTCCTGCTATGCAATTCGCGGGCGCTGATGCCCGGCTGCCTGATCAATGTGCGGCCGATTGGCGTACTGATCATGGAAGACAACGCCGGGCAGGATGAGAAGATCCTGGCCGTGCCGTCGCCGCACCTGACGCGGCGCTGGGAGCACGTAAAAAATTATTCCGACCTTCCCGAGATCACCCTGCAGCAGGTTGAGCACTTCTTCGAGCACTACAAGGACCTGGAGCCCGGCAAGTGGGTCAAGATCGGCGACTGGTTCGGTGCCGACAAAGCCGAAGAGCTGATAGTGGCTGCGATCGAGCGGGCGAAGGCCAGCAGACCTTAGATGAGTCCGGCATCGTCAATGCAGGCAAGCACCAGGGACTATTCATAATAAATCTGGCGGGCAGGCAACTCGCGCCGCCGCAGAGGGGACCATGACCAACAAAACAATCGTGCAGAAAATTGTCTCCGGCAGTCTCGTCATGCAAATCGGCATCGGCATTGTGCTCGGTGTCGTGCTGGCGCTGATCTCAACGGATGCCGCGAGAGCCGTTGCGATCCTCGGCAACCTGTTTGTCCAGGCGTTGAAAGCCGTCGCGCCGATACTGGTACTGGTACTCGTTGCCTCTGCACTGGCCAATCAGCACCGTGAACATTCTGCAAACATGCGGCCCATAATCCTGCTGTACCTGATCGGCACCTTAAGTGCCGCGTTCGTCGCAGTGCTGCTCAGTACGCTGTTCCCGACGGAGCTCACGCTGCAGGTCACCGACATTGCCATGTCGCCGCCGCAGGGCATCACCGAAGTGCTGAACAACCTGTTGTTCAAGATTGTCGACAACCCGGTCAGCGCCATCATGAACGGCAACTTCATCGGCATCCTGGTCTGGGGGGTCGCACTGGGACTTGGCCTGCGGCATGCCTCGGACACGACCAGGCAGAGCCTGAGCGACCTGTCACATGCCATCACGCTGATCGTAAAAGTCGTGATTCGGCTCGCGCCACTTGGCATCTTCGGACTCGTTGCCGGCAGCATGGCCGAGGCCGGACTCGCGGCGCTGGCGGGCTATGTGCAAATCCTGAGCGTACTGCTGGGCGCGATGCTGCTCGTGGCACTGATCGTCAACCCGCTTATTGTCTGGCTGCGGACGCGGCAGAATCCCTACCCGCTGGTGCTGACCTGCCTGCGCGAGAGCGGTGTGACGGCATTCTTCACGCGCAGTTCGGCGGCCAATATCCCGGTCAATCTCGCGCTCAGTGAAAAGCTCGGCCTTGACGAAAAAACCTATGCCGTGACGATCCCGCTCGGTGCGACGATCAACATGGGCGGGGCGGCGATTACGATCACGGTACTGACGCTGGCTGCGGCCAACACCCTGGGCATCAGCGTCGACTTCGGTACTGCACTGTTGCTGAGCGTTGTCGCTGCACTCTCCGCGTGTGGTGCCTCCGGCGTCGCGGGCGGCTCTTTGCTGCTCATTCCCCTGAGCTGCAGCCTGTTCGGCATTCCGAACGAAATTGCCATGCAGGTGGTTGCGGTGGGCTTCATTATCAGCGTGCTGCAGGATTCTGCTGAAACGGCACTGAACAGCTCGACCGACGTCGTGTTCACGGCCGCGGTCAGTGGCTATCAGCGCTAGGTTCGCAGCAGCCGCGTTGCCAGTGCTTACTTCCTGAAGCACGCTCCGCGCGCACGCAAAGTGTGCGCTTCGTCACAAAAATAATTGTAAAACGTTGCGTCGCAAGCGCTTCCCTGCGACGCCGCGGGAATTTGTGATGAGCCTCACGCTAGGTCATTCGACGCCTGCCTATACTCGCAGGCATTCTGTCAAATGACCTCGGAAGAAACTTTTGTTTCAAAGGCTTAGAAAAGCATCGACGCGTCGCGGCCGCTCTGC
Source organism: Woeseia sp. (assembly GCA_049665065.1). GTDB lineage: Bacteria > Pseudomonadota > Gammaproteobacteria > Steroidobacterales > Woeseiaceae > Woeseia. The sequence goes on along the minus strand of JBATFU010000404.1, from coordinate 7,278 downwards.
GATTGCCTGGCACGGTGATCGCGTAGCACTCGCTCGCGCGTCACAGCGCGATGCACAAAAGCCACGTGTCGCGTTGGCTTTGCATAAGATTGAGCGCCGCGGTGTTGCCGGTCATATTTTTTCAGGTCTTGAAATCGACGGAGAGACACTGGGACGTGCGCCGGTAAGTACTGTGCTAGCCGAGGGCAGTTATCAAATGCTGCTTGAAGAATTACCGAGTGTTCCACGCAATGAAATGCGCGAAGCCATTGGCTGGCGAATCCGCGATCGAATCGATATACCGCTCGAAGAAGCGGTCATTGAGTTACTCGAAATGCCGCCGCATGCACGCGCGACTCGCGCAGCGTCGGCTTACGCTGTGATTGCCCGTCGTGACGATGTGCAGGAACAGATTGCGCAGGTAAAGGCTGCAGGTTTGAAGCTTGACACGATTGATCTTCCCGAACTGTGCATGCGCAATATCGCAGTGCGCCTGCCACAAGATGCAGAGGGCGTTGCGTTTCTGCATTTTCTGGACGACAGCGGTTTGCTTACCATCACGCGCAAGGGCGTGTTGTACCTGGTGCGGCGCATCGAGATCGGCAAGCTGCAAATGGATCTGACCTCGACGACACAAATGAAAGCCGGGCTGATTCCATCGATTTGCCTCGAGCTGCAACGCTCGCTCGATTACTACGAAACGCACTATGACCTGCCGTCGATCAGCTCGCTGGTACTGGCCCCGGGCTCTGCCATTGCACCGTTGCGGACGGCAATAGAGGATCAACTCGGGCTTAAAGTCAGTCTCCTGGCGCTCGATGAGCTGTTTGAGCTTGAATCTGAGCCCGACCCGGACACGCAGAAAGATTGTCTGCTTGCGATCGGTGCCGCGCTGCGCGCCGACAATGCGCCGGGGTGGGAATGAGCACCTTGCGCCAGAACGTTAATTTTTATCAGCTGCGTTTTCGCGAACGGGCAGTCAGGCTGCCTGCGGCCATGCTGCTGCAGACGACCGCCATGGTCATCGCAACGATGCTGCTGCTGTCCAGCTACGCCGCATACCAGGTTGCGGGAGTCCAGTCAGATCTTGAGCTTATCGCGCAGCAGGAGCATGCCGCGGTGAAGCGACTCGAAACCCTGCGTACGACCATTGCGGATGTTATCGGCGAAACGAGCTGGGCAGAACGCCTCGACGTGGCAAGCACCGCGCTTGCCCAGAAAGAAGCGAGCCTGCGACTGATTGCAGGTACCGAACTGGGTGATGCCAGTGGCTTTGCTCGCCACCTCAAATCACTGGCGCGTCAGACAACGACGGGCCTGTGGCTGACAAATATCGCGCTGTCCGCACGCGGCGATCGTATCTGGTTGCAGGGTGAAGCGCTGCGCGCCGATCTTGTCCCGACCTATTTGCAAAACCTCGCTGATGAGGAGCCATTTGAGTCACAGCGTTTTCATCGACTTGAAATCGACAAGGCAACTGCCGAAGACGCACGCACCGTGAGTTTCGTGGTCACGAGCGACGAATCGCTGGACGGTAAAAAGGCCCTGTACCAATGAGTGCGCAGCGTTTCAACATGGAAGCCGTCAGCGCCTTGCTGAAGCGCGCCGATGATCTGAGTATCCGCGAGCGCGCGCTGGTGTTCATCACCGTGATCGTCCTGGCCGGCACCGTGTGGCACATGATGTTTATGGAGCCGTTACTACGCCAGGCTGATGCGGCCCGCACGGAGATAACTGCAACCCGGGTGCGCATCGAAGTGGCGAACCAGAGCCTGCAGGACCAGATCCTGCAGCTTGCACAGGCGGATACGACGAACCAGACCCGCTTCGCTTTGATCCAGCAGCGCCTCGACCAGGTGGACGAGGAGCTTGCCGAATACTCCGGCCAGCTGATCGACCCGGCCGAAATGGCGTTTGTTCTGGAAAGCGTATTGAAAAGCCAGTCCGGCCTGCAGCTCAAGCGGATCCGCAATATGGGCGCCGAGGCGCTGACTGCAGACAACGAAGACAACTCGGTGATCCTGTACCGCCATGGTCTCGAAATTGAAGTCGAGGGCAGCTACCTCGATTGCCTGGCCTATTTGCAGGAAATTGAATCACTGCCGTGGCGTTTCTACTGGCAGTTCCTCGAACTCGACGTTGTCGAGTACCCGCGCAATCGAATTCGCATTGAAGTCAGCACGCTCAGTCTCGACGAGGAGTGGATAGGTGCTTAAAGCCTGCACAGTCATGTTCTTCGGAATGCTCGCCTTCGGCAGTGTCGCGAGTGCCGAGCTGCAGGACCCGACAAGGCCGAGCTATGCGGTCGCCGGCGCCGTCGTTGAAGCAAGTGGTGGTGCGTTGCACGTCAGTGCAATTTTTATTTCCGGCGAACGCCGCATCGCCATTATCAATGGCCGGCGCCTGCGCGTCGGCGAAACAGTCAATGGCGCGATCGTCAGCAAGATTGAACAGGATCGCGTGAGTTTTGTACGTGGCGACGAGGTGTTTGCCGTGTCCCTGTTAAGCGGTTCGAGCCGCCAGTAAGACTCGACCGGAGTTTTAGAAAATGATCAAGAAAATATTCACGGCCATCGCTACGGCGCTACTCACTGCCTCCTGTGCGGTCACCGGGTCGCAGCTTGGGCAGACAACTGATCGTGAGATTCGCGAGGCAATGACCGAAGCGCAGGCACCGCCGCCGGCAAGCGCGCCCGCAGCACGCGCCACCCCGTCCACGCCGGTCGCTGGAACTCTTGTACCCGATCTGGGCGAGGAGCGATTTGACGTCAACTCGAGCGGCACGCCGGCGGCAGATTTCTTCATGGGCCTCGTTGATGGCACTGATCACAATATCGTCGTGCACCCTGATGTGAACGGCAGCATTTCGCTGACTTTGAAAAATGTGACCGTCAACGAAGTGCTCGATGTTGTCAGTGATGTCTACGGCTATGCATATCGTCGCACCGGCGCCGGCTTCATCGTCTTACCCGCCAGCGTGCAAAGCCGCATATTCCAGATCGACTACCTGAACCTGCAGCGCAGCGGCAGTTCGCGTACGCGCGTCAGTTCCGGGCAGGTCAGCGAATCGAACGGCAGCAATGGTCGCAATCGTTCCAGCATGGGTGGCTTGCAGGATCCGCTGCTCGGCGGCGGCGTGCCGGGCGGCAGCAGCGGCGGTTCGCAGCAATTGAGTGGCTCGCGAATCGAAACGCTTTACCAGGCCGACTTCTGGGCGGAGCTACAGGAAACGCTGGAAACAATCGTTGGCACCGAGGAAGGACACCGCGTGGTTGTCAATGCGCAGGCCGGAGTGATCGTTGTATCCGCAATGCCGGACAGGCTGCGCGACGTTGAGTCCTACCTCGATACTATCCAGGCAATCGCACAACGCCAGGTCATACTCGAAGCGAAGATTGTGGAAGTGCAGCTGAACGACCGCTTCCAGGCTGGCATCAACTGGGTTGCAGTGGCGCAAAACAGCGGCGGCGATACTCACACGTTTGGCCAGCTCGCGCCGTCACGGGAATTCACGGCGAACCTCGACCAGATTGGTGGCAACCCGGTAACGGTTGCGCCCGGTGCCACAGTCGATGGCTTCCTGCAGCAGACTTTGGGCGGCGCATTCACGATGGCGCTCGATGTCGGCGACTTCAATGCGTTTATCGAACTGCTGGAAGCGCAGGGCGATACCCGCGTGCTCTCGAGCCCGCGCGTCTCGACACTGAACAACCAGAAAGCGGTCATCAAAGCCGGCTCAGACGAGTTTTTCGTAACCAATATTTCCAGCAACACGGTTACCGGGACTTCTTCCGCAACCTCGCGCGACGTTGAGCTGACGCCTTTCTTCTCAGGTATTGCACTTGATGTCACGCCGCAGATCAGCGCCGACGGCGAAGTGATCCTGCACATCCATCCGACGGTCAGTGAAGTGACTGACCAGCAAAAGGCGCTCACCGTATCCGGCGAGACCGATACACTGCCGCTCGCATTCAGCGAGATTCGTGAATCCGACAGTATAGTCAGAGCACGCAGCGGGCAGATCATCGTAATCGGCGGATTGATGCGTAATTCCTCGCGTAAGGAATCATTTGCGACGCCGTATCTCGGACGCATTCCCGGGGTCGGCGCGCTGTTTCGCAGCAATCGCGACGTCGAGAGCAAGACCGAGCTCGTCATATTGCTGAAACCCATCGTCGTGGAAAACGATGCGGTCTGGGCCAATGCTGCGCGGGAATCGCTGCAGCGCATGCAGGCACCGATGCCGCAATAAGGGTTTGCAGATGAAAGACACGGAGTCATTCAGCCCTACCAACGCAGGTTCCCTGAGCCGCAAGAAAATGCGCCTTGGCGACATTCTGCTCGAAGCGGGTGTCATCAGCGAAGACGAACTGCAGGCTGCCCTTGCGCTGCAAAAGCGTACCGGCCACAAGCTCGGCCGCGCCCTGATGGATACCGGTGCAATTACCGAATCGGAACTGCACAGCTTCCTGTCGAAGCGCCTGAACATTGAATACATCGAAATCACCTCGCTGAAGCTCGATCAGGAGATCGTGCAGCTGCTGCCCGAGGTCCACGCACGGCGACATCGGGCACTGGTCCTGCAGGTCGACCAGACGGGACTGCTCGTTGGCATGGCCGACCCAACCGACATACTCGGCTATGACGAACTGCAGCGCATTCTGAAAAAGCCGATACGCCTGGCGCTCGTCAAGGAATCGGACCTGCTGCGCACGATCGATATCGTGTATCGGCGCACCGATGAAATTGACAAACTCGCCGTTGCACTGAAAGAAGATCTCGACGATGGCGGCATCGATATTGATGAGCTGCAGGCCGACGAAGAAATGGATGACGCGCCGGTCATCAAGCTGCTGCAGTCGATGTTCAAGGACGCGGTGCAGGTAAAAGCGTCTGATATCCACATCGAACCCGACGAATACTTGCTGCGCATTCGTCAGCGCGTTGACGGCGTGCTGCAGGAGCATCAAATCGAAGGTCGGGGTATCGCCGCCGCGCTCGTTACACGCCTGAAGCTGATGGCCGGTCTCGACATCTCCGAAAAGCGCATGCCACAGGACGGTCGCTTCACGATTCGGGTCAACAACCAGAATATCGACGTGCGCGTTTCTACATTGCCAGTGCAGTACGGCGAAGCGATCGTTATGCGCCTGCTCGATCAATCCGCCAACCTGCTGTCGCTCAGTAAACTCGGCATGCAGCAGGAACTGCTGCAACGTTTCACACGCCTGATTGAACGGCCGGGCGGCATGATTCTCGTTACCGGCCCGACGGGTAGCGGTAAAACCACGACGCTGTATTCCGCGCTGAACCACATCAACCGACCGGAAACGAAGATCATCACGATCGAGGATCCGGTTGAGTATCGCCTCGGGCGCATCAACCAGGTGCAGGTGAACAGCCGCATCGGCCTCGATTTCGGTCGCGTACTGCGAACCGCCCTGCGGCAGGATCCGGACATCATGCTGGTGGGCGAAATGCGCGACAAGGAAACGGTGGATATCGGGCTGCGGTCGGCCATGACCGGTCACCTCGTGTTTTCGACGCTGCATACCAACAGTGCCGCAGGCACGGTAAACCGACTGCTCGATATGGGCGCGCCGGGCTACCTGATCGCCGCCGCACTGCAGGGCATCGTTGCGCAGAGACTGGTGCGGCGGGTGTGCGAGAACTGCAAGGAGCCGCTGACCCCCAGCGCGTCGCAGCAGGCCTGGCTTATTCAGCAGCTCGGCGAAAAGCTGGCGGAGACCGCAGAATTCGTGCGCGGGCGTGGCTGCAACTACTGCTACCTGACCGGTTATCGCGGCCGCATCGGTGTTTACGAGTTGCTGGAGGTCGATGCCAAACTGACCGATCTCATTCGCAAGGAGGACCTGGATGGTTTCCTGAAGGCCTGCGAAGAAAAGGCAAGCTATGTACCGCTGGACCAGTGTGCGCTCGATTACGCGCGGGATGGCGTCATTTCGCTTGATGAGGCGATTCGCATCGCCGGCGGCGTCGATTTTGATGTCAGTGCGGTCCGCGCAGCGCCGCATGACGAGGCCAGTGCCTGATGGCCGAATTTATTTACAAGGGGCGCTCGCCACGCGGCGATCTGATCAGCGGCCGCTTAAGCGGCGTGTCGGCGGATGCGGTCGCGGCGCGCCTGATTAATACGGGTGTCACGCCCGTAGAAATTCGCAGCGCCGAACAGAAGTCCACGATGACGGTCGAGGACCTGTGGCGTCGCCTTGGTGGCGGCCGCCCGACCGCGAAGGACCTGGTCATTTTCTGCAGGCAGATGCACACGATCACGCGCACCGGCCTGCCGCTGCTGAAAGGCATGCGCGGCCTGATGGAAACGACGCACAACGAGGTGCTGAAGTCCGCGCTGGTAGACGTCATTGGCGCGCTCGAATCGGGTCGCTCGCTGTCCCAGTCGCTGGCCCGCCATCCGAAAATCTTTTCAAACCTGTTTGTGAGCATCATCGCGATCGGCGAAGAAACCGGCACGATGGATACGGCTTTCCTGCGCATGTACGAATACCTGAGTGTCGATGAAGATATTCGCAAGCGCGTCAAGTCGGCGGTGCGCTACCCGATGATCGTCATGGCTGCGATCGGCGTTGCCATCTCGATTATCACCGTCTTCGTTATTCCGGCGTTTGAGCCGATTTTTCGGCAGCTGGGTGACCACATTCCGTTGCCAACCAAGATCATCATGGGCTTATCGAGCTTTGTCTCGAACGAGTGGCCGATCGTCCTGCTGGGTATTGCTGTTGCAACAATGGTAACGCGAAGTTGGGTAAACACACCCGCCGGCCGACTTACCTGGGACCGTCTGAAGCTCGAAATACCCGTTATCGGCGTGATTGTCAGGAACGCAGCGCTGGCGCGTGTTACGCGTTCGCTGGCCGTTGCCCTCGAGGCTGGCCTGCCGATCAATCAAACCCTGAAATCGGTGACGGGCTCGGTTGGCAACGTATTCCTTGCCGGCAAACTCGAAGATCTGAACGCCGGTGTCGAGCGCGGTGAAGCGCTGTCTTCAACAGCACGCGGCACAGGATTGTTCCCGCCGCTCGTATTGCAAATGATCTCGCTCGGCGAAGAAACCGGTGCCTTGCCGGAGCTGTTAAACGAGGCCGCCGATTTCTACAAACGCGAAGTCGATTACGACCTCGAGAACCTCAGTGCGGCCCTTGAACCCATCCTGATCATCACGGTAGGCGGCATGGTCCTGGTGCTCGCACTGGGTGTCTTCCTGCCGATGTGGGACATGGTGGCCCGGGCTCGCGCGGGTTAGCTTTGATGAACGCGCCG
>JBATFU010000403.1:0-24948 GCA_049665065.1 Woeseia sp. | reverse complement strand
TTCCGAACGCAATCAGCAGAATTTCAGGGCATTCATGACGCTCGATCTGCGCGTTGCCTACCGCAGCCCGGTGCGCATCGGGGAGTTGACGACGTTCTTTGAACTTTCAAACGCCACCAACCGGCGTAATTCCTGTTGCGTTGATTTCAATCTCGAAGAAGACAGTGGTCCGCAGCCTTACTTAACGCTGCGCGACGAGTACTGGTTTCCGTTGCTGCCGGCGATTGGTGTCCTCTGGGAGTTTTAGCAGCAGATCGCGGCGTGTCCTTATACCTATCCCTGTTCTTTCTCCCTGCCTCCCGACCGTTTTCGACCTGCGCAAACGTCTCAGGGTTATTCCCTAACCACAAGGCAGGGACGAGGGGACACAATGCTAACGAGTATCCGGGCCGCCGGCAGAGAGTTGCCGGCCAGCAACGGCAGAGGCGGTCCCGACGAGAAAGGCTTCGTGCGCGCCGCCCCCCTGCGCGCAGTTGTTAAGCAGCGCGCGATTCCCTGGTGTGCGCTGCTTCTTTTTTTAGCGCCATTGTTCTTCAGCCGTGGTGCGCTTGCAGAACTGCCGGATACGTCGGTGTCTGTCGGCGGCACGCGCTATGAACTGACCGTTATCGCAGAGGATGCGAGTTTGCGCGCCGTGCTTGAATACATTGCGCATCATCAAAGACTGGCCGTCGAAGCGTACGTGCCGTTGCATGAGATGACCAGCGTCGCGCTTATCGAGAAACCGCTGTCTGATGTGCTTCGCGAATTATTGCGCAACTACAGTTTCACGCTGCAGCTGAGCAATAGCGACGCGTACGGAAGTCGACTGTGGATATATCCGCGTGACGGCGATATTACGCCGCCGCTCGCCCAGCCGGACTACTTCGGTGTGGCCGGTCTCAAAAGCGCGAAGCGCTGATCCAGGTATCCGAACGCGCCCAGCTTTGCGCAAAGTCGGCATCGACGTCGGCATCCTGCCTGCCCTGTAGCGCCAGCGCTTGCCTTAAGCCAAACAGCGACCAGCCATTGTGCGGGTGATCCGCGAGTTCTTCGCGGTAGACGCGTTCTGCGTCGGCGCTGCGGCCCGCTTCCAGAAGTGCGGCGCCCAGCCAGTGCCGTGCCGCGAAGGGCAGGGGTTCGGGTTCGTCATAGTCCATGGAGTCTTCAACTTCTGCCGCGCGCTGGAATGCCGCGATGGCGCCAGTAAGGTCGCCAGCCGTGCGCTTGATTTCACCGTCGAGAATATGCGCAACGGTACCAATGACCTGGCCGGCGGGATGGAAGCGAAATTTCTGGTCGGTCGTCTCCGCGAACTTCAGTACCTTGTCGCGCAGGCGCAGCGCTTTCGGCCGATCACCGAGTTTCAGCGCGGCGTAGCCTTGTGCGAAATCCCACAGTGCGGCCGACACGTCGTCCGTCGGGCGTGCCGTTATCGCTGAGACCTCATCGAAGCGACCGAAGCGAATTAAGGTCAGCACGTGGTACATCGAATTGTCCGCCACCTTGGCGTAGTCCTTGCCTGCCTGGATCGCAATCGCCCCCTGCCCATCGAACGATGCTGCAAACAGCAGCATGTGCAGGTTGTGCGTCTGATAAATCGCGACACCTTTGCCGGCGGCGGCTTTCTGGTCGGAGTGCCAGGCTTTGGTGTTCGTGCGCACGGAATCACCCCAGCGCCCGATTTCGTTCCAGGTGTGAGACGGCATGTGATTCAGGTGACTGGCGCCCGGCACGCTCGTGCCGAGAAACTCGGCGCAGGGCAGCGCGAGTTCCGGTGTCACGGTCGATTCTGTCGCGTGGATGTACAGGTGGCAGACGCCCGGGTGCGTAAGATCCTGGGCGAGACCTCCCTCGAGTACGTGATGCAGGCGAATGACATCGGGATCATCCAGATCGCGTGTGCCGCGCCGCGGTTCGAGCAGGAACAGCGCCGCGCCGTAAACAGCGGTCACGTCAAGATCGTCCGGGAACTCGGCGTGCACCTCCGCCATCGCGTCAGCAAACTTCTGGTCTTCACTGCGGCGCGTTGCCGGATCGTAGTCCGCTATGTGCCATACCTGTATTGCATCGATGAGCGCGCGTTCCACCGGGTTTGCGTTCGCGGCGTGTTCTTTCGCCTTTTGCATTGCTGCGACCGCGTACGGCGCTTTCTCTTCGCTTTTCGCGCCATTCAGGTAAGACCCGAGCGACCAGGCTTCGCCCCAGTAGCAGATGCCGCAGTCCGGATCCGCGCGCCAGGCTTCACGAAACGAGCGGGCGGCGGCATCGACGGCGTAGGCATATCGCAGCTGCATGCCCTGGTTGAAATAGGCGCGCGCAGTGGGGTTGCTGCTCGAGATATCGCGCGTAAAGTCGCCGGTCATTTCCGTGTACAGCGGTATCGGATCGAGGAAGGCAGCGGTGCCGGCTTCTTCGCCCATGCCATGCCCTGCATGCCCGCTTGTCGCCGGTTTGCTGGCTCCTGCACAACCGGCAAGAGCTACAACGCTGATCAGCATTACTGTTTTCATCATGATTCCAGGTTTGTTGTTGCAGATGTTTCCCAGGGCCTGGCCCAGGGGTCCTGCATGTTGCGAAAGAAGCTGGCATGGCGTGCAAGGATCGAGCGCGTCGCGCCGGGATCTGCGTCAAGCGAGTAAACATTGCGGTCGAAGGTGCCGCCGAGCAGTACGCCGTCGCTGCGCGGGAACATATAAATGCCATTGCTGATCATCAGGTAGTTGATGTCGTCCTGCGGTTTTAACACGACGAGCTGGCCCTTGACGGGAATCAACTCATCGTCGCCAAACAAGGTGCGGGTGCCGAGGCCGCTGCAGTTGAAAATCACGGGCTCTTTGAGCGTGTGCAGTTCCGCCGCATCATCAAATTCGCGTACCTCAATGCGGCTCCCCGCGGCACGCACGTCCCGCATCATCGCGGGCAGGTAGACCGGCGGTTCGATAAACATGGTGTCGAAGTGCAGTGCGTGGCTGACAGGAAACGGGTGCTGCCGCGGGCTTAGTTCGCGCAGTTCCGGGAACATGTCGGGGTAGCGCAGCCGCATGTCGCTGACATCGGCTGGCTTGTCAGACAGCAGGTAATTGCTGATCCAGCGCACGCCGTAATGCGCACCCACGAGGTTTTGAAATTCACGATAGGAATGCCGCATCGCGATGGCCAGTTCATCGAGATGCGCATCGCTAACCACGGACTTGTCAAAAACTGACGCAGGTGACCACTGTGCGCCGGCAATATTTGACGTCGTTGCCGGCGGCAGATCTTTTGCATAGATCGCAACGTCCCAGCCGTGCCGCTGCAGCAGGCGCGCTGTTGCGAGGCCAACCGCGCCGCAGCCAATCACAGCGGCCTGCCGGTGCTCGCTTTGCAGCGCGAGTTCGAGCGCCAGTTGCGAGGTGCCCCAGGACAGGGTGACACCGCCGCCGCCGTGGCCGTAATTGTGCACCAGCAGCTTGCTGCCAAAAGGCTCCGCTCGCACGACGAAGCCGGCAGGCCGGAACGGACGCAGTCCTGTCACGACGCGTACAACGCGATCTGCGCTCACCTGTACACGCCGCAGCGGCTCGCCGGACGGCGTGAAATTCTGGCGGCCTGCCGGCCGTTGCGAAACGCAGGCGGCGAGTGGCATCGCAGCAAGGGCCTGCAGAAAGCGGCGGCGGCCGCTCAGGATCTGCATAAGCGGCCTGGCCATCGTTTGATGGTTGCGTATGTAATCAACATCTCCCCCGGTTGCGGCTGCTGTTGTGCTGGTTGCCGCAACGACTCATTTAAAAATGCTATACGATCGCACGCAGCAAACACACCCTTTCAATTACTGCGAGCAGCAGAGCTACCGTGAGCAGCGTTTTTTACCGCGAGCCCCTGGCGGACCATCCAAGCATCGCGCGTGGCGAAGGAGTGTGGCTGTACGACAGCGAGGGACGCCAGTATCTCGATGGCAGCGGCGGCGCGGCGGTTTCAGCAGTAGGCCACGGCAATGCCCACGTCATTCGCGCCGTGCAGGAACAGCTAGCACGCTGCGCCTTCGCGCATACGCTGTTTTTCACCAATGAACCGCAGGAGCAGCTTGCCGAGATTCTGCGCCAGCGTTTCGGCGAAAACGATGCACGCGTCTACTTCGTGTCAGGCGGCTCCGAAGCAAACGAGACCGCGATAAAACTGGCGCGCCAATACTGGGTGGCACGCGATGAGCCGCAACGCGAACTTTTTATCAGCCGCGAACAGAGTTATCACGGCAACACGCTTGGCGCCTTGGCGCTGTCAGGCAACCCGGCACGCCGTGAGCTGTTTGGGCCGTTGCTAAAGGACTGGCCGAAGATCGCGCCCTGTTATCCGTATCGACTGCAGCAGGACGACGAAACAGATGAAGCCTACGGACTGCGCGCAGCCAACGAACTCGAACGGGCGATAAAGGCACACGGCGCCGGGCGAATATGCGCATTCGTCGCGGAAACAGTCGTCGGTGCGACGCTTGGCGTCGTGCCGCCAGCGCCCGGCTATTTCAGGCGTATTCGCGAGATCTGTGATCAGTACGGCATTCTGCTGATTCTCGACGAGGTGATGGCGGGTTGCGGGCGCTGCGGCAGTCATTTTGCGTACGAACAGGATGGCGTGCGGCCGGACATCGTGACGCTGGCCAAAGGCCTGACCGGCGGCTACCAGCCCTTGGGTGCGGCTATCGTGCGCGGCAAAATTCATGACACGATCGTCGCCGCACACGGCGCCTTCGCGCACGGCCACACCTGGGTTGGCCACGCGACGGCCTGCGCCGCAGGCGTTGCGGTTGCAGAGGTAGTCCGTGATCAGGGTTTGCTGCAAAGCGCAGAGAAAACGGGCGCACTGCTGATGCGCGAGCTCAGGACCGCTCTCCACCAGCATCCGCACGTTGGCGATATTCGCGGGCGCGGCATGTTTATTGGTATCGAGCTTGTTGCGGATCGCGCCAGCAAAACGCCTGTACCCGCGAGCTTGCGGTTGCCGACCAGGCTGCGCCAAACAGCGATGGCTAACGGCTTGATCTGTTACCCCGGTGGCGGCGGTGCTGACGGCGAAAACGGCGCACATATTCTGCTTGCGCCACCTTTGATCTACGAGCCGGGTCACGTGGACGAGCTGGTCGCGCGGCTCGTTGCAACCCTGTCGGATGTCGCGGTTGGCTAAAAATTCGCAGCCGCCGCATCAGCAGTTTGCCGCAAACCGGCTGATGGTAATGGCGGCGCCGAACGGCGCCCGGCGTACCCGGATTGACCATCCCGCGCTGCCGATAACGCCCGCCGAGCTTGCTGCCTGCGCGCGGCAGCTGGTGGCGGTCGGGGTTTCCGTGCTGCACCTGCACGTCCGCGATGAGCAGGGTCAGCACACGCTGGATGTCGCGCGATATCGGGATGCCATCACAGCGATTCGCGCAGCGGTCGGCGACGAATTGATTTTACAGGTTACTACTGAGGCAGTCGGACGCTATCGCGCCGACGAACAAATGAACACGGTGCGCGAATTGCGGCCGGAAGCAGTGTCGATTGCGCTGCGCGAGCTCTGTCCGGACGGCGCAAATGAAAAAGAGTGCGCGCAGTTTTTCGACTGGCTGCACGGCGAGCGGATCTGGCCCCAGCTGATTCTGTACAACGCAGATGACCTGCGGCGCTTCGACGCGATGCGCCGCCGCGGCATATTCGCTACGGAGCAGCCACATTGTCTGTTCGTGCTCGGACGATATGCAGACAACCGGCCAGGCGATCCGGCAGAGCTCGATGCCCTGCTGGAAGTGGTCGACTGCAGCGAGTTTCCATGGAGCGTCTGCTGTTTCGGGGCCACGGAGCTCTCCGCGCTGCAGCACGCCGCGCGCCGCGGCGGCCACGTACGGCTTGGATTCGAAAACAACCTGCTGCTGGCCGATGGCAGCGTCGCGGGTGACAATGCGGTCCTCGCAGAACAATTTATAGCGACGACGCGCATGCTGCCGCGGCGTCCGGCGACGGCTGCCGAAGTGCGTGAGCAGTTGCTGAGTCTTTATGCATAAAAGGATTGCGGTGTGACGAAAGAGAGAACTGTTGGCGTATTGGGCGGCATGGGGCCAGATGCCACGCTTGATTTCATGGCGAAAGTAATCCGCATGACGCCGGCGGAGCGCGACCAGGATCACATCCGTATGCTCATTGATCACGACCCGAAAATTCCCAGCCGGCAGAATATTTCGGTGGCAGATGACGCGCGCGTGCGTGAAATGCTCGCGGCGATGGCGGAGCGTCTCGAAGCCGGCGGCGCCGATTTCCTGGTGCTCGTCTGCAACACGGCGCACGGCTGGCTTGACCGGGCGCGGCAGCGTGTGTCCATCCCGTTCGTCAGCATTATCGATGAGACCGTTCGCGTCATAGGGGCGCGACATGCCGACGCACAAAAGGTGGGAATCCTGGCGACGCCGGCCTGCCTCGAACTGGGCCTTTACCAGGAAGCACTGGAGCGCGCCGGCCTGACTGCCCTGCCTGTCGAGGGTGCCAGTCGCAAAGAGCTGATGACGCTGATCGACTGTGTGAAGGCCGGGGACCAGAGCAAGGCCGTATCGAATGGCATGGCCGCTATCGCGCGCTCACTGATTGAGCAGGGAGCGGAGGTCATCGTCGCGGGCTGCACTGAAATTCCGCTGGTGCTGCACCAGCCGCAACTCACCGTCCCGTTGATCAATTCGACGGACGAACTGGCGCGGCGTACCGTCGAACTCGCGCTTGGCGAAGCGCCGCTTGCCAACGCGCAAAAACACTGAGGAACCGATTGTGATGCTATCCCGTTTTCCGCGTGTATCCCTCGCGCACCTGCCAACCCCGCTTGAGCATCTGCCACGCCTGTCAAAACACCTGGGTGGGCCCGATATCTACGTCAAGCGCGATGACTGTACCGGGCTGGGCACCGGCGGCAATAAAACCCGCAAGCTTGAATTTCTCATGGCTGACGCCCTGAAAAACAATGCGACAGCGATTATCACGCAGGGCGCGGTACAGTCGAATCACGCCCGTCAAACGGCAGCGGCGGCCTGCAAGCTCGGCATGAAATGCGCGCTCGTGTTTGAGAAACGGGTTGGCGATGCACCTGAGTCATACCGGACGTCGGGCAACGTGCTGCTCGATCGCATATTCGGCGCCAGCATCAGTGAAGTCGAAAAAGGCAGTGATATGAATGCTGCCATGTTGAAAGTTGCCGACGAAATGAAAACGCAGGGCGAGAGGCCCTACATCATCCCGGGCGGCGGCTCGAACCCGATCGGTGCACTCGGCTATGTCGACTGCGCGCTGGAACTGCTCGGACAGGCGAATCGCAGCGGTCTGGCCATCGATCACGTCGTGCACGCGACGGGCAGCGCGGGCACGCAGGCAGGCCTGATTGTTGGATTGAAGGCAACGCATAGCGATGTGCCGTTACTCGGTATCGGTGTTAACGCGCCGCAGGAGATCCAGGAAGACAAGGTCTGGAAACTGGCGCTCGAGACAGCCGAATACATTGGCGCTCCCGAAGTCGTGCAGCGAAAAGATATCGTTGCGAACTGCGATTACGTTGGGCCGGGTTACGGCATTCCGACCGAAGGCATGAACGAGGCCGTGCTGCTGCTGGCGCGACTGGAGGGCCTGCTGTTCGATCCTGTTTACAGTGGCAAGGGCCTTGCCGGCATGATCGACCAGATTCGCAACGGCATGCTGCGCGACGCGCACAAAGTTGTGTTTGTGCATACGGGCGGTACTGCGGGTCTTTTCGGCTACAGTGAGCAGCTGCGTACCGGCGACTAAGTCGCTACTATGCCTGTTTGCAGGTCGCCCGGCGAAGCGCGTGAACCAACGGGCAAGGGGCGGGTCAGAAACAATCAATCCAGGCGGGGCATGTCCACAGCTGCTCAGCACAAGAAAAAGCCGACGCAAAGCAATTTGCCGCAGGCACAGGGGGAAATGTGAGAAACGTCGTTATGCACACTGCTATGCGCGCGGTCCTGCCCGCCGCATTCCTGACCTTTATCGGCATGGCCGCCGTCGCGCAAACTGCGGGGCCGTCCTCGCCGCGGCCGACTACCAGCGCGTATCCGCTGCAGCAGCGGCCGGTCCTGGATGGCGATGTGCAGGGCGACCCGGCCTGGCAGGTCGTTCTGCCCACCAGCGGCTTCTGGCAAACCCAGCCGAATGAAGGCCAGCCCGCCAGCCAGAAAACGGAGGTCTTTATTGGCTACACCGATGACGCGCTGTTCATCGGCGTCATTGCTTATGACGACAATCCGGCGGGCATTATCGTGGCTGACAGCCGACGCGACTCGGCGCTGGGCGATACCGACAGTTTCCAGATCGTCATCGACGGCTTGAATGATCGCCAGAACGGTTTCGTGTTCGGCACCAATCCAGCCGGCATCGAGTACGACGGGCAGGTAACCAAGGAAGGCACCAACCAGTTCGGCTCCGGCGGCGGGGACTTCAACCTTAACTGGGATGCGACATGGAACGTCAGCGCAAAGATTTCAGAAATTGGCTGGAGCGCGGAGTTCGAAATTCCATTTCGCACGCTGCGCTACGGCAGCAACGAGAACCAGGTCTGGGGTATCAACTTCCAGCGCAACATTCGCCGCAACAACGAAGTGGCATACTGGGCGCCATTGTCACGCGAGCGAAATATCTATCGTGTTTCCGAGGCGGGAAGCGTATCGGGCCTTGCGCCGCCTTCGCAACGCAACCTGAAAATTACGCCGTACGTACTAGCAAAGACTGCGCGTGGTGGCACGCTCAGCGGTACCGAAACCGACCAGGAGTTCGGTTTCGATATCAAGTACTCGCTAACCCCGAGCCTGACGCTGGATGCAACCTACAATACCGACTTTGCGCAGGTAGAGGCTGATGAGCAGCAGGTTAACCTCGATCGCTTCAGCCTGTTCTTCCCCGAAAAGCGGCCCTTCTTCCTCGAGAATGCTGACCTGTTTTCGGTCGGGAATTCTGAAGAGGTGGAACTCTTTTTCAGCCGCCGCATTGGCGTAGGCCCTGGCGGCATCCCGATTCCGATCGACGGCGGTTTGCGGCTCTCCGGCAAAATCGGCGGCAGCACGAATGTCGGCTTGCTGCACATGGCAGACGAGGGCGTCACCGGTCTCGCGCCTGCCAACGACTACACGGTGGCGCGCGTCAGCCAGGAGCTGGCGAATCGATCGTCCGTCGGTTTCCTCTTGGTAAACCGTGACGGCGACGGCAGTATTTTAGGTAGCAGCGCGGATGACCAGAACCAGACCTACGCTGTCGACGGTCGCTGGGGCGTGGGTGACAACCTGTTGTTCGAAGCATGGGCCGCGCGCACTGACACGCCGGGCGTCAGCGGCCGCGACACGGCTTTTGCCATCAAGGGTGACTACAGTTCTGCGACATGGTCATCACGCCTGAATTACGCCGAGGTGCGCGAAAACTTCAACCCGGAAGTGGGCTTCCTGGCGCGCACCGCCTACCGGCGCGCCGAAGGTTTCGCGATGCGCCGCATTCGCCCCGACAACCTGTGGGGCCTGCTGGAAATCAGGCCACACGTTTCCTACCGTGGCTTCTGGGATTTCGATGGCTTCCAGGAAACGGGCTTCCTGCACATGGATTCGCACTGGGAATTTAAAACCGGCACTGAAATTCACACCGGCGTTAACGTAACGAAGTCGGGCGTCAAGCAGCCCTTCAATATCATTGACGGAGTCACCGTGCAGCCGGGAACTTACGATCATGCTGAAGCCCAGGTCGTATTTTTCACCGACCAGAGCGCGCCTTTTAGTATCAATACACGGCTGACAGTCGGTGGTCGCTTCGGCGGCGATCGTGTGTCGTTTGCGCCGACCTTGCGTTATCGCATCGGTGAGCGTTTCAGTTCCGAATTGTCTGTGGACTACAACGACTTCGACCTGCCCGTCGCGAACGGCAACTTTACCGTCAGCCTGACGCGTCTGCGGCTGTCATATTCGTTTACACCAAAAATGCTGCTGCAGACGCTGGTGCAGTACAACGACGCAAGCAATGTCGTGGCAACGAATCTGCGTTTTTCCTGGCTGCAGGCGGCGAATTCTGGTTTGTTCCTTGTCTACAACGAAGTGGATGATCGTGACTTCGGCGCACCGCCGAGCGGTCGCGAATTCATCCTGAAGTACAGCCGGATTTTCGACGTCTTCAACTAGCGCCGACGTGCGCGCTGCACAGGCAGCGAGCTTTCGGCGCAGGGTTTTCAATTCGGACAGCCGTCAATTGCTGTCTCATGCTGCCGGGGGCAATGCGATGAAATCGGCGACTTACTTTTGCGTATGGCTTGCCTTAGCGCTGGCCTCCTGCACAACGGCACTGGCGGAGGAGCGGCCACGCGCCCGCGACATCGGACTTGCCGTCGGCATCTTCGAAACCGGCCGCTGGAATGCGATTACGGATGTTGCAGGAGTGCTTGTCGGCCAGGTAACCAGGGTCGAAGGCGACGATATACGCAGCGGCGTTACAGCAATCATTCCTGCGCCCGGCAATCTCTACACGCACCCGGTTCCTGCCTGGGTCCACATCGGTAACGGCTACGGCAAGCTCGTCGGCGAGACGCAGATTCGCGAATTCGGCGAAATTGAAACGCCGATCCTGCTGACCTGCACCCTGTGTGTCTGGAGCGCAGCCAATGCGCTGAAGGAATGGGTCTATACCCAACCCGGCATGGGCGAGCACACGGTTAACCCGGTTGTCGGCGAGACGAACGACTCGCGTGTCAACAATATGTGGGCGGACCCGATACAGCGCGACGAAGTATTTGCCGCGCTGAATACGGCAAAAACCGGACCGGTCGAAGAAGGCAGCGTCGGTGCCGGCACCGGTACGCAGGCGTTCGCCTGGAAAGGCGGCATTGGCACGAGCTCTCGCGTGCTGCCGGAGTCGCTGGGCGGCCATACGGTGGGCGTGCTCGTGCAAACCAACTTCGGCGGCGTGCTGTCGATGAATGGCGCGCCAATCGGTCGTGAACTGGAGCAATATTCCTATCGCAGCCAGCTCGATCGCAAAGGCCGGGACGAGCATCAGGAAGACGGCTCGATCATGATGGTGGTGGCCACCGATGCGCCACTAACCGCACGCGCGCTCGACAGACTCGCAATGCGCGCCATCATGGGTCTCGCACGCACCGGTTCGTTCGCGAGCAACGGCTCGGGCGACTACGTCATCGCGTTCTCGACCCATCCGGATGTGCGTCGCCCCCGCGGCGGCATGGAGCTTTTTAATTCGCCGTCATTGACGAACGAAGCGATGTCACCGCTGTTTGCCGCCACCGCCGAAGCAACGGAAGAGGCCATCTACAACGCGTTGCTGCAAGCGACAACGGTAACGAGTTCACGCGGCACGCTGGAGGCGATCTCAATCGACGACGTCAAGCGCCTGCTGAAAAAATACAATGCGGTGAACTGGGATCGAGAATTGTCGCCGCAGCACTAGTTCCGCGACCCTGCGCTTGCCTGACTGACGACGCAAGCCGGGTATTCTCTCGCCCAGGGTGTATAGTCTGGCTGCCAAACTTATCCAATCATCAGGGGATCCAACAATGAGAAAAATCATACGACTCAGTGTGCTCGCCAGTTTGCTGATCGGCGCGTCGGCTTTTGCCCAGCAGCCCACGTGGAATGACACACAGAAGGAAGTGTGGGCAATGATTGAACAATCGTGGGTTGACGATGCCGCCGAAAACGGCAAATGGCCGTCAGCGTATCTGCATGACAACTATTCCGGCTGGTCTGACGATGCTGCGGCACCGCGCGACAAGGCGGCGACGATCAGTTCGAGCCGTTTCGGTGATGAGAACAGCAACACGCTGAGATACGAAATTTCGCCAGAGGCAATTTCGATTGCCAACAATACGGCGGTAGTGCACTACAACGTCTCGCTCGTTACCGAGAACCACGAGGGCAAGCGCGACTCGAGCGTTGGCCGCATCACGGAAATTCTCGTTCGTGACGGCAAGACCTGGAAGTGGCTGGGTGGTGTGAGCTACGAGCCGAAGCTGAACAAATAGTCCACCGGCAACGCCTGGCAGAACCACTTTTGATAAAGCCGTTGCGCCTTTCATGGGCGCAACGGCGTATCAGGCAGTTACTCGAAATCGCCTAGCGTCGGTTTCTGAAAACCCGCCCGTCCTTCATGACAAAGCTGACGCGCTCCATTGCGGTGATGTCATCCAGCGGGTTTCCCGGAACCGCCACGATGTCGGCTATCTTGTTCGCCTGCAGTCGGCCGTGCGTGTCGCCTATGCCAAGGAAGTCGGCAGCAACGCTGGTCGCACTCTTGATTGCCGCCATCGGCGGCATCCCGCCCTCGACCATCAACGCAAACTCCTGCGCGTTGTCACCGTGCGGTGAAACGCCGGTGTCGGTGCCGAAGACTATCGGTACGCCGGCTTTGTAGGCTTTCGAAAACGTTGCCTGGATCAGCGGGCCGATAGCGGCAGCTTTGGGCCGCACCAGGTCCGGAAAGAATCCGTCTACCTTTGACATCTCCGCCACCCAGACGCCTGCCATTATGGTCGGGACATAGTACGTACCATTGCGCTTCATAAGGCGCATGACCTCGTCGTCCATGTACGTGCCATGTTCGATGGATGCAACGCCGGCATTAACTGCGCGCTTCATGCCTTCGGTGCCGTGAGCATGAGCTGCTACACGCAGTCCATAGTCCTTCGCCGTATCGACAATGGCTTTCAGTTCTTCATCGGTGAACTGCGGATTCTGGCCGCTTTTCGCGACGCTCAAAACGCCGCCGGTCGCCGTGATCTTGATCCAGTCAGCGCCGTCCTTGTAACGCTGGCGAACAGCCTTGCGCGCATCGGCAACGCTGTTAACGACGCCCTCGTAGGGGCCCGGATCGTCGATCAAATGAGTGGCCCAGCCGTTTGTCGGATCGCCGTGGCCGCCCGTTGAGGCCAGCGTTTTGGCGGCCGTAAAGATATTGGGTCCAGCGACATCGCCGCGCTTTATGGCCTCGCGCAATGCGACTGTCACGTTGAACGCATCGCCGAGATTGCGCACCGTTGTAAAGCCTGCATTGAGCGTGCGGCGCGCAAACTTGGCCGTCATGAACGCGTAGTCCGCCTCGTTGGTAATAAACGGTGCCAGCCGACTTTTCGCGTCGTACTCGCCGGTCAGGTGGACGTGCATATCCATCAGGCCCGGCATAACGGTGTGCTCGCGCAGATCGATGACGCGGTCTCCGTCGCCTGGGCTCGTGTAACCGGGTTCAATTGCGGTGATGAGTCCGTCATCGACCCGAACGGTCATTTCCGTCGCCGCGCTGTTGGCGTCACCATCAATAAGGCGGCCCGCATGGATCAGGGTATCCGCGTGAACCGTACTCGCCAGCATTAGAAGTCCGCTCATGAGCCACGTCATCTTATTCATTGCTTTTGCTCCCGTATTCTCATTGTCGTGTTGCTGTCGGGCATTCTAGCGCCCGTGCCCGCATTTACAACGAAGTGGCCTGCTGGCCGGACTGCTGCAGATCTGCTATACCGCAGCACAGGTTCACGATTAACGGTGTGTCATGACGCAAATTCGATTCTGGCTGAGTTCTGCCGTGTTGCTGTTCAGCGCAAATATTCTTGCCGCTGACAATGCTGAATGGCGCAGCATGCCGGAGGTTCTCGCCGCCGCGACGGCCAAAGACTGGCGAGAGATCGAACCGCAGAATCTGCTGTACATGGAACTTGATGGTGGCACAGTGATCATGGAGCTGGCGCCACAGTTTGCGCCAATGCATGTCGCAAATCTCCGCAAGTTGCTGGCTGCCGGTCATTTCAAGGAAGCATCGATCAAGCGTTCGCAGGACAACTACGTCGCACAGTGGAGCGGCAGCGGCCCGCTCGGCGATGCTGCGGAAAAACTGGCACCCGAGTTCTACCGTGATTCCAGGGGTTTGACTTTCACGAAGCTTGCGAGCCGCGATCCTTATGCAGCAGAAGTCGGTTTCGTTGATGGTCTGCCGGTCGGCCGGGACCCGGCGTCCGGGCGCATCTGGCTGGCGCACTGTTATCGCATGCTTGGTGCTGGCCGCGATATGGCAGCTGACAGTGGCAACGCCGCGGAACTGTACGTCGTTAACGGTCATGCGCCGCGCCATCTGGATCGCAATGTTACGTTGTTGGGGCGCGTCATTGATGGCATCGAACATCTGACCACTCTGCCACGCGGCACCGGACCGCTGGGTTTCTACGAAGATGAGAAAGACTTTGTCAGGATTCGCTCGCTGCGGCTTGGCACGGATTACGACAACGGCTGGCAGGCGCTGCGCACCGACACCGACACGTTCGCAGCGCTGGTGGAATCGCGCCGCCACCGCAATGAAGACTGGTTTCTCGATCCGGCGGGCGCGATTGAATTGTGCAACGTGCCGCTGCCGGTGCGCCGCGTCGAGTAAATCACGAGGACGACCGTAGCCAGAATATCCGGATTCCGTGGTTCGAATCGACGAAGCCTCTTCAGAAGCGTCGTAAGGTTCTGCCGCAACAAGAACAGTGGTCGCAGTTTATCGATTGCAAGCGCGTTGCTGTCGCCTGCCAGCGCTCAAATCTGGCGTCGCAGAATTCCGCTAGATGTGTGACGTAATTTCTCCCAGCTTCTTCGTCAGCTTCGGATTCTCGCGATAGTCGATCGGGATCACGACGAGACTCGGGCCGTCTTCATTCAACGCGTCGTGCAACGTGCCCTGCAATTTCGCACTGTCTTCGACGTAATGCCCGTTCCAGCCGAAGGATTTTGCGAGAAGCAACCAGTCAGGATTGCCGAACGAGAGATCAGTGTGGTGCCCGAACTCGTTCTCCTGTTTCCAGGAGATCAGGCCGTAACCACCGTCGGCCCAGACCATCACGGTGATCTTGCTGTTCAGGCGTTTCGCCGTTTCCATTTCCTGCACGTTCATTAAAAAGCCGGCGTCGCCGCACACGGCCAGCACGTGACGATCAGGGTGTACGAGATTCGCGGCGATGGCGCCCGGCAGTGCGAAGCCCATCGAGCAAAAGCCGTTTGGGATCAGGCAGGTATTGGGTTCGTGGCATTGGTAGTGGCGAGCGATCCACATTTTATGAGCACCAACGTCCGATAACAGGATGTCGTGCGGGCCCATGACCTGGCGCGCATCCCACAGCGCTTTCTGCGGCTTGATCGCGCCCCTGGCCTTGTCGTCCTTGTGCTCGGCGAAATCTTCGGCCATCGCCGCGCGGCACTTGCGCTGAGCGGCGGTATCAAAACTCAGCTTGCCGTGCGCGTCGATGCGGTCATTCAGCATCCACAGTGTATGCGCAAGGTCGCCGATCAGTTCGATCTTGGGGTTGTAATGCGCATCAATTTCTGCGGCGAGAAAGTCCGCGTGAATAATGGTTTTATCGCTGTTCGGGTTCCACAGGTGCGGGTGATACTCGACCATGTCAAAGCCCAGTGTTATTACGAGATCGGCATCGTCGACCGCCAGCGATAATCGATCTTTGTTGCCAAGGCCGATGGTATACAGGCAATACTCGGCGTCCATGTCGACGCAGCCTTTTGCCATGAAGGTGCTGATGACGCTGATACCCGTGCGTTCGCAGAGTTTGCGCAGCTGCTTGCTGGCACGTTTGCGAATACAGCCGTTGCCGGCAATGATGATCGGGCGTTTGGCTTTCTTGATCAGTTCGAAGGCCTGATCGGTAATTTTGTCGTCTACGACAGAGCGACGAAAGCGTCGCGGCTTCATCGGCACTTCGCTGGAATCTTCCTTCGCAATGTCCTCGGGCAGTTCGATGTGCACGGCGCCGGGTTTTTCGGTGCGCGCCAGGCGCACGGCCTTGCGCACGATCTCCGGGATCGTGTCCGGGTTCAGTATAGTTGTAGCCCACTTCGTAACCGGCTCGAACATCGCGACCACATCCATGATCTGGTGCGATTCCTTGTGCAGCCGATTGGTTGAACCCTGGCCGGTCAGCGCGATGAGCGGCGCGCGATCCATGTTGGCATCGGCTACTCCGGTGATCAGGTTGGTTGCACCGGGGCCAAGCGTGCTGAGCGCGCCTGCCGGGTTGCCGGTCAGTCGCCCGTACACTTCGGCCATAAAAGCGGCGCCCTGTTCGTGACGCGTCAGGATGAATCGAATTTTTCCCGACTCTTCGAGCGATATCATGAAATCGGCGTTTTCTTCGCCAGGCACGCCGAAGATGTACTCGATGCCTTCCTCTTCAAGGCATTTCACCAATAGATCTGATGCTTTCATGCAAACCACCCGTTTTGAATCCGGCTACATAGTACCGGCAAGAAACATTTTCGTCGCGAATTGGTCTTTCTGAGTGATCAGCGCTTGTGGTTATCGTCCTGAACCGGACAATACGCCGTTTGTCCGGCAATGCCTGCCGGCATCGCGGTAGCGCGCCGCAGCGACAGACGCCGGCAATAAAGTGCATTTCACGGAATCATCAGAGCAGCTTGCAGTATTGGTAAATCATTGAAAAATATAATAATAATTAGCATATTCTGTTCGCTCGTGTTGCCGTTGACGGACGTCTTCGCGCAGCAGGACGAGCCGATTGACGAGATCCAGGTTACCGCGTCGCGACGCCCGGTCGCGGCAGCCAAGGTGTCGGCAGCGTTGACCATTATTCCGAGCGAAGAAATCACCCGCAGCACCCTGGCAACTGACGCACTCGCCAACGAGATTGGCGTTTTTCTGCAGCAGACGACCGTGGGGCAGGGCGCGGCGATCATTCGCGGTCTCAAGGGATCCGAAATTCTGCACCTCGTCGATGGGCTGCGCCTGAACAATGCGATCTTTCGCAACGCGCCGACTCAATACCTCGCGCTGGTTGCACCGGGCAGCATCGAGCGCATTGAAGTGGTTCGCGGTTCGCCGACATCCCTGTACGGCAGCGACGCTGTTGGCGGCGTGATCCAGGTGATTTCGCGGCTGCCGAAATTTGACAGCGACACTTTCGAATGGCATCGCGAGCTGTTTGTTGCGGCGGACAGCGCAGAGCTCGGCAAATCGCTGGGTGCCTCCGTTGAAATGGGTAGCCGCAGGGTTGCCGGCTTAATGAGCGTGGCATGGCAGGAATCCGGAGACCGGCGGATTGGCGGCGGTGAACGCATCAAGCCGAGTGGCTTCGAGTCCTACAGCGCGCGGGCGGCACTCGTTATCAATCCCGCCGCAGACCGTCGCTGGGTTTTCGATGCGCAGTTCCTGCGCCAGCCGGAGACTCCGCGCGTAGACGAACTCATTCCCGGCTTTGGGGAGACCGAGCCCGCATCGTCTGAATTTTTCTTTGCGCCGAACGACCGACAGTTTTTTCACGTACAACATACGCGTGATGATGCGTGGCTGGGAGCCGACTGGACCGTTGATCTCGGCTGGCAGCGGATCGTTGATGACCGGCGTAACCGGAACTTCAATTCTGACGAGCGTCGCTTCGAAAAAAACCGCAGTGATTTACTGGGACTATCAGTGAATGCGACGCGCATGCTCGGCGCGGCGTCCTGGGTCTTCGGCGGCGAGTTTTATCACGATAAAGTCTCAAGTTCGCGCATCGGGAAGGACATTAATTCAGGTGTCAGTGAAGTACAGCAAGCACGTTTCCCGGATGGCTCTACGGTGCAACAGGCAGCCCTGTTTGCGCACGTATCCCAGGCGGTGGCGAATCGCCACACGCTGTCGGCAGGACTGCGCGGCAGTGCCATAGACATCGAAGTCGCACCCACCACAGCTTATCCCCCGGCGGACATCAGCATTCGTGATGTTAGTGGCGACCTCGGCTGGCTGTACGACATCAGTGGCACGACGCAACTCGTTGCGAACCTGGGTTACGGGTTTCGCGCGCCAAACATCTTTGATCTCGGAACCCTCGGCGAGCGCCCGGGCAATCGCTTCAATATTCCGAACACTGCGCTGAAGTCTGAGCGTGTCACGCAAATTGACCTGGCCGTACGCCGGCGTATGGATGCCTGGTCCGCGGAGTTTGTCGTATTCAGGCTCGACTATCGCGACAAGATCCAGACAGCGCTGACCGGTGACACGACCGCGGACGGACGCGATATCGTGCAGAGTCGCAATTTTGGACGAGCCGAGAACTATGGTTTCGAGGCGGGCTTCAAGTGGCATCCGGCAGGCGCCTTTGCAGCCGAGATGCTGTTGAATTACACGCGAGGCAAACAGCGGGAAGATGACGGCAGCACTACCGACGGCGATCGTATCCCGCCGTTGAACGGGCGCCTGACGCTGGACTGGCTGCTGAATGCCTCGTGGTCGCTTTCCTCATCGGTGATATTTGCTGACGAGCAAGCACGCCTCAGTCCGCGTGACGTCGACGACATTCGTATTAATCCCAACGGGACGCCCGGCTGGGCGACGGCGAACTTTGCCGTCAACTGGCGGCCAGCGCAGCAATGGTCGATTGATGCTGGCGTTGAAAACGCGCTGGATAATCGATACCGGGTGCACGGTTCCGGGCTCGATGCGCCGGGTCTGAATGTTTACGTCTCGGCGCGCGCAAACTGGTAATTAGCCTGTCAGCCCCTAAGAACCAGTCGAAGTACCGCTCCGATAAACTGCGCGTCGTATTGCAGCCCGCCTTCAACGTAGCCTACGCGGCGAAAACTCACACTAAAACCGTATTTGCGCGGCAGACTCATCAAGTAACCACCACACAGTGATAGTCATGGTAGTACGCCTGATCAGTGAACTTGCTATGTAGTCTCCACAATGCAAGCGCAGGGAATACCTATAGCCGCCCGTTGACCGCCTCTGGAGAATGGGTTTATCCGAATGATTGTGAGCTTTGACACGGTTCGAGCTACATCAGGGTCCGTCGTCGCTTGACCGGGCATTGCCGGACGATCAGTCAGTCAGGCATTTACAGGAGGCACACGAGGCATATGAGCATTAATTCACGTGTGCATTTCCAGAACATGGAGGGTTCGCCGGCGCTTGAAGCAGCGGTTCAGAAACAGTTGAAGAAACTGCAGCGATTCTACGATCACGTTATTTCCTGCGATGTTTCGGTGGAAGCACCGCACCACCATAAGCACAAGGGTGGTGTATACAAGGTGATAATCAAACTGGCCGTGCCGGGTGAGACGCTGGTCGTCAGTCATCCACATGGAGATAACGAATCGCACAGCGACTGCTATGTCGCGATTCACGATGCCTTTCACAGCGCGCGGCGGCGCCTGCAGGACTATGCGCGGATCCAGCGTCACCAGGTGAAACACCACGAAGTCGCTCGGCGTCACGAGCCAGCTGCGAACGAAGTAGCTGGCCCTGATTCGACTATCGATAAATCAAGCGATCAATGAGCATGCAGCTGCAATTCCTTGGCGCGGCCGGTGAGGTCACCGGCTCGATGTACCTGCTCCGCATGCCGAACCAGACTGTACTACTCGAATGTGGTTTGGTGCAGGGTGGCCGCAAGGCTGAAGCCCGCAACGCCGATCCTTTTCCGTTTGATGTTGCCGAAATCGATGCCGTTATTGTCAGCCATGCGCATATCGACCATTCGGGACGCATACCATTACTTGTAAAGCGAGGTTACAAAGGTCCGATCATCGCGCAAAATGCAACGCGCGACTTGTGCCGCATCATGCTTCCGGATTCCGGCTACCTGAATGAAAAGCAGGCCGAGTGGGAGAACAAGCACCGCAAGCATGACGAAGCACACGCTGAAGCTCTCTACACGCGGGCCGACGCTGTCGACAGCCTGCAGTATTTCGAGGGCACAGCGTACGGTGCATCGATAGAGGTCGTGCCGGGTCTGACGCTACGCCTGCACGATGCAGGTCACATATTGGGCTCTACGATCGTTGAGCTCGAGTGGCGCGAGCAGGATGATTCCCGCACGCTGGTGTTCAGCGGAGACCTCGGCTACAAAGATGCGCCGGTGATGGAGCCACCAGCAGTGCTGCGGCATGCCAACGCGGTGCTGCTCGAAAGCACCTATGGCGATCGGCTGCATCGCAACTTTGAAGACACGCTGGTGGAACTGACAGACGTTTTCGAGAGCGCGCGTGCCGGCCGCGGCAACATCCTGATCCCCGCGTTTACTGTGGGTCGCACGCAGGATCTGTTGTACCTGATGATGCAGAATCGGCAGCGCTGGCACCTTGATGACTGGCAGATCTATCTCGACAGTCCGATGGCTATCGACGCGACTGCAACCTACGCGCGCTACCAGCACCTGTACGGTGCCGATCTGTTCGTGCCGGGAACGAAGTTGCCTAATCTGCCGAACTTCCACGCGACTCACTCCACCGAAGAATCGATGCAGATAAATGAAATTCGCTCAGGTGCGATCATCATCGCCGGCAGCGGTATGTGCACCGGTGGCCGCATCCATCACCACTTGAAAAACAATGTCACTCGCCCGGAATGTCATCTCGTTATCGTGGGTTTCCAGGCACACGGGACATTGGGTCGTCGCCTGGTAGACGGCGCGGAGACCATACGATTGTGGGGCGAAGAACACCCGGTACGCCTGCAGATTCATACCGTCGGCGGCTTGTCTGCCCACGCAGACCAGCAGGGCCTGCTTGATTGGTATGGCAATTTTGCCAGCCAGCCGCCCGTCTACCTGGTGCATGGCGAACCCGCCGCCCAGCAAGCCCTGGCGGCACGACTTGCCGATGCGCAGGCGCCCGTGACAATCGCGAAAAGGGATCAGGTAATCACGCTTTAGCAAGGACCTGCGATGCCGCGCGGCGACAATCTTGGAAAGCGGTGTTTCATGTCGAATCGTCGGGCCCGGACCAGGTTCGGCCAGCGAGCTGCCCACACAACAGCCCAGCAAGGTTTGCATGCAACGATGAACCAATACAATCAACGGGACAGAGTCTCCGAACTGGAAGAAGACGCCAGTCTGCGCGGGCTACGCTTGCAAAAAGATTATCTCGAGACGGAACTGCGCCTGCAGTCAGCCGCGATAAAAAACACGATCGTTGTTTTTGGCGGCACACAAATCGTTGATGAGCCTGAAGCGCGCCGGCGCATCGAGCGTGCCCGCAAAACATGCAAGGAGAACGCCGCTGACGCAGTAAGTCAGAGAAACCTGCGAATTGCTGAAAGCCTGCTGGATAAGTCCCGCTATTACTCCATCGCCCGCGAGTTTGGAGAAATTGTGGGCAGGGCGGGTAGCGGTCCGCAGGATTGCAGCCTGACACTCATGACCGGCGGCGGGCCCGGCATCATGGAGGCAGCGAACCGCGGTTCATTCGACGTTGGAGCCAAAACGATCGGCCTTAATATTTCGTTGCCGAAGGAGCAACGGCCGAATGCCTACCTGACACCGGAATTAAGTTTCGAGCTGCACTATTTTGCGATCCGCAAACTGCATTTCCTGCTTCGCGCGCGTGCGCTTGTGATTTTCCCCGGCGGCTACGGGACGCTCGATGAATTGTTTGAAACGCTGAACCTCGTTGCGACCGGCACCATTGGTCCAATGCCCATCGTCCTTGTTGGCGAATCGTATTGGCATCGCCTAATTAATTTCGAGATGCTGGTCAGCGAAGGTGTCATCAGCCCGCAGGATCTTGAGCTGTTCTGGTTTGCCGAGTCAGCTCAGGAGATATGGGACGGAATCAGTGACTGGCACCGGAGCGCGGGCCTGCCATTGCACTGCCCCAGCTCGCCGTGACGGTTTGATGGGCGCCACCGAAAAGCGCGACGCACGGATGGCTGGCGTGACTGATCGCGCTGCGCGCGCGGTTTCCAAACCTGTCCTGCACGACGCGCCGTGGGCTGAATCGACGCAACAGCTGCTGCAGATTGGAGGCGTCGATGCATCGTGCGGCCTGACCTCCGCCGAAGTTAACAGTCGACGTCATCGCTACGGCGCCAATCTCCTGCGGGTAGTCAATAAGCGACAAGTGCTCGCTATTCTGGCTGATCAGTTCAAAAGCCTGGTCGTCTTGCTGTTGTTGGCCGCAAGCGTTCTGGCACTCGCATTCTCGGATTGGGCAGAGGGCCTGGCCATTCTGGCGGTGGTGGCAATTAACGCCACGATCGGCTTCTTCATTGAGTGGCGCGCCACCCGCTCGATGGAGGCGTTGCGCCGCATGGCAGGAATCGAAACCGTGGTATTGCGCGATGGCAGTTTGCAACGCATCGCCGCTGAGCAGCTGGTGCCCGGCGATATCGTAAGTTGCGAAGCAGGCGACGTCGTGTCTGCTGATATGCGCCTGCTGGAAGCGGCCAAGTTGCAGGTAAACGAATCAGCTCTCACGGGCGAGGCAGAGCCCATTGCGAAACAGGTGGATGCGATTCCGGCCGATGCGCAATTGACCGATCGCAGCAACATGGCCTACAGCGGCACAGTCGTTACGCGCGGTAGTGGTAAGGGTCTGGTTGTAGCGACTGGCCTTGCGACGGAGCTTGGTCGAATTGCCGAGCTGGTTGCAACGGCAGCACCTGAAGAAACGCCGCTTGAAAAACGCCTCGAAGAGCTTGGCGCAAAACTCGTAAAGGTAGTACTGGTTATTGCCGTACTGATCGCCGTCAGCGGCGTCATTAGCGGACGCGACCTCTTTTTGTCGATAGAGGTGGCAATTGCACTGGGTGTCGCGGCAATCCCGGAAGGCTTGCCGGTAGTTGCAACGATCGCCCTGGCCCGAGGTATGTGGCGCATGGCGCGACACAATGCGGTTATTGCACGTCTGTCGGCGGTTGAGACACTGGGTGCCACGAGCATAATCGTTACTGATAAAACCGGCACTCTGACTGAGAACCGCATGACAGTAACCGAATTGTGCGTTGCGAATGATTTCGTGACACTCGACGAGGTTTGTGGCGAATCAGCAAGTCAATTCGATAAATACAAAAGCATCGTTAACGCCTTGCTGCAGGCAGGCGTGCTTTGCAGCAATGCTGCGTTGCGAGCCGATACAGACGATGATGCTGACGCAGTGGGCGATCCGACAGAGGTCGCCCTGCTACTGGCAGCAGCTCGTTGCAACGTCCGGCAGGCAGACTGCAGGCGACAAATGCCAGAGTTGCAGGAAATTCCTTTCGAACCGGAAACCAAGCTGATGGCCACGCTGCATACCAGCGAGGACCGCATACTGTACGCGGTAAAGGGTGCGCCCGAGGCCGTCATCATGCATTGCAACCGGCAAATGGGAACTGCAGGTGAAATCGAGCTGGACGATTCTGCTCGTAACGATCTATTGCAGCAGGCCCAGTCGCTCGGTGAACATGGCCTGCGGACACTGGCGCTGGCCAGCAAATTCAGAGCGGATCAGACAGAGGAGCCCTACGTAAACCTGACGTTGCTTGGCTTCGTCGGCCTCGAGGATCCAGCACGAGCCGGTGTTGCCGAAGCAATTAGCCGCTGCCGTGATGCCGGCGTACGAGTCGTGATGGTCACCGGGGATCATGCTGCGACCGCCCGCGAAATTGCCCGTGATACCGGCATCGTTGACGCCGGTGCCGTGCCAGAAGAATTCATCGAGGGCAGGGACCTCGCACAGCTTTTACGCCAGCAGTCGACTGACGTGCTGTCAAGAGCCAGCGTGTTCTCGCGCGTAACGCCGGAACAGAAATTGCAGTTGGTCAGCCGTTTTCAGGAGGCAGGTGAGGTCGTTGCGATGACCGGCGACGGCGTCAACGATGCACCGGCCCTGCGTAAAGCCGACATTGGCGTTGCGATGGGCATCCGCGGCACCGCGGTGGCCAAGGAAGCAGCTGCAATGGTGCTGCAGGACGACGAGTTCGGCACTATCGTTGATGCGATCGCGCAGGGTCGCGTCATTTACGACAATATTCGCAAGTTCGTCGTTTACCTGCTGTCCTGCAATATGAGCGAAATCCTGATCGTCACGCTGGCGACACTGGCGGGCGCGCCGCTGCCACTGTTGCCGTTGCAAATCCTGTTCCTGAACCTTGTCACCGACGTGTTCCCGGCGCTCGCGCTGGGCGTCGGCAAGGGCTCGTCAATCCTGATGAACGAGCCACCGCGACCCGCGGGGGAGCCGCTGCTTACCCGGCAACGCTGGCTCGAAATCACTGCCTACGGGCTGTTGATATGCGTGGTAGTGCTAGGCGCGATGGCGTTCGCCATCGAGGTGCTTCTGTTCGATACGCAGGCAGCCGTGACCGTGTCTTTCTGTACTTTGGCGCTTGCGCAGCTCTGGCACGTTTTCAACATGCGCAGTGTGCCCAGGCGATTCTTTGTCAACGAGGTCAGTCGCAATCCCTGGATCTGGGCGGCACTCGCCCTGTGCCTCGCACTCACTGTTGCCGCCGTGCACGTCGCGCCCTTTGCCCAGGTGTTGGAGTTGCATAACCCGGGCCTTTCGGGGTGGTTGCTGATTGTCGTGATGAGCCTGGTGCCGCTGCTGGCAGGAGGGCCTATGAAAGTACTGTTAAGACGAGCGCGCAGCAGCGCTGCTGACTGAATGACACAACGACGGCGGCAGCGCTGCTGCCAGCGCACGACGGTCAGCACCTACGCCTTTGCGGAAAACACGCATAGGCTGGTTGGCTTCGCAACTCTAGGATGGAGTTTCGCCCCGCCAACAGGAAGTAACGATGCGCATTATCATGGTACCCGTGGCCGACCGGCCCGAATGTGCTGCCGCGCTGGATAGCGCCATCAGTCTCGCCGATCGACTCAAGGCGAATATCAACGCCTGTCACATTCGACCGCACCGCTATTCAATCGTGAGCCTGCCGGCTGAAGCGGGTTACCTGATACCCGATAACGACTTGCCGGAGCTACGCGCAGCCGACCAAAAAACCGCAGCAGCGGCCAGCAAAGCGGCAAGAGAATTAGTGAGCAAACTAGCAGCGTCGCGAGGCCTGACGTTCAAGAAAAAACTTGACGGCAACTCAGAGCGCTGCCTGCTTTGGCACGAGGAAGTTGGCCATGTCGAGAAGCTGATGCCGGTCATCGGTCCTTTCGCTGATCTGATAGTCGTATCGCGGCCAAAGACCTCACGGAGTCGCATCGCCAGATTATTCATGGAGCAGGCGCTTCTGC
>JBATFU010000402.1:0-11087 GCA_049665065.1 Woeseia sp. | reverse complement strand
CCGGACCCACCGTGTAGAACGAGCCCGTAACCAGGATGAGGTCGTCGCTGCCTGCAATTCTGCTGGCGATGGTGAGGCCCGCGTCGATACTTTCGGCAATCCAGCACGGCGTATCGCCAAGCGCCGCAATGCTGCCGGCAAGCTCACGGGCTTGCAGCGCCCTCGGCCCGTGCGGCGTCACCGCTACCCAGGCATCGACCAGCGGCAGCAGGGGCTTGAGCATGCCGGCAAGATCCTTGTCGGCAAGCACGCCCACGACCGCCACGAGCTTACCGCCCAGGTTGCGACTGGCCAGCTCAAGGCCGAGTACCTCGGCCGACGCCGGATTGTGCGCGACATCCAGCAGCCAGTGCCGGTCAGTATAAAGGCTCTGCATGCGGCCCGACACGCGAAGTGACGAGAGGGCTGCACTGATCGCTTTGGGGGCCAGAGATCTCGATCCTTCCAGAGCAAAGAACAGGGCTAGCGCGCCCGCCGCATTGTGCAGCTGAAACGCGCCAGTGAGCGACGGCTTTTTTAACACCAGCGGCGCCTGGTCGCGGTACGTAAAACTCCACTGCGAATCGCTGGCAGGACCGTGGCTGTCGGCATGGAAATCGCGATCAGCAACCAGCAGCTCCGCGCCGGTTGTCGCAGCAATTTCGAGAACGCTGGCAGGCACCTTGGCTGCGCCGAAGACGACCGGAATGGCCTCACGCATGACGCCGGCCTTTTCGCGGGCAATCGTCTCGACGTCATTGCCCAACCATGCGCAATGATCGAGCGATACGTTGCAAATGATCGCGCCATCAGGATCGAGCGCGTTAACCGCATCCAGCCGGCCACCCAAACCTATCTCAAGAATGTGCACGTCGGCATTCGCAGCGGCGAAGGCGACGAACGCGGCCAGCGTGCCGAATTCAAAAAACGTGAGTGGCGTATCGCCCCTGGCGGCTTCGACGATCTGCAGCGCGCTGACGATTTCCGCATCTGCGAGATCCTGACCGGCGACCCGCATGCGCTCATTGAAACGGATGACGTGTGGCGACGTGTAGCAAGCGACGCGGCGACCCATAGCGCTGTACAGCGCTTCGAGGATCGCGACGGTTGAGCCCTTGCCGTTCGTCCCTGCAACAGTGACGACGCGCGCCGCTCGCGGCAGCTGCAGTCGCTGCAGTACTTTATGCACACGGTCAAGCCCGAGGACGATTTCGCGCGGCGACAATGACTCCAGCCACGGCAGCCAGTCCGCCAGATTTCCAGAGTTTGGTGCAACGCTATTGATAGTGAAGGTACCGACTTTCAGGGGGGGCAGGCCGCCGGCAGGCGAACTGCGGGTCTTGGGCTCAGGTAGCCGGCTGGGGGCGCTTCTGCAGTTTTGCCAGCAGGTCTGCAAGCTCATCGCGCATCTTGCGCCGATCGATAATCATGTCAATCGCGCCATGATCGACCAGGAACTCGGAGCGTTGAAAGCCCTCCGGCAATTTCTGGCGCACGGTCTGTTCGATGACGCGGGGTCCGGCAAAGCCGATCAATGCTTTTGGTTCCGCGACATTGACGTCACCGAGCATCGCGAGACTCGCGGAAACGCCGCCCGTAGTCGGATCGGTCAGCACGGAGATGAACGGCACGCCCTTCTCGCCGAGATAGGTAAGCGCCGCAGCCGTTTTCGCCATTTGCAAAAGTGAAAAGAGGGCCTCCTGCATACGCGCACCGCCACTGGCAGAAAAACAAACGAGTGGTGCGTTGCTGTCCGCGGCAATTTTTGCGGCACGGCTGAAGCGTTCACCGACGACGGAGCCCATCGAACCGCCCATGAAACTGAACTCGAAGGCGCAAACGACAATGGGCGCACCCTTCAGTGTGCCGGTAACCGCGATCAGTGCATCTTTCTCGCCGGTATTTTTCTGCGCCTGCACGATTCGGTCGCGGTAGCGTTTACTGTCGCGAAATTTCAGCGGATCCTTCGGCTCGAGATTTGCGCCAATTTCCTTCTGCGAGTCCTTGTCCAGGAACTGGTTGAGCCGCGTACGCGCGCCAACCCGCATGTGATGATCACACTTCGGGCACACCTTCAGATTGCGTTCGAGCTCCGTGCGGTACAGCTGCGCGTCACATTTCGGGCACTTGATCCACACGCCCTGCGGTACCGAGCGCTTGCGCTTCTCGGTACTGATTCGGGACGGCATCAATTTTTCAAACCAGCTCATGGCTTCGCATCATAAACGAATTGTTACGCAATGGAGAACGTTGCCGCAGCAAGTGCTGCTGGCCTGGCGCCGCGCAATGGTCAGCAGGGGTCAAGGCCCGGTAGCAGCGGTGCCCGCGTCGCCCGCGGCAGCTCGATGGAATCCGGATAACTGACGTCGATCAACGTCAGTCCGTGTGCCGGCGCCGTCACGCCGCCCTGCGTTCGGTCGAGACTGGCCAGCACCTCTCCGGCCCATACCGGCGGCCGGTCGCCGGCGCCTACGGCGACCAATAAGCCACTGATATTTCTCACCATGTGTTGCAGGAAGGCGTTTGCCGTGACGGTGATCGTGAGCCACTCGGCGTGGCGCTCGACCGTAAGTTCGGTAATTTCACGAACCGTTGAGCGCGCCTGACAACCGGCGGCCCGGAACGCAGAGAAGTCATGTTCGCCAAGCAGCAAATGCGCCGCCTGCTGCATGCGCTGTTCATCCAGCGGCGAATGGACCCACCACGCACGGTGGCGCAACAGAGAAGAACGCACCAGTCGATTCAGAATCAGATAGCGATAGCTGCGCGCGTTGGCACTGTAGCGCGCATGAAAAGTATCGGGCACCGGTCGCACCCAGCAAACGTTCACGTCATCCGGCAGATTGCTGTTTGCACCGAGCAGCCAGCCGCGCTCGCCCCGCATTGCATTCGTATCGAAATGCACGACCTGGGCCGTCGCATGAACGCCGGTATCGGTACGGCCGGCACAGAACACTTCGATTGCCTCGTTGGCAACGATCGTAAGGGCTTTTTCGAGCACTTCCTGCACGCCATGACCCACGCGCTGACGTTGCCAGCCGTTGTACGAAGTACCGTCGTATTCGATGCCCATCGCGAGACGCATGCTTCAATGCTCACATAAAAAAAGGCTGCCGGATCTATTGCGTGCAATAAACCCGGCAGCCTTGTTTCGAACGGTGTTAGCTCGGTAAGGAGTCCAGCAGCTTCTGCGCCTGCTGCCGCTGCCCTTCATCACCCTCTTCCAGAACTTCCTCGAGAATGTTGCGCGCGCCGCCGGGGTCACCCATGTCGACATAGGCGCGGGCGAGATCGAGCTTCGTGCCAACCTCGGTCATCGTGCGAGCTTCGCGCAATTCTTCCGAGACGCCGCCGGGCGGGATTTCCTGCGTAACGTCGCCGGAACCGATATCAAAATCGAAATCCATATCGCCGTCGCCGCCAATGGCCGGACGCTCGACCGTTTCTTCGTCGCGCTTCTGTTCGACCGTGTCGCCGGATTCGCTGAGTTTGAGCGCCGCCGTCAGATCGTCGAGGTCGAGGTCCATTTCAGTGGCAGTAAATGCCGGCGTTTCTGCTGTCGCATCCAGTGAGCCGTCATCGAACGTGTCGCGCGGCAGCGCTTCTGTCGCGGCGAAATCAAAATCCGGGTTTTGTCCGGACCCCAGTCCGGGCGACATCATCGTGGCATCGTCGTCGCCAAGATCGTCCTCGTTGTCCGCCGTGAAAACGCTGCCGAAATCTTCGGTCAGCACCTGCGTCTGTCCCGTTGCGTCCAGCAGGTCGTCGTCCGGCGTCGCGGGGAAACGACCGGTGCGGGCAGAATCAAGCCGCGGGGACTCTGTCGTTTTCTCGAATTCGTCGGCGAAATCGGGGTCGTTCTCGTTCGAGGCGAGCATGTCTTCGGAGACTTCACCGCGCAGCGTGTTGAGGTCGAGGCCCAGGTCATCCAGGTCGATTTCGGCAGTCTCGTCGCCTGAACGACCCTCATCCAGTTCGGCCAGTCGTGCTTCGAGGTCATTGCTCGCCAGCGGCAATTCCGCCGTGCTGTCGAGTTTGGAAACTGCTGCCTGCTCGATGGTAGGAGATTCAACCGTATTCTCGCCGTCCGCGTCCGTCGGCATTTCGCGAGTTGCGGAGGCATCCGGATCAGCGTCGGCGTCGAAACTGAAGTCGAGCATGTCGTCGTTGTAGCCTGTCCCGGCATCCGCCGGCGATTCGGCGCCAAGATCAATGACGCTGCTGGCATCGAGGCTGTCGCTGTCTGCCTCGCCACCGGCGAAATCCATATCAAGGCCGGCCGCACCGTCTCCGGCCTCCTCGAAATCGAGGTCAACGGACTGACGAGCGCCCGCCCCCGGCGTTACGTGAGCGAACAAGGCCTCTTCCGGCGCGAG
Organism: Woeseia sp.; assembly: GCA_049665065.1. Classification (GTDB taxonomy): domain Bacteria; phylum Pseudomonadota; class Gammaproteobacteria; order Steroidobacterales; family Woeseiaceae; genus Woeseia. The sequence goes on along the minus strand of JBATFU010000402.1, from coordinate 6,732 downwards.
TTGCTGACCCATGATGACAATCTTGTCCCACGCTCCGGCGCGATCGTCTCCGAGCGCCGTCTTCAGGCTCTTGGCTGAGGAAACGAAAGAATCGCGATTGCCCCAGACGAAATAGATCTCGCAGAGCTTCGCAATCAGGTCGGTGCGCTCGGGTTCAATCGCCAGCGCACCATTGATCAGGTCGGCCGCCTGGTCGTAAAGACCATAGGCCATGTGGAAATCGGCTTCGGCAATCGGGTCAGACTGGTCGAGGTTGATCGCAGTTTCGCTGGAGAAGGTGTCTTCCAGCGACACAGGCGCACCGGCATCCGGCGGCGCGGCGCCGCGCGCTGCCGCCAGGTCCAGTCCGGGAATATTTACGCTGTCGCTGGCTATCGTGTCACCGCCGGTCTGCTCGACGACGACAATCGATGCATCCTCCGCTTGTCGCAGGGCGCTGAGACGCTGCGTTGCGGCGGCCGCTTCGGCCTCTTCTTCTGCCTGCAGCGATTCCCAGGTGCCCGTGTCTTCCGCGTCGCCGGCAGTGCCGCTGGCACGCCGCGCGAACCACATGAGAACGCCTGCAGCGACCAGCAGGGCCAGGCCCAGCAAGCCCCAGACGCTTGTTAGGAACCCCAGGATCGTGCCGACGATGCCTTTATCTTGCGGCTGCGGTGCAGCAACGACCTGCGGTGCTGCTGTGCTCGGCTGCACGGCCGGTGCGTCGGTGGCTGGCGGCGCTTCATCCACTACCGCCGCTGGCTCTTCATCGACGAAAATACCGTCAACGACTTCGCGGCCAGCCGTGTCGTCCTCGAGATCGGGCGTGATCTCGAGATCGCCTGCCGCTGCGGCCCGTTCCTCGCGAAGGCGCTGCAATTCCGAGCGCAGGCGGGCCAGTTCGCTGTCGCGAATCTCAAGCAGCGATTCCTGTTCCGCAACGCGACTCTCGAGTGCGCGAATGCGGCTGTCGTTTGCGGCTGTCGGCGCGGTGCCGGCAGTGCTGTCAGCATCGGCTTGCGCCGGCCCCTGGTAGGGTTGCTGTTCAGCGTCCGGCGGCACCAAGGTCAGCGTCGGCTGCGGCGCACTGGGCGTTTCGCCGCGCCACGACTGGTTCTGACGCCGGATTTCACTCAGCGCTGAACCGCGACTGATGCGGAAAATCTCGTCTGCGCTCGGCACCCGCAGCCGGGCATTGGCCCGCAACACATTAATATTGCCGGAAAAAGCCTGCGGATTGGCTTCGTAAATTGCCAGCATCGTCTGGTTCATGGTCAGACGCGCGTCCGGCCTGACCTCTTCGGCGATACGCCACAGGGTGTCACCGCGCCGCACGAGGTAGTCATCGCCGGTACGGGTGTCGAATACAGCGTCCGAGGTGCTCGTGGCGGGGGCCGGAGACGACGACTGGCGCGCCGGTGGCGTCGCACGCGGCGCCGGCGCGGGAGTGCGCTCGATGCGGCCGCGATCCGTTTCGGTGGTTTGCCGCGGGGCCGTTACGGCTTCTGCGGTCGGCGCACTGGGCGGTGGTGCAAATGTCGGTGGATCCAGAAGCACGGTGTACTCACGCAACAATCGACCGCGTGACCAGACTGCTTCTACAAGAAAGGTAACGAATGGCTCAGTGATCGGTTCTGGTGAAGTGACGCGCACGACGCCGCCCTGCACAACAAATTGAAGATTCGACAGGAACAACGGGCGATCGATGCCATAGCGTTCGAACGTTTCGTTCGACGCGAGGCTGATCCGCAGATTTTCGAGCTCTTCCGGCGTCGCCGACAAAAGCGCGATCTCCGCACGCAGAGGTTCGTTAAGAGCAGAATCTAATCGTATGTCACCGAGGCCGAGGGCCCAGGCTTTGCTTGCAATCAGGCACACAAGCAACAGCCCTAAACGATGAATTCGTCGTGACATAATAAATTTCTCCGGCTCCCTTCAGTGCTTATTGGCCAGAAGTGTACGTACGGGAGCCTACTTTTGGTTTTGGAACGCCCACCCCAATTGCGGGTGAACTATATCTTATAAATACTTTTTCGCCAATATTTCAGCTATTTGGACACTATTCAATGCAGCGCCTTTACGAATATTGTCGGAAACGACCCAGAGGTTAATTCCGCGCGGGTGACTTATGTCTTCGCGAACCCTGCCTGCGAACACGGCATCCTTTCCTGAACTCTCGGTCACCGCCGTCGGATAGGCGCCCATTTTGCGGCCGTCGAGCAATTCGACGCCCGGTGCCTTGCGCAGTAATTCCTGTACATCGGCCGCTGAAATCTTGCGTTCCGTCTCTAGATGAATCGCTTCGGAGTGCCCGTAGAATACCGGCACCCGGACTGCGGTCGGGTTTACCTCGATGGTGTCGTCGCCGAGGATCTTGCGGGTCTCCCAGACCATTTTCATTTCTTCACGCGTGTAGCCGTTGTCCTGGAACTCGTCGATATGCGGCACGACATTAAATGCGATCTGTTTTGCGGGCCCTGACAGTTCCAGCGGCCTGCCATTGAGAAGCGCCACCGTTTGTCTCGCCAGTTCCTCGATAGCGCTGCGCCCTGCGCCGGAAACTGCCTGGTAGGTTGCCACGTTGATTCGCAAAATTCGGGCAGCATCATGAATAGGCTTTAACGCGACAAGCATCTGGATTGTCGAGCAATTGGGGTTCGCAATGATGCCGCGCTGCTTGTAGTCAGCGATGCGTTCCGGATTAACTTCAGGCACGACAAGCGGAATATCAGCGTCGCGTCGAAAGTGCGAAGTGTTGTCAATGACAACGCAACCTGCCGCAGCGGCTTTGGGCGCGAACTCCGCTGACACCGAGCCACCCGCCGAGAACAGGGCAATACGCACCTGTGAAAAATCAAACTCGGCAAGGTCGTTAACATTGATGTCGCGATTGCCGAACTTGACCGTACTGCCAACCGAACGCGCGCTGGCAAGTGCATGCACTTTGCCAACCGGAAATTTGCGTTCCGCAAGAATTCGCAACATTACTTCGCCGACAGCGCCTGTTGCGCCAACGACGGCAACGTCTATTGCATTCGTCATGGTAAAAACTCAGAGAATAATAAAAGTTGTTACAGCGTGGCGCATTGTGAGGCTCATCCGGTACCGGCCGGAATTACCGGCGTAGCCGACGCCACATCCGCGTTCTGCGCCCGGTGCCGCAGGTAATGATCCATCAGTACCAGAGCCACCATGGCTTCCGCGATGGGTGTGGCCCGCAGACCCACGCAGGGATCGTGCCGGCCGGTCGTAATGATATCTGACGATTTGCCGTGTTTGTCGATTGTGCTGCCGGCCACTGCAATGCTGGAGGTTGGCTTCAGCGCGATACTTGTCACGATCGTCTGGCCGGAGGAGATGCCGCCCAGCGTGCCGCCGGAATCGTTTTTCCTGAAGCCGTCCGGCCCGATCTCATCACGGTGCTCGCTGCCCTTCTGGCTCACTGCGGCAAACCCGGCGCCAAGCTCGACGCCTTTGACCGCGTTGATACTCATCAGGCCGTGCGCGAGATCCGCTTCCAGCTTGTCGAACACCGGCTCACCAAGGCCCACTGGCACGTTGCTGGCACGCACGGTAATTCTTGCGCCAATGGAATCGCCAGCCGCGCGCAGCTCGTCCATATACGCTTCGAGCTCGCCGAGTTTGTCAGTGTCGGCGCAAAAGAACGGATTTTGATCAACCGCTTCCGGATCGTGATACGCCAGCTTGATAGGGCCCAGCTGCGACAAATACCCGTGTATTTCGACGCCGAGCCGCTCGCGCAGGTACTTGCGGGCAATTGCGCCAGCCGCCACGCGCATCGTTGTTTCGCGGGCGGAAGAACGGCCACCTCCGCGATAATCCCGGATGCCGTATTTTTGCTGGTACGTGTAATCAGCATGACCCGGGCGAAACTTGTCCTTGATCTTGCTGTAGTCGTGTGAGCGTTGGTCAGTGTTTTCGATCAACAGGCCAATCGGAGTGCCGGTCGTCTGGCCTTCAAAAACGCCTGACAGAATGCGGACCGCATCGGGTTCATTGCGCGGCGTCGTGTGACGCGACTTGCCCGGCCGGCGCCGCTCCAGATCCGCCTGGATATCACTTGCGGACAGCAGCATGCCCGGTGGGCAGCCATCGACAACGCAACCCAGTGCCACGCCGTGACTTTCACCAAAGGTAGTCACCGTGAACAGATGACCGAATGAATTGCCTGGCATGCTTAACGTTCCTCAGCCGCGCGACGAAAAGAATCCTGGTGCAGGGCAAGCTCCGCGGCTGTCAGCAGGAACACGCCCGCGCCCCCGTGTTCGAACTCAAGCCAGACGAACGCCACCTGCGGAAACCTTGACTCGAGCGCCGGCTGGCTGTTGCCGACCTCGACCACCAGGATCCCATTCTCGCTCAGAAAGCGGCTGGCATCATGCAGTATGGTCAGCACTGAATCCAGACCGTCGTCTCCGGCGGCGAGCCCGAGTGCCGGTTCGTGGCCAAATTCCGGTGCAAGCTCGTGCATATCGGCCGCATCCACATACGGCGGGTTGCTGACAATCAGCTCGTATTGGCCCGCCAGCTCGTCGAAAAAAGAGCAGCACACGAGCCGAACGCGATCGGTGACGCCGTGCCGGTCGGTGTTGATCTTTGCCACTTCGAGCGCATCAGGCGAGATATCGACAGCATCCACCGTTGCACCGGGAAACGCACTGGCGATGGCGATCGCGATGCAGCCGCTGCCGGTACCCAGATCGACTGCCCGCAATACCTCAGTGTCCTGCAGCCATGGTGCAAACCGGCCTTGAATCAACTCCGCAAGTGGTGATCGCGGAACCAGCACACGCTCATCGACGTAAAACGGCAGACCCGCGAAGTAGGCTCGCTGCAACAGGTACGCGAGTGGCACTCGGCGCGCTATGCGCCGCTCGGCCATGGCGACGATCGCGGCCCACTCACCTGCCGCGACAACTCGCTCGTACTGGGCCGAGGTGCCTGCGAAATCCAGCTTGAGCATTTCAAATACAAGCCAGGCCGCCTCGTCCTCTGCATTGTCAGTGCCGTGCCCATAGACCAGGTTGGCGGCTTTGAATCGCCCTGCAATCGTCTCTATCACCGATGCGACCGTCCGTTCGCCGTGTTGTGCCTGCTCCGCCATCAAGATTTCGACCTGTTTGTCCGGCAATTGGAATGTCCTCGCGGAATTTATCACGTGCGCTGTCAGGATACGCAGCTTCGCGACGACGGTCGGATCGTTTAGACTCTACGCCGCAATTTCAAAACCCTTTGCAGTCCATGCCAATAACACGACAACTTACTGCCGGCATAATCCTCGTGCTGGTGCTCGCAGCGCTGCTGGCAATACTGGCGACCGTCTCGCGCGATGACCCGCCCAGTCTCATGAACGCGACGCTGTTGCCAGAACCTAAGCCAATCGCTGAATTTGCACTTTTTGACGATGCGGGCATGAGATTTGACAAGGCCGCCTTGCTCGGGCGCTGGACGCTGCTCTTTTTTGGCTTCACAAACTGCCCCGATGTGTGTCCGTTAACGTTGCAGCAACTCGCATCTGTGCGCGCCGAGCTGCTGCAACGGGGCCAGGCGCCGGTGCCGGATATTGTGTTCATAAGTGTCGATCCCGAGCGTGACTCTCAGGCAACGCTTGCCGCTTACGTGGCGCACTTTGGAGAGGGCATACGTGGCGCTAGTGCCGCGCTGCCGGCATTGCAGCAATTCACGAGCGACCTCGGCATCTTTTTCCGCCGCGAACCGGGGCCGCTGCAGTCATACCAGGTTAGTCATTCTGCGGCAGTGCTGCTCGTCAATCCCCGCGGCGAACTGCACGCCATACTTTCTGCGCCGCAGAACACAGCGGCTCTCGTGAACGATCTGCCCATCCTGATGGACGCACAATGATTATGCGAATTATCGCGACGCTTGTGCTTTGCACGGCTGCAATTGCCGCCTGCAAACCACAGGCCGATGCCGCGCTCGTTGTCAGCAACGCCTACGCCTACGCGCCCCTTGGCAGCGGGACACCGGGTGTTGCGTATCTGACATTGTCAAACACAAGTTCCGCCGCAATCGAAGTCCAGGCTTTTGCGAGCGATTGTTTTGCGACAGTAGAACTGCATTCCAGCGTTATTAATAACGGTGTCTCTGCAATGCAGGCGGTAGAGAAGATTCCGCTTGCCGCGATGTCGTCAGTCTCCTTGCGCCCGGGAGGCTTGCACCTGATGTTGTTTGAACCTGACGCTGCAGTTGCGGCCGGGACAAACTGCCAATTCGAAATCACTTATGAGCACGATCAGAAAAGCAGCATTGCGGTGACACTGCTTGACCGCAGCACCTATCGACCGGCGGAGCCAGTCAAATGAATACCATTAAAGCGCGCCTGTTTGTCTGGCTTCAGTACATGCTGCCGAAGTACTGGCTGACTGCTGCCGTGTGCCGGCTGGCGCGAGTCCGTAATGTGCGTTTGAAAAACGCAATGATTACGGGCTTTGTGTGGATGTTTGACGTTAACGTTGACGACGCAGCGGCCGCGGTGCCGGGCGGCTACGCGACATTCAACGACTTCTTCACGCGGGCTTTGACGGACGATGCGCGACCCGTCGACGCGGCGCCTCTCAGCGTCGTATCGCCGGTCGATGGCACGGTCAGTGCTGCAGGTGAAATCAATGAGGGCATGCTTTTCCAGGCGAAAGGCCATCATTATTCACTCGAGGATTTGCTCGCGACCGATTTGCAGGAACTCGCCAGTTTCGACGGCGGTCAGTTCCTGAC
>JBATFU010000401.1:0-3518 GCA_049665065.1 Woeseia sp. | reverse complement strand
GGCTCAGCTTGTGGGCACTACCCCCGCCACCGCCAGCGTCGTCGGCGCTATCGTCGTCATCTTCCGCTTCGCTCTCTTTCGCTGCTGCAGGAGCCGCGTCTTTGCTGCTGCCCTTGCCCTCGCCGGCGGATTCACCGCCCTCACCTTCCTCGAGCATGGCAAGGACATCACCTGCGGTTACGGTCGCACCGTCTTTTACCTTGATTTCTTTCAGGACGCCGGACGCCGGTGCCGGTACTTCCAGCACAACCTTGTCCGTTTCGAGATCGACCAGGTTTTCGTCGCGTGCAACGGAATCGCCGACTTTTTTGTGCCACGCGACCAGGGTGGCATCACTGACGGATTCGGGTAGCTGCGGAACTTTGATCTCTATGCTCATTTATTTCTTCCGTGGGGTTTTGTCGGTTTTGTTCGACTTGGCGGCCGCAACCTGGATATCGAGCGCCGCTCCAACCAGCGCCTGCTGCTGCTGCACGTGCACTTTAAACATACCGGATGCCGGCGCGGCAGCGCCTTGACGACCTGCGTAGTACAACGTCTGCTCGTCACCCATCGGTTCCTGCAGGCGATGACGGATGGAATACCAGGCGCCCTGATTCTGCGGCTCTTCCTGGCACCAGACAATATCCTTGACGTGCGCGTGGCGCTCGATGATTGCGGCGTACTCGTCAATCGGGAACGGGTAGAGCTGTTCAATGCGAATGATCGCCACGTCCTTCAATTCGTTGACCTGGCGCGCTTCCAGCAAGTCGTAATAGACCTTGCCGCTGCAGAAGACCAGGCGCTTGATCTTCCTGGCATCATTAAACTCAGTATCTTCGATGACGTTCTGGAAACCGCCGTCGGTAAGTTCTTTCAGTGGCGATACAGACATCTTGTGCCGCAACAGGCTCTTTGGTGTCATGACGATGAGCGGCTTGCGGTAACGACGCAGCATCTGGCGGCGAATCATGTGGAACATCTGTGCGGGTGTTGACGGTACACAGATCTGCATATTGTGTTCAGCGCAAAGCTGCAGGAATCGTTCAAGCCTTGCGGAGGAGTGCTCCGGTCCCTGCCCTTCGTAACCGTGCGGCAGGAACAGGGTCAATCCGCAAAGTCTTCCCCATTTCGCTTCGCCTGAACTGATGAACTGGTCGATGACGACCTGGGCGCCGTTCGCGAAATCACCAAACTGCCCCTCCCAGATCACCAGCGTGCCGGGATCGGTTGTGGCGTAGCCGTACTCGAAGCCCATCACGGCTTCCTCGGAGAGCAGCGAATCGATTACGCGAAACGAGTTCGGACGATCGGCGATCGACTGCAGCGGAATGTATTCCTGGCGGTTCGCCTGGTTGTGCAATACGGCGTGGCGATGAAAAAACGTGCCGCGCCCGCTGTCCTGGCCGGTCACGCGACAGTCGTAGCCTTCGTCGATCAGGCCGGCGTACGCCATGGTCTCGGCGAAGCCCCAGTCCATTGGCACTTTTGCCGCAGCCATTTTGACCCGTTCGTTGATTATGCGCTGCACGCGACCGTGCAAGGTGAACCCTTCGGGAAGCGTCGTGATTTTCGCGGCAAGCTCGGCGACTTTCTTGGCGGACAGTGTGGTGTCGACCTGGTCATCCCAACTTGCGTCCAGGTACGGCGACCAGTCAACCGTGAATTCGTCACCAATCATGCCAAGACTTGAACGCGGCACAGGTTCACCGCGATCGAGTCGGTCACGATAATCATCCTGCAGCTTGCTGACGAATTTCTCGTCAACTACGTCCGCCTTCACCAGGCGCTCGGCATACAGCTGCCGGGTGGTCGGGTGTTCGCGGATCTTGCCGTACATGACAGGTTGTGTTGCGCTTGGCTCGTCAGCTTCATTGTGCCCGTGGCGGCGGTAGCAGACGAGATCGATGACGACATCTTTCTTGTACGTTTGCCGGTACTCGAGCGCCAGGCGCGTGACAAAAATGACGGCTTCCGGATCGTCGCTGTTCACATGAAAAATCGGTGCTTCGATCATCTTCGCGACATCGCTGCAATACATCGTCGAGCGCGCGTCACCCGGTCGGCTGGTAGTAAAGCCAATCTGGTTGTTCACGACGATGTGAATGCTGCCGCCGGTGCGGAAACCGTTGGTCTGCGACATCTGGAATGTTTCTGTAACGACACCCTGGCCTGCGAACGCGGCATCGCCGTGAATCAGTATCGGGATAACCTTGCTGCGTTCTTCGTCGCCGCGGCGTTGCTGCCGTGCGCGCACCGAGCCCTCGACGACCGGGTTAACGATTTCCAGATGCGACGGGTTGAAGGCAAGCGCGATGTGTACGTTGCCGCCCGGCGTTTTCATGTCGGCCGAAAAGCCCTTGTGGTATTTGACGTCGCCGGACCCCTTCATCTCTTCGGGGTCGACGTTGCCCTCGAACTCATCGAACAAATCTTCCGGTGACTTGCCGAGCACGTTCACAAGCACGTTGATGCGGCCGCGATGCGCCATGCCAATAACAATTTCCTTGGCGCCCGCTGTGCCGCTTTGCTGGATGAGATCGTCGAGCATCGGGATCAGGCTTTCACCGCCTTCCAGCGAAAAGCGTTTCTGGCCGACGAAGCGGGTATGCAGGTAGCGCTCGATGCCCTCGGCTGCGGTTAACTGCTCGAGCAGCCACAGGCGCTGCTCGCGATCCAGGTCGAGTGCGACCATGCCATCCTCGAACTTTTTGCGCAGCCAGAGACGCTCGCGCGCCCGCGACACGTGCGCAAATTCCGCGCCGATCTTGCCGCAATAGATTCGTTTCAACAGCGCGAGAATGTCAGCCAGCTTCATGCGCCGGTTGCCGGTGCCCGCCAGTCCGCCTGTATAGAACTCGGTGTTCATGTCGGCTTCGGTCAGGCCGAGGTAGTCGAGCTTTAGTACACCGGGAACCGGCCGCTGCATGATGCCCAGCGGATCGATGTCCGCGATCTGGTGCCCGCGCAGGCTGTACACCTGGATCAGGCGCGATACTGCTGCCTGTTTTTCGCTGGCATCACCGGTCAGCGCGACACCGCCGGTGGCAAGCGCCTTGCCGTTACGGCGTCCGGCGCGGGCCTCTTCGGCAAGTTTTGCCCGAATCGGCGAATGTGCCGTCTCCTGGCCACTCTGCGCAAACTCACGAAAATAGTCGCGCCAGCCCGGGGCAACCGAGTCCGGGTTCGCAAGGTATTGTTCGTAAAGGCTTTCGATGGCGGCGGCATTACTGCCGAACAACGGGGTGGTCGCGTACTGCTCTTTCAGCGATGTGCTCATGCGGCGTGCGGGCTCTTACCCGGGGTAGTGACCGTGACGGCAGCGTTAAGGCCGCCCAAAAAAAGGCCGCTAGTGTAGCTCATGCCCAGCGGGCATGGAACGGGAAATGGTCAGGATGCCGGGCTGAAAGCCGCGCCACGCCTAAATTACGCGCGACCCTGGCGCATCCGGCGCAGCGCGCGCTGGCGGGTGCGCCGGTTTGCCGCTAGTGCGTCGCCATCAGGAAGACGAGCTCGTAGCGGACGAGGCAGGCGTACAT
>JBATFU010000400.1:0-1851 GCA_049665065.1 Woeseia sp. | reverse complement strand
ATATCTATGTTGCCTACAACTTCAGCGAAGCGTTCTGGGTCAAGTTCAAACTGTTCGGCATGCTTGGCCTGACGATCGTCTTTGTTGCTTTGCAGAGCCTTTGGCTGGCCGGTGAAATGAAGAAGTTCGAGGCGCTGCAGGACGAAGCGGAGAAACCCTGATGTGGTACGCGATAATCAGCGAAGACGTTACAGACAGCCTTGAACGCCGGCGCGGCGCCCGCGATGCCCACCTGGCGCGGCTGAAAGCGCTCGTGGACGAGGGCCGCGTGTTACTGGCCGGCCCGCACCCTGCGATCGATGCCGAGGACCCGGGTCCTGCTGGATTTACCGGCAGCCTGGTCGTGGTCGATTTCCCGTCGCTGGACGAGGCAAAAAGCTGGGCAGACGCTGACCCGTACGTTGCCGCCGGGGTGTACGCAAAAGTAACGGTGAAGCCGTTCAAGCCGGTACTGCCTTGACGGTGGAGCGCGTCAATAGCATCGAGCGCGCGCTGACAGCGGCGTTCCAGCCGCTGGAACTAATGGTCAAGGATCAGAGTCAACTGCACGTTGGCCACGCAGGCGCAAAGGACGGCCGCGGGCATTTTGATGTAACCATTGTTGCCGCGGCATTTGCCGGCGCCAACCGTTTGCAGCGCCACAGGATGATTTATGATGCGCTCGGCGAGCTTATGACCACCGACATCCATGCTTTGCGAATAAAGGCGTATGCACCCGCTGAGCGTTAAACTGCGACCCACAGATTTCGAACGTTAACCTGAAGGACAAATTAATGAATTCCAATATCGGCAAGATTCGGGCCAGCCGGCTGATACCCGTGGTGATGGCGGCAGCCATAACTCTGGGTGTTGCGCTGCCTGCCAACGCTGAAACCGTAAAAACCGTAAACGGCACCGCAATCGACAGTAGCGTACTGAATTTTTACATCCGTAGCCGCACGAACCGTCCAGCCGCTGAGGCAACGGACGAGCAGCGCAATACCTTGCTGGATGAGCTCAGCGATATCTACCTGCTGACCACGCAAAAAGTTGCGGACGAGATTCGCAATGACCCAGCCGTTGCGGCTCAGCTCGAATTGCAGCAACGCGGAGTAATCGCACAGGCCATCGCGACGCGCTTTTTCACGAACACGACGATCAGCGACGAGGAAATTGCCGCAGAGTATGCACAGCAGACCGAGCTTGCCCCGCCGCTGCAGTTCAAGGCGCGCCACATCCTCGTTGAAACGCAGGGAGAGGCAAACGACGTAATCGGCCGACTCAAAGACGGCGCTGATTTCGCGGAACTGGCCAAATCGACATCGACCGGTCCTTCCGGCCCGAACGGAGGCGACCTTGGCTGGTTCTCGCCGAACCAGATGGTGGCGCCCTTCTCAGAGGCAGTCGCTGCGCTGGAAGATGGCGCATACACGACGGAACCCGTGCAAACACAGTTTGGCTGGCATGTGATCCTGCGCGAGGATTCCCGCGACGCTGAAGCACCGCCGCTTGACACCGTCAAAAATGAGATCCGGCAGGTATTGCAGCAACGTAAATTCCAGGAGTATCTGGAAGGCCTGCGAGCCAGCGAGAAGAGTGGTGATTAGTTAACTTAATCCACGCATCGACCAAAGAAAAAGGGCGCTGCAATGCGCCCTTTTTCTTTCCAGCTTTATTTTGTGAGGTGCTTCACAGCAATTTATCCAGAAACTGCCAGAATTGCGTGCAAGTCACCGCTTAATCGCTCAAGGGGTGGCTTCTCCAACCCTCGCATCTCCTCACAGATGATACGAGATCTAAGTCGCCAGGGACGGCGACTTTTTTTTTGCCCCCTGCTTTCCTAGTGCCTACCCCCCACTCTGAGATCCGGCT
>JBATFU010000399.1:0-1752 GCA_049665065.1 Woeseia sp. | reverse complement strand
TCGTTAATCAGCTTAACCTGACAGCTTTATCACTCCCGTACAACGATCGTCGTGCCGGCAGTGAACGCGCCGATAACATCCAGCACATCCTGCCGCCTCACCTGCGCCAGTCTTAACGAAAGCGCAGCCGCTGACATCCGTTCCCCGTACCACAACCACTCTCGCGCGAGGTTGCGAGTCAGTTCGTCGTTGGTTTGCGCAGCACTTCTTGCGCGGCCGACCAGGTGATTCTTTGCCTCTTCTACTTCTGCGGCTGTCGGCGGCTCCGCGAGCAGCCGGTTTAGTTCGGCAGCCAGCAACTCACGCAGCGGCGCAATCTTGCCGGGATCAACGCCAACCGACATCGTCACCCAGCCGTCCGCACCATCCGAGCGATAGCGGCTGTCGATGTAGTACGCGAGGCCGCGATCTGAAATCGCTTTCTTCCCCAGTCGCCCTTCGTAATCGTGACTCAGGATGTACAGCAGCAGCCGATACGCATCCGCGCGTGCATCGCCCGGACCCGGTGCATTCACGATATAGCCGAGCTGCGCCTGCGCAACCTGCCTGCCGAGCTTAACAATCAGCGTGCCGGGTTCGACGTCCGTTGCCGTCGCCGGCTGCAGCGCAGCAGGCTCGAACAAACCGAAGTATCTTTCGAGCAGATCGAGAGTCTCGTTGACATCGACATCACCACTGACTGCAATAGAAGCAGGGGCCGCGCGCCTGCTGTCCGACTGGCGCGTGCCGCCCATGAACTCGCCGAACACCAGTTCCATGCGACTCGCCGGATCGGTCGACGGTGCCGGCGTCGCACTACGTTCCTGGCCGGCCTTCGCAAGATCCGCAGCCGCGCCGTCCAGCGTCGCTGCAAGTCGCTCCTTACTGAAGCCGTAGGTCATGGACGAGTAACCCGTGACCGGATCGTCCGCCGACAAATTCTCTGCCGCGATGCGATTGCCGGGCAACACGATGCGCAACTGCGCGTTTGGCGACAGGTCGGATGCCTGCACCATGACCGGCATGCCGCGGCGCAGCGTGTGCAGCAGGGGTTCCGGCACGGGAATTCTGTCGACAGGCGCGACCGGCGGCGCGCTGCGATCCAGGTCCGGCGGCAGCGCCTGTCCAGGGTCTGTCCGCTCTGCCGGCGGGCGTGGCAACAGCCAGGCAATGGTCCGCTGGCCGGGTTGCAGATAGGTCTGCGCGGCGTGCTGTACGTCAGCGGTCGTGACTGCCGCAATTCTGTCCGGCAACGCAAGCAGCACATCCAGCGCGTGCAGGCCTTCAAAAAACGCCAGCTGGTGTGCCGCATCTTCCGTCGACTCGATGTCGAGCGTCAGTTCATGCAGTACGGTTTCGACTGCCGCGGTCAACATGCGCGCGGAGGGGCCACGCCTGCGCAGCGACGCAATGCGCTTCTCGATCTGTTCTTCAACCCGCGACTCATCAACCCTGGCCCCCGCACTGCCGCCAATCACAAACAGGAATTCCTGTTCGCTCGGCGGATACCAGGTCGTCAGGCTTTCCGCGGCGCCGGCGAGTACGGCGCCCTTCGCCACCGGTGTGCCCCAGTCGTTCTGCAAAAAACTCACGCCCGAACTCGCCCCAAGAATCTGCTGCAGTACGACAAACGCCGGGTAGTCCGGGCTGTGCACGGACGGCGCGCGGTAGCCGATCATGAACTGGCGTGACTCCGTGTCGCCGTGTAACTCGACGCGGCGCTCGCCAAGCTGCGTCGGTTCACGCGTGTGTGGCAGGGGTGTTGCAGCCTGT
>JBATFU010000398.1:0-5451 GCA_049665065.1 Woeseia sp. | reverse complement strand
CTGCGTCGCAGGCTTTCCGCAGCCAGGCTTTTACTTCGGCATCGAGCTCTTTTTTGCTGCTAATGCGCACACGATGACTGACCATGGCGTTAAAGCTGCCTGATGCTTCAAGGCGGCCGCCGGGTTTGCTGCCCTTGAGGTTGTTACCGATATCGACGCGATCTTTCGTGGAAGGCTGGATCAACGCAAACTGCTTGTTGCGCGGTAAACTGAGGTAAGTTTTCTTTGGCGCAACCTCCACATCCTTGCCGAAGGTCTTCGAGATTTTAAGTATGGCTGCGTAGATAAGAAGCAACTCAGCTTGTCGTGCAGGCTCCCGGCCGCGAAGCATCAGCGAGCGAAATGTTCCTCAAGGTTCGGCTCAACCCCGATACTCTTTATGGTTTGTTGCAACTGGTCGCGATTGTCGATCATCCACGGATGAAAATCATCGCGATAGAAAAGCCGAAAGTCCGCCGCGACTTCACTCAGGATCCCCTCCTTGCCGAACAGGAAGCGATAACCTTCCTGCCAGAATGACAGCGACAGAACAGGCTCGCCTTCCATCCTGCGCATTCGGCAGATCGTGATGAAAACATGGTAGGGAAAACGAACGCGCACGATACGCATGACCTGGCGCAGCAATTTGCGTTTGCCACCGACAGCGAGAAATACGTCGTACGCTACCGACTTGTGTTCGGTCTCCTCGATGGCATGCCACTGCCATAGCTTGTTCATGACGGGATCCGCGCCGGCGGTCCAGCGTGGATTGCGCATGGAGCCTGCCGCGAACATCGCCGTGATATGTTCGAGCACCACGGTTGCTGCCAGGCGCACAATGGGTGGCTCTTTGTTTATTCTCGTGATCTGTTCAAGGAAAAACGACTCCAGTTTCTCACCGTCAAAGCCGCGCGCCTCGGCCAGCGCCTGGTTGTAACGCTGGTGCTCACGCCTGTGCGTAAACTCCTGCTGCACAAATACAGCGGCATCGCGCTGCAGTCGTGCATCATCAATTTTGGGCAGGAAATGCTTCACGCTGTCGACGAAAAACTTTTCCCCGCTGGGAAACGAGAAAGACAGTGCGTTGAAGAACGCCGTCTGAAACGCATGACCGCCGTGCCAGTCCCGGCCAAGCGATTCGCGCAGATCGAAACTCAGGTTGCGGGCTGCGAAGTCCATGTCATCGGGTGTCTTGCTGAGAGCCTGCTCGGTCACGTCCTGCGCTGCCTTCGGTGGGTTGATTTGCTGTTAGTGTAGCAGGCCGTCACGGTGCGACCCGACGCGCCATGCTGCCTGGCAATTGCACGCGGTCAAGTGGAAACGGCGAGCCTTCCCAGGCAGGCCGGCTCGATTACCGTTATCTCAACAAAACCGCGGCGTCATCTGCCGCCCGCGCAGCTGCCGCGACGGGCGTACCACTGCCGTTACTTGCTGACAGCGATAGGCGGGCAATTCTGCGGATATAGGTGTTGATGCGCAGGTAGTTCTCGATAATGTCCGTCTCGATCTGGAACGCTTCAAGCCGTTTCGGCTCGTCGGCCACCAGTCGCTTGGCGACATGTGCTGTTGCTGCGTCGGCCAGCTCGTTGACCGCCGCCTTGCTTTCGATCGCGTCCAGCGCGGCCTGTTGCTCGCCGGTTTCGAGCGCTGTCAGCGCCTTGTCGAAAGAGCGGCAAACCTCCTCGTACAGCGGCTGCAATTTCTCCAGTGTGACGGGACTGATGTAAAGGTCAGCGCTCATGCGCTTGTGCGCCACAGACTGCATTTCCTTCTCCATCATGTCACCTATGTTTTCCACGTAGTTCGCGATGGCAATCAGGTCACTGAGCTGCTTCGGTTGCTTGTTGATCAGGTCCTGCTGCGAAAGTTTGCCGAGGAACCGGATAACTTCTGCGTACAGCACATCGATATCTTCATCCGCCCGCGATATGGCGACGATTTCTTTTTCCCTTCCCTTGGTAACGAGGTGCAGCGACTCCCTGAGCATAGCCTGCGCCAGTCCGCCAACTCGCAGCAGTTCTCGACGGGCCTGGTCAAGCGCCAGCGCGGGCTGCTCGAGATAAAGCTCATCGAGGTACATAGGCTGGATGCCCGGTGGCAGCGGGCGTGGCGGTACCAGCCAACTGACGAACCGGCCGAGTGGCCCGGTGAACCAGATGAATAACAGCAGATTGCCGACATTGAATATCGTGTGCGCGTTGGCGATCTGGCGCGGCGTATCGGCCGCCGCACGCGCGACCCCGCTCAGCGTATCCGACACCGGCGAGATTACGCGGACGACCTCAGCGAACTGGGCGATGAAGAACATCCACAGCAGGACGCCTGCAACATTGAAAACCACGTGCGCCCAAGCCGCCTGCAGCGCCTCGCGCGGTCGGCCAATCGCCGAAATGAATGCGGTGATGCAGGTACCGATATTGGCACCAAAGATTAGCCCGATGCCGGTTTCGAGCGTCAGCAGCCCCTGGCTGGCGAGTACGATTACGATGCCGGTAGTTGCTGAAGAGCTCTGTACCGCCGCCGTAAATAATGCGCCGGCGAGGATTGCCAGCACGGGATTCCGCATGTGCAGCATAGCGTCGATGAATGGCGGCCATTGGCGCAGAGGTACGGTCGCAATGCTCATCAGCTCCATGCCGAAGAAGATGAGACCGAGACCCATGACCACGGTGCCCCATTGGTGAATGCGCTCGTTGCGTGCCAGGGTTGCGGTAAAGAATCCCGCTGCAATCAGCAGTAGGCCGTATTTCGATACCTGAAAGGCAATGATCTGTGCGGTTACCGTCGTACCGACATTCGCGCCGAGAATCACGCCGATCGACTGGCTCAGTGTCAGCAGCCCCGCCGAAATAAACCCCACCACGAGGACAGTGGTTACCGAAGACGACTGGATAACGGCAGTGACGACGGTGCCGGCAAACGCGGCAGTGAAACGGTTGACCGTCAGTCGTGCCAGCAGGTTTTTCATGCCACTGCCCGCAACGATCTTCAGCGACTCGGTCATTTGTCGCATGCCGTACAGGAACAACGCGAGCCCGCCACCGAGCTGAGTGACGAGGACACCGAGCTCGAGGGTTGCCGGCGTTGCGGCGCCGCTCATGAAAGGACAACCAGGCTGGATGTCATGCCGACTACTCTGCTGCCAAACTGATTCGGAATGCGCTTGCGGGGGATCATCGAATAAGCATGACAGGACTCGTTTGCAAGTTCACCTGTGACCTGTCCTCTTGCCTGAACGGCCACACGATGTCATCCATGACCCCGCCATAGAAGCTGCCAGTCTGCAGCCTGACGCGTTCGCCATGGACTGGCACTCCCGCCGCGCGGGTTGATAAACCGTGTGGTCTTGCACTTTGGTTGCGTTGTTTCAACGGGAACATCGTTCCGACGCGCCATCCCCCTATAATAAGATCTGGCATTGCAGCGAGGCAGCCTGTTGGATTCGGACCTCATCCATGGCTTTTACCTGGACGAATGGCTCGTAGAGCCGTTTAAGGGGCAGGTAACCGGTCGCGGCGGCACCACGCATTTGCCGCCGAAAGCGGCCGAAGTATTGCTGTGCCTCGCAAAACAGCCGGCTGAACTCGTCACGCGCGAAACCTTGATAGCCGACGTCTGGGGCGACGGTCACGGCAGCAGTGAGGCGCTCACACACGCCATTAGCGAAATTCGTCACGCGCTCGACGATCATGCCGACAATCCCCAGTTCATCCAGACGCTGCCAAGACGCGGTTACCGGCTGCTGGTGACCCCGGAACTGGTTGCCGAAACGACGAATTCCGTCGTGCTCGGCGATGGTGCAAGGATCACCGACATTGGCTTTATCGAAAACCTGAAGCGCCGCGGTGTACTTGAAACGGGGCTCGCGTATCTGCTGATCGGCTGGCTGTTGATCCAGGTCAGCGACATCGTGTTCGATCAGTTGCACCTGCCCGAATGGGCCGGCACCTTTGTTACCGTACTCGTAATCGCCGGCCTGCCGATTGCCCTGATCCTGTCCTGGTACCTGGAGTTTCGCGACGGTCGGGCTATCGTGCATCACCTGTCGCCGGCCGATGCGAGAAAACGGCGATTCAGCCGCACCTATATTTCGGTCATCGGCGCGCTGTCTGCCGCTGCGGTTATTGTGTACGCCTATGACCAGGGCGTGGGCTTGCCGAAGGCGCGAGTGCCACCGACACAAACAGCCGAGCTCAGCCTGAAGCTGCCGCCGATAGTCGAGAATTCCTTCGCTGTCCTGCCCTTCCTGAATCTCGATGGCAGCGAAGAAACGCAAATCTTCGCCGACGGCCTCGTCGATGATGTCATCACGCAGCTCTCGCGTGTCCCCGGCTTGCGCGTCGCGTCGCGTGGCGATTCTTTCACGCTGCAGCCGAACAGTGCGTCCAAGGAAGTGCGAGATCGATTGCGCGTCGAGATGTATCTGGAGGGTAGCGTCGAGATGGCAGCCGACAGCCTGCGCGTCACTATTCAGATGATTAACTCCGAAGATGGCTTTCACAAACTGGCGCGCAAGTTCGACCGACCGAAAGAAGATTACTTCGGCATCCGCGACGAAATTGCGGGGCTGGCAGTTGCAAATGTACGCGTTGCCTTGCCACCCGGCCTGCGCGTTGCATCTCTAAACGTTTCCGAAGACCCATCGCTCGATGCCTGGGTTTTGTATCGGCGTGGCATAGAGGCTTCCCGCTTGCCTACTTCGATAAGCACGATTTCCACAGCGCTGGGCTGGTTTGACGCGGCACTTAGTGTGGACCCGGAGTATGCTGCCGCGCATGCCGGCAAATGTGCCGTGCTGGTGCGCGGCTATATCGAAGTCGATGATGCAACGTTTATTTCCCGGGCCGAGTCGTCATGCGGCAGAGCACTTTCGCTGAATCCAAACCTCGACGTGGTGCACACAGCACTCGGCGACTTGTACCGTTCGACCGGCCGACACGCGGACGCCGAAGCCTCGTATCAGAAAGCGCTGGCGATTGACCCGTCCAGCGTGGAAGCGCTGACTGGTCTGGGTGATACCTATTCGCTGTTGAAGCAACCAGTTGAGGCCGAAGCAAGCCTGCGCAAAGCAATTGACGCGCATCCCGGCGATGCGTCCGCCTACAACAACCTCGGCACCTTCCTCTATCGTAGCGGCCGTTATGCTGAAGCCGCAGAGCAGTTTGAATACGTCGTCGGATTCGAACCACGTAATATGAACGGCTATAGCAATCTCGCATCGGCCTATTTGCTAACGGGTGACTTTTCGGCGGCGGCGCCCGTTTATGAAAAGGCAATCAGCATCGAACCAACGAAAGGTACTTACAGCAACCTAGCACTGATGCATTACTATCTTGGTGACCTTGATGCGGCGATCGACAATCTCACGCAAGCCATTCATCTGCAACCGAATGACTACCTGGCGCATTCAACCCTGGGCGACGCACTGTGGGTTGCCGGCCGTCAGACTGATGCCCGGCAGGAATTCAGGAC
>JBATFU010000397.1:0-3206 GCA_049665065.1 Woeseia sp. | reverse complement strand
TCTCCGGCTTGCACGGTCTCCTGCCGGCCATCCGCGTAGCGCACATTGATTGAGCCTTTGAGTACCGTTCCCCAGTGCGGACACTGGCACAGGTCGTTGGGCATGCCGACCAGTAGCGGCGTCGCATCAGCGCCCTTCGGGAAACGGATACGCGCCACGTTGGTGTCACCCCAGTCATGTGCCTGGATACATACGCCGCCAGCTTCCAGGCGCACCGGTAAATCTGCTCGTGCGTGTTTCATGTCTGTCTCCTTGGTGTGGCCGGGATGCAAACACCCGCTGCCAATAACTTATTTCTACGCGCCGGCGGGGCGGCAAGCTTGGAGATGGCATGGAGATTTCGTGGAGCTTGCTAGGCGTTTAGCCGGGACTGCTCTATTCTGGCCGCTATGATTTACCGCTTTGGCCACTTTGAACTCGACATCGACAAGGCCGAGCTTCGCGCGGATAACGAGCCGCGCCCGCTGGAGCCGCAGGTATTTGCGCTGCTGGCCTTTCTGGTCGAACACCGCGAGCGGCTGGTCTCGAAAGAGGAAATTCTTGAGAAGCTGTGGGAACGCCGTGTCGTCTCCGACTCCGCATTGAGTAGCCGGATAAAGTCGGCGCGCAAGGCGCTGGGTGATGACGGCAAGACCCAAGGCTTTATCAAGACCGTGCACGGTCAGGGGTTTCGTTTTGTGGCCGCCGTGCGTGTGGAACCGGGTGTGGCGTTGGCACTGCCGAGTCTCGGCGGCGCCTTTGCACACCCGAAGCAGGTGGACTTGCCGGTCGATCGGCCGTCGCGCCCGTCCATCGCCGTGCTGCCGTTTCGTTTTGTAGGCAAGTCCGGGCCCTACGCAACAATTGCCGAAGGCCTGCCGCACGACCTCATTACGGAACTTGCGCGCCTGCGCTGGCTTTTCGTCATCGCACGCGGTTCGTCGTTTCGACTGCGCGACGATGACATCGATGCGCGCAACGTGGGTCACCGGCTTGGCGTGCGCTACTGTCTCTCAGGTGGTGTCGAAGTCACCGGCAAGCAGCTTGCCGTCACGACGGAACTCGCGGATACACGCGATGGCGAGGTGGTCTGGGCAGAACGCTATACCGGCCTCGTCGACGACGTGCATGCATTTCGCAGCGAGATACGCTCGCAAATACTCGCGGCGCTGGAGATTCAGATTCCGCTGCACGAGGCTGCCGACGCACAATTGCAAGCTACCGAAAATCTTAATGCCTGGTCGGCCTACCACGTCGGCCTGCAGCACATCTATCGCTTCAACCGCAAGGACAACCTGGTTGCTGAAAACATGTTCGGGCGTGCCGTGGCGCAGGATGGCAACTTCGCGCGCGCCCACGCGGGACTGTCATTCGTACACTTCCAGACGGCTTTCCTGCACCAGACGGATGACGTCGCCAGCGAGATTGCGCTGGCACGCAGCTGCGCGCAGACCGCGGTTGACCTCGATTCGCTCGACCCGTTCGTCAACTTCGTGATGGGCCGCACGTACTGGCTGGAGGGCGACCTCGAGCGCGCACTGACCTGGCTCGAACGCGCCACGAGTCTCAGTCCGAACTATGCGCAGGGCATTTATGCGCGCGCCTGGACAGAAATCATGGCCGGCAACGGCGTTGCAGCTCGGGAGCTGGCCGACTTTGCGATGCAACTTAGTCCGCTTGACCCGCTTTACTACGGGATGCTCGGTGTGCGCGGCTTCTCGCACCTTGCCCAGGGCGAAGATGCTGAAGCGGCGCGATGGCTGCAACGCGCTGCCCGCTCGCCGGGGGCACACGCACTTATTGCGATGATTGCTGCGGCCGCGGAATTGATGGCGGGCAATGAGCCTGCGGCACGGCTGCTGGCTGCGAACGTGCACGAACGTGATCCGCGGTTGTCGCGTGCGGATTTCTTCCGTGCGTTCCCGCTGCGCTCAGACGCGCTGCGTTCGCGCTTTTCAGCGGCGCTGGAGAAGCTCGCGTTTTAGAATTCGAGGTACGGCACCTTGAGTTCGACGGCAAGGTCGTTAAGAGTTTTCAAGTCCTGCTCGGCGAACGAACGCAATTCGGCGGCAGTCTGCTGGTAAATCTCATCCAATTCCTGACTGACCTCCAGCATGCCCTGGGTGGGCGGGCCGTTATGGTCGAGTCCGGTAAGGTACAGCCAGCCGTAGCGCGAGTAGAGTTTTGCACCACCTTCACGACCGGCCAGGATGTCGTAGTTAACGGCGGCGTTCGGGTTGTACAAACGCTGTTCGAGATCCGAGATTCTTGCCAGTGCCTGCGTACCAAGCTCCACCAGTCGCGTCGCGCGCGGGTTGTCGGCAAGTTCGCTGTGCCGGGCTTCCAGTTGCCTCTTCAGCTTGCGCAGGACTTCGACATCCGCAACCAGAGCGGAAATTCGGTCGCGCTGTGCGAGCTGGAACTCGCTCTGCGCCCGCAGGCTGGCGATGTCCGTTGCTGCGCGCGGGTCCGGCAGTACCGTGACGGTTTGTTCGACGCTCTCGCTCCCCACGGTCAGGCGCAGGCGGTAGTCGCCAGGTAAAACCTTCGGCCCGACGTTCACATTGCCCGCGTCGTTCGTTGAATCGGGGATGCGCCGGGCGCCCTCGTAGGCGAGATCCCAGGCCGCGCGATTCATGCCCTGTGCGGCCTCGAGGTCTGCTTTCGGTTCATCGTAAGGATCTGCATCGGGATGATCCGGCGCGATGTACGGCGCTTCGAGTTCGCTGCTGAGTTTGCGAATGACATTGCCTGCGCTATCAAGCACCTCAAGAGTAACTTCGCCTTCCGGTTTTTCCTGCAGGTAATAAGTAAGAATTGCACCCGCTGCCGGATTCGAATTGCTGCCTGCGTCCGAGCCCCACGGCGGCGCTGCATAACTCCAGCGAATCGCGGGCAACGGCGGGAACAGGTGCAGGGCTTTTTTCGCAACAGCGGGCGACATCTCGCGGACAGGTGTCAGGTCATCGAGTATCCACGCGGAACGGCCGAGCGTGCCAAGTACAAGATCATCGCCCGCGACGACCATGTCAGCTATCGCGACGGTTGGCAGGTTGAGCTGCAGCGATTCCCAGCTGCGGCCGTCGTCGTGCGAGACCTGCATGCCGCGCTCGGTGCCGAGGTACAGCAAGCCGCGCTGCTTTGAATCTTCGCGCAGGACCTTAAGATAAATCTCGTTGTTGAGACCGCGCGTCAAACTGCTCCAGCTCTTGCCGAAGTCGCTGGTC
>JBATFU010000396.1:0-13232 GCA_049665065.1 Woeseia sp. | reverse complement strand
CTGCAGTACCGGAGGCGAGGCGACTCGCTGGTAGTAAGGAAACTCCGAGGTCATGCCGTTAATAATGACGTCCGGAATCGGTACTTGCCTTAATTCGATCGGCTCACAACTATCCGCATAGGGCGCGCCAAGAGATACCTGCTCCTCCTTTATGACTTCGCCCGAAATGACGTAGGCGTCCACGATGTTGCAGGCAATCAGGAGGGTGCCGAGTGCCCGCTGCCCTTTTGGAATCTCGTCTTCAGGAATCCCGACCTTGCTGGCCAACTCTGTTATCGCTGTTTCCCTCGAAATGATGTTGGCATCCAGGCTCCGTGCAATCAGCGGATGCCGATTGAATACTTCTTTGCCATGAACCGCGTTGACGCCGCTACCGAGGTAGACAGGTTTACCAGCCAGATCCTTAAGTTCCTCGATCTCTTGTGTGCCGCTCTGTCTTTTGGCGGCGACTATTTGGATGCGGCCATAGGAGATCGGCAAAACGGCACGCAGGTCTTCGAAGTAAGCAAACTCACTTAAGTCCTCGTTTGCAGCACGCGACCTGCATTGTTCTGAAGCACTGCCCTGACAATTTTTGGCGGCGGCGCCGTAGACGAAAAAATTCTGTACAAGCGCGAAGCCACGTTTTTTTCCTGGTGAATCTTTCTCGCACCCGGCATCTGCAATACCGTTATTCGAGTCGCTCGAGAAGAGGCGACGAAAATATCCGCGCAATTGCTCTTGTATCGGTTCCGCTGAAATTCGGCGCGGCATGCCCAGCCTTTGCAAATTGGCGATACTGCCGCCGTCATCGCAGGCGGATTCGAACTCGAACCGGGAAACCGGGCAGGTTTCCAGCGGAGTCGGGCCGCAGGTCTCCCGCAGGTCGGCCGCGCGGATATTGATCTGATCGACGAGTGCCGCATACGCACCATTCTTTGCGCCGGCATGGATTTTGATTTTCTCAAGCTGCGTGTCAATCGCTGCGGAGTCTGCAACGGCGCTGCTACACGCAGCAGTTGCCAATAGTCCGATACACAGGCAAGCGAAGTGAAACGACAGCCGTGACGTGTTGATGCTTTGCATGATCTGCTCCGCCTCGTGGGTCGGGCGATGTTGAGAGGACACCTGTTGCGCAAACTACGGATCGAGAGCACCGGTCATACCCGCCCGCTGGTGGACAGGTCGTTACACCCGAAGGTAAACACAGTATAGGACAGGACTATCGCGATCACGGTGTTGATTGCCGACCTGTGTTCGTTCTCGAGTTGAGTTCGCGCAGGTTTGGACTACCATGAGACTAATCCTCTAGTTGGAGTGCGCCATGCCGGTCGAACGCGAAATGCCAGAGCATCCCTTCAATAACATCGCCCTGTCGTTGTCGGGTGGGGGTGTGCGCGCAGTCGGCTATCACCTTGGCACGCTCGATTATTTGAATCGCGCGGGCCTTTTAAGTCACGTACATACCTTGTCTTCAGTATCCGGTGGCTCCCTGATCGGGATTGGCTATGCGCTTTCATTAAAGAAGGGTGAATCGTTTCAGGAGTTTTACGAAAACATCTGTGAGTTTCTTCCCGAGCTCAACACGCTGGAGGACCTGCTCGAGGTACTCGAGCGCCGCGAACCGCCGGTAGCGTCGGGGTCGCGCACCATGATCACCGCATTGGCTGAGGTTTATCGGGAACGATTCCTTGCACGCTACTACGACGACCCGACATTTTCCGTGTTCTGGGAAGAAGAACCGGTGATACCGCTGAAAGAAATTATTTTTAACGCCACCGAGTTCAAATCAGGTTTCGCGTTTCGCTTCCAGAAAAGTGAATACCAGGGCGTTATCGGCAACGCCATGATCTCTTTGAAGGAAGAACACGCCAAGGCCATTCGCATGGCCGATATCATGGCAGCATCGAGCTGCATCCCGGGCGGCATGGAGCCCCTCATGTTCCCGCAGGATTTTCACTGGCCTGGCGACGAGTGGCGTCCCGGCGGCAAGAGCAAGCGTCCGTTTTGCGAGCAGGTCGAGGATTACCTCAGGGACCGGTACAACATTACGAGCGTCCCGTTAATGGACGGCGGCGTTTACGACAACCAGGGGATTACGAGCATCATACTGACGCTCGCGAAAAAGCATCGCGTCAGCAAGGGAATGGATGAAGACGCTTTGTTTGACCAGATCGCGTCTCTCGAGCCGATCCGGCCGCGCGACTGGGCGCGCTGGGTGCTGCGCAGCATGGAAGACTGCTCCGACGTGCAAAAGCAAAAAGACATGGGCGACGTTGACCTGTTCATCGTTTCGGATACGCCGATCTTAAGGGACCCGATGTACGCCGTGGCGCCACGCCTCCATTCATCACAAAAAGGCTTTAAGCACTGGCTGCGAAATCTGTCGCTTGGAGCGATCGACAAGTTCATCTGGGTCATCACGATATTGTTGACGCTGAGTTTGTTCATGATGCCGGACCCGCCCGCCGACGCATCTCGGTTCCAGAAGGCCTTTTTCTACGGCGAGTCCGCTTTCCTGTTCGCGTTGATGCTGGTGACCGTCGGCTCCCTGATCCTGATTCGCATCAAGGGGCGGCAGCTTGCCGAGGCCGCTGTCGAAGTGATGCCGCCGATGAAACGGCAGTGGTGGTCGTATGCGAAGAGCCTGCGCATCGGTCAGATCTGGGATATGACGTCGCAACGCGCAAGTTCGATGTCTGCGCTCACGTCACGAATCTTCATGAACCGCATTCGACAGCTCGGTTATTCGCTGCTGTACAGCCACGAGGAATTCGAGAAGCGCGTGATGGACAACAACATCAACGATATCGGCTCCATCACGGCCGGCGGCTCCGGCGACCTGCCGGAGTTCGTCAAGTCGCCCACCGTTGCCACGCAGGTTGTCGTCAAGCGGGCCGCCGAGATGGGCACGAAATTGTGGATCGACAAGCCGGATCGCGAACGACACGACCTCGATGTACTGATTGCAGCTGGTCACGTGTCGACCTGTTTCAATGTCATCGAGTACCTCTGGCAGTCACACCGCGATGAGCACGGACAGATTAAGGAAAACGTGCGCGACCTGTTCGAGTTTGCGAAGGCCGACTGGCACCTTTTGAATGAGGACCCCTATCGGTTCGTCGACCACCGACAAAGCGCCGGTCGCAAGCCAGGTGTGTCGTTCTGGGAATCGGCGGCTATCAAAAAAGCGCCATGGCGCTTGCCGAAGCGGAAGAAACCGGCTGCTGCACCGAACAACTAGCGAGACCGAACGAAAAAGCCGGCTCAGCATTGATCGCATTTTCGGCCGCCTGAATGGCGCAGTCCGGCGCCGCTCCGGACGCAGGAGAGCGCTGGCCTAATGCTGCCGCTATAGGCAGTTTTCCGTATTCAATGAGCTACTCAATCGGTGGAAAATTGCCCTTGGTATTGCCGACGATAAGAGAGCGCACATGACAGACCAGGAATCTGCAGGACCGAAGAACGCTGTCAGTATGGCATCCGCCGCAGCAAACGGTGACGAACAGCAGGAATCGCCAGCATACATCTTTGGCCAGATGCGGCATGACCCCGAGAAGATCAGGGATTTATTTCGTGACGGCAAGTTCCCGTACAAGACCAGGATTCGCAGGGATGTCTACGAAAAGCACAAGGAGGAACTGCAGGTCGAGTTGCTGAAGGTCCAGAGCTGGGTAAAGGAAACCGGGCAACGCGTCGTCGTCATTTTTGAAGGACGCGATGCGGCGGGCAAGGGCGGCACCATCAAACGTTTCATGGAACACCTTAATCCGCGCGCGGCGCGAACTGTTGCGCTGGAGAAGCCAACTGAACACGAACTGGGCCAGTGGTACTTCCAGCGCTACATAGAACATTTGCCGACAGCGGGCGAAATGGTCTTCTTCGATCGCTCCTGGTACAACCGCGCCGGCGTTGAGCGCGTCATGGGCTTCTGCGATTCCCTGGAGTACCTCGAGTTCATGCGCCAGGTGCCGGATCTCGAGCGCATGCTGGTACGTTCCGGCATTCGTCTATTCAAATACTGGTTCTCCGTTACCCACGAAGAACAGCAGCGACGCTTCAAGGCGCGCAACAGGGATCCGTTAAAGCAATGGAAACTCAGCCCGATTGACCAGCTGTCGCAGGGCAAGTGGAAAGAGTACACCGAGGCCAAGGAAGCGATGTTTTTTTACACCGATACGGCTGATGCGCCGTGGACCATTGTCAAGTCGGATGACAAGAAACGCGCACGCCTGAATTGCATGCAGCACTTCCTGTCGGAGCTCAACTATCCGGACAAGAATGACCAGGTGCTACACGGCCCGGACCCGCTGATCGTTGGTCCCTCCTCGCAGGTGATTGAGAAAGACCGTCATCTCTGGGGCTGAAACCCGCGGTAGCGTCGGGATGAACCGGTATCTTGCGAAAAGAATCTTGCTGTTGGCCGTACGAAGTTTCGGTGAAAGGTACGGAAGTTTTTGTGCAACCGGACTCGTAATCGATGAGCGGCGAGGCGTGTTCGCCATCGATAATGCGGCGATTGAGTAGGCCACAATGTTTGCCTCTTGTTGCTTTCGGCGTGGGAGCGTCAATCGACAACAGGTCGCGACCTGTTCTTTACCGTGCCCAACGCTGACGAAATCCTGGTCGACCGACTGGTCCTGAGTCCCTGAAATGCAGATTAGCTGCCGAACAGCCCCAACAGCCGTTCCGAAATTTCCGGTATTACCCTGTTTGAGTCCGCCTGAAAGTCGGGTGAGGTCACCTATTTTTAGGGTTGGATCACCGGGTTACCGCACCTTAAGCAACAGCTAACGAGGCAGCCAGTATCCTGTAAGCACCTGACAGGATTAGCCTTTTTCGACTTCACGCCGCACCTCATTTATACATGACATATATTTCTGGTTTTTTGTCTCTAGTTATTGTTTTCTTGTTTGATATGTCATAGATTGCACCTCCATCATTAAGCGTCAGAGCCCTGCTGTGCCACAGCCACTCCCCAACTGGACCTTCCTTAGCAATTACGCCCACGTGCTGGTATGTCTCGCCGACAATCCGGATGCGCGACTGCGCGACGTGGCTGGCAGGGTTGGGATTACCGAACGCACCGCTTTTCGGCTGATCGGCGAACTCGAAGAGGCGGGCATTCTCGAGCGCGCAAAGGAAGGCCGCCGCAATCACTACGTTATCAACACCAAGGCGCATCTGCGCCACGCTATCGAGCAACACTGCACCGTCGGCGAACTGCTGGAGACCATTCTTGAACAGCAGGCGCCGATAAAAAACAAGCCGGAGAGATTTAAATGAACATCAAAACACTGCTTTTTTCTGCCTTCGCACTCATGCTGCTGTCGGACCGTGCCGACAGCGTCGAGCCGCTATCGACGCCGGAGCTCGCCGAGCACTGTGCCTTCTACCATGACGACAGAGACGGTAAAGACGCCATCTTCTGCGTACGCTACGTGCAGGGATTCATCGATGGCGCGGTAGCGACCGATGCCCGCGTTCTCGAGAACATTGCTTCTGAATTCGACCAGGACGAAACATTCTCCGAACGGGCTATTCGCAGTAGAATTGGCAGCCGAATCAGCCGGCGGGGCCCGACCGTCTATGCGGACTTCTGTCTCGGTGAAGCGAACGCTCTGGAAGAAGTCGTGGAAAAAGTGGTCGCTGATCTGGCCAACCGCAAAGTGCTGGACGCCGACCTCCTGGCACGTGATGCTGTTTTTTCCACTTTGCGCCGCGAGTACCCCTGCGACCCGGATAGCGACAACTAAGGCCGCTGTATGAGCACGGCAACCAAAACAATAACACGCATGCTGGTGCTGCTGGTTCCGCTGGTCGCAGCATGGTTGCTGTGGTCGGGAATTTACAAACCTCTGTTACTTGGGCTTGGAATTTTCTCGTGCCTGCTGACCATTTACATCAAACACCGCATGGAGTACTTCGAGACCGAAGTGTTTGCGCTTGGTTTCGGGCGCCGCCTTATAAGCTACTGGCTGTGGCTGGCGAAAGAAGTCGTCAAGTCCAGCCTCGATGTTGCTCGCATTGTGCTTAGCCCAAGCCTTCCGATCAGCCCCGAAGTCGTCAAGATCAAGGCGAGCTGCGAACATCCCGTTGATCAGGCGATCCTTGCGAACTCGATAACACTCACGCCTGGCACACTCGCGCTCGACGTGTATAACGGCGAAATTACTGTGCACGCCTTAACGAAGGCAGGCGCCGACGAGCTCAGGAAGGGCGAGATGGATCGGCGCGTCCTGGCTCTGAGACAGAACTAGTCATGTATTACGCCGTTACACTCGCAACGCTCATTACGATGGCACTGGCGCTTGGGCGCGCGCTGCTTGGTCCAACCATTTATGACCGACTACTCGCGGCTAACATGTTTGGCACAAAGACGGTGCTGTTGTTGTCGGTTGTAGCATTTTTGTATGGGCGTCCCGACTTCCTTGATCTCGCTTTAGTCTACGCACTCATCAACTTCATTGGCGTGATCGCGGTTCTCGAGTTCATCCGGGATCGTGAAGACAGCGACGACGCGAAAAAGAGCGCGAGCGAGTAGCTGCCATGACTCTGTTCATAGACATATTGAGTTGGGTGATGCTTACCGCGGGCGGAGCGTTCGTTTTTATTGGCGGACTCGGTGCGCTGCGCATGCCCAATCTGTATACGCGCATGCATGCGGCCAGCCTTACCGACACGATGGCCGCCGTACTGGTCATCGGCGGCATCATGCTGCAGGCGGGCCTGACGCTTGCAACGATCAAGCTCGCGGCGATACTGCTGTTCTTGTTGCTCACCAGCCCGACAGCATCGAACGCGCTCGCGAGTGCTGCGATCCTCTCCGGTCTTCAGCCTCAAGAAGGCAGTATCAAGCCACGGGAGCGGCAGAAATGATCATTTTGTTCGGTGTCTTCCTGCTTACTCTGCTGGTCATAACGGCGCTCGCTATTGTTCGTAGCGAGAGTCTATTTGCTGCCGTTATCCTGACCGGCATATTCAGCCTGCTGATGGCAGCCAATTTTTTCCTGCTCGATGCGGCCGACGTGGCGCTGACTGAAGCGGCGATCGGCGCCGGCATTTCCACTGTCCTGTTTCTTGGTGCGCTCGCCCTGACTGGCGAGAGCGAACGCGGCGGCTCAAACAATCGCCTGCTGGCGTTGGGCGTCGTCACGGTAACCACGCTCATTGTTATTTATGCAACCTTCGACAAGCCTCGACTGGGCGACCCCGAAGCACCAGTGCATCAGCACGTCGGACCCTGGTACCTCGAGAAAACGCCGGAGCTTATCGATATCCCGAATGCGGTGACGGCCGTACTGGCAAGTTTCCGCGGCTATGACACGCTGGGAGAAGTGTTTGTGGTGTTCACCGCGGGCATCGGTGTGCTGTTCCTGTTAAGTGCCGGGACAGCCGGGCGACGCGCACACTTTCAGGTGACCGATGAACCGAGTCAGGGCCTGCGCCACTACCTGGTGCCACGTGTTGTCGGGCGTATGTTGATTCCCTTCATTTTCCTGTTCGGCCTCTATGTCCAGTTTCACGGTGACTACGGGCCTGGCGGCGGCTTTCAGGCCGGCGCGATCGTTGCCGCATCTGTCATTCTCTATGCGCTGCTGGAAGGCGAAGCGGCCGCACTGCGCGCCCTGCCCATGCACGTTCTCAAATGGCTGGTCGCCGGCGGTGCGCTGTTGTACGGGGCCGTCGGCATTGCCAGCATGCTGTTGGGTGCAAACTTCCTTGATTATTCTGTGCTGGCGTCTGATCCGATTGCCGGACAACACATCGGCATCATCGTGATTGAGCTCGGCGTCGGCATCACCGTGACCGGCGTCCTGCTATGCGTTTTCCATGCGTTCGCGGCGCGAGGCAAAGTCTAGTGGAATTACTGGGTCTCGTTTACTACTGGGTATTCGCCATTTTGCTGATGATCGGTTTCTACGCCGTTATTGCGAAACCCAACCTCATCAAGAAGCTCATCGGCCTGTCGATTTTCCAAGCGGCGGTGTTCCTGCTCTACATAACGATGGGCAAGGTTGACGGCGGTACCGCACCTATTTTCCAGGACGGCGTTTCCGTTTATTCCAATCCGCTCCCACAGGTGCTGATTCTGACGGCTATTGTTGTCGGCATCTCGACCACCGCGCTCGGCCTCGGAATTGTTGTACGCATTAAAGAGGAATACGGCTCGATCGAAGAGCACGAGATCCAGGAGCAGGATCGCCAGTGACTACCCTCTCGCACCATCTGCCGGCACTGCAGGTCATAGTGCCGATGCTCAGCGCGCCGCTGGTCATGCTGCTCAAACCTGCTGGACTTGCGCGCGTGGCCGCGACCGCGGCCAGCCTGCTTGCGTTCGCGATCGCCATTGCGATGACGATGGGCGTGCTCGACGGCAGCACGTACACCTATCGAATGGGCGGCTGGCCGGCGCCCTATGGCATCGAACTCGGCGTCGATCGCTTTAGCGCACTGCTGCTGCTGATCGTCACGGGCGCATCGACCTTTGCATTGCTCGCCGGCCGCCGAAGCGTCGATGCCGATATTGACGAATCGCGACAGCCACTTTTTTATTCGGCCTGGCTGTTGGCACTCGCCGGTTTGTCGGGAATTCCTGTCGCTGCCGATGCCTTTAATATATTCGTCTTCATGGAGATCTCGTCGCTGGCGAGCTACGTGATCATTGCCGGCGGCTCGGATCGTCGCGCCCTGCCTGCAGTATTTAAATACCTGATCATGGGCACCATCGGCGCGACGTTTTACCTTATCGGTATCGGCCTGATCTACCTGATGACCGGCACGCTGAACCTCGCCGATATGGAGCTTCGCATTCAGGAAGTCAGTGATCAGACACCCATCCTGGTTGCTGCCGGCTTCATAACGATCGGCCTTGCGTTGAAGGCTGCCGTGTTCCCGCTGCACGTCTGGCTGCCGAACGCCTACACCTACGCACCCAATGCCGTAACGGTATTTCTCGCTGCGTGTTCAACGAAAGTGTCGCTGTATCTCTTGCTGCGTTTCGACTTCTTCGTCTTCCAGGGAAATCTGGCCAACCACGATATCCAGTTCGCCTATTTCCTGATGCCACTCGCGGTGCTCGCAATCCTGATCGCGTCGGGCGTCGCACTGTTCGAACAGAACATCAAGCGCCTGCTGGCCTTCTCGTCGATCGCGCAGATCGGCTACATATTGCTCGGCGCCAGTTTCGTCACGGTGGCGGGCCTGACGGCCAGTACCGTACACCTGTTCAATCACGCGCTCGCGAAAGGCGCGCTGTTCCTCGCCGTCGGCTGCCTTGCCACGGCGTGCACGGGTCTGCGACTGCCCGAACTTGGCGGCATAGCAAAACGCATGCCGTGGACGGCGGCAGCCTTTGTCGTCGCCGGCTTCAGCCTGATCGGTATTCCTGGAACCGCCGGCTTCATCAGCAAGTGGTACCTGATCACCGCCGCGCTCGAACAAGGCTCACTCGGCATCGCTCTCGTTGCTGTCCTCGTCATCAGTTCGCTGATGGCGGTTGTCTATATCTGGCGCATCGTTGAAGCCATGTACTTTGCCGAACCGGCGTCCGACCTGTCGGCCGTGCGGGAGGCACCTTTTGTGATGCTCGCTGTGACCTGGGTCGCGGCGCTTGCCAACCTGTACTTCGGCCTCGCGCCTGAAGTACCAGTGACGCTGGCGACATCCGCTGCGGAAACGCTGCTGGAGCATCTGCCATGAGTGGCAGCAACCTGATATTGCTCGCGCTGGTTTTGCCGCTGGTTGGCGCCGCCGGTATTGCCGCTGCCAGCCGCATTGGCGCCAATGCCCGCGAGGCCGTCACGTTGCTGACGGCCGGTGCGCTCGCGTGGACTGTCTGGAGCCTGGTGCCCGAGCTGATGCAGGGCGGACGCCCGTCGCTGCTGCTGACCGAAGTGGTGCCCGGCATTGAGCTGGCGTTCAGCGTTGAGCCGCTTGGCATGCTGTTTGCTGCACTCGCTTCGAGCCTGTGGATCGTGAACTCGATCTATTCAATCGGGTACATGCGCGCGAACAAGGAGTCGAACCAGACGCGCTTCTATATTTTCTTCGCGGTTGCACTGGCTGCAGCCATCGGCATCGCTTTCGCCGACAACCTGTTCACGCTGTTCCTGTTCTACGAAATCCTGACGCTATCAACCTACCCGCTGGTGTCACACAAGGGCGATGCGAAAACCGTGCGTTCGGCACGCATTTATCTCGGCGTTTTATTAACGACGTCGATCGGCCTGCTGCTTCCCGCCATCATCTGGACTTACTCCGTCGCAGGCACGGGCACCTTCACGCCGGGCGGCATTCTTGAGGGCAAGATCGACGGCGCCGCCGTTGGCCTGTTGCTGGGACTGTTTGTATTCGGTGTCGGCAAGGCAGCGGTTATGCCGATGCATCGCTGGTTGCCGGCGGCGATGGTTGCGCCAACCCCGGTCAGTGCGCTGTTGCACGCTGTCGCGGTCGTCAAGGCCGGCGTATTCACGGTCACCAAAATTATCATTTACATTTTTGGCGTCGACTTCCTGTTTGCCGAGCCGAGCAGCGGCTGGCTCGTCTACGCGGCCGCATTTACCATTATCGCCGCGAGCGTCGTGGCCCTGCAGCAGCAGAACCTGAAGCGCCTGCTGGCCTATTCGACCGTGGCGCAGCTCTCGTATGTCGTCATGGCGACCGCTATTCTGAAACCACTGGCCGAGATAGGCGCAGCTGTGCACATCGTGGCGCACGCCTTTGGCAAGATCACCTTGTTCTTCGCGGCCGGCGCGATCTACACAGCGGCCAAGAAAACTGAGGTGCACCAGCTTCGCGGCATCGCCAGACGCATGCCCTGGACAATGGCGGCCTTTACTATCGGCGCATTGAGCATGATCGGTGTACCACCCACGGGCGGCTTCGTTTCGAAGTGGTACATCCTGGCCGGCGCATTCCAGGCAGACAACTACGTGGCAATCGCGACGATTATCGCCAGCACCGTGCTGAATGCCGCCTACTTCCTGCCGATTATCTTCGCGGCGTGGTTCCTCAGGGAAGACACACCACCGGCCAAAGAACATGGCGAGGCGCCGTTCGCCGTCGTGCTGGCGCTGATGATTACGGCGGCGCTGACGCTCGCATTTTTCTTGTTCAACGGACCGGTCCTGGAACTCGAGGGACAGCTTGTGCGGACGATTTCATGAACAACGATAAACCACACTGGCTGGTGCGACCGGCAACTATTCGCAAACTGTGGTGGGCGTTCTCGATTGTGCTTGCGCTGACCGTTGCTGCGCAGTTCTTTGTTTACGTCAAAGGCTATTTTGGCGTTGATGGCTGGTTTGGATTTGGCGCGGCATTCGGGTTTGTTTCCTGCCTTGCCATGGTGCTGGTGGCGAAAGCGCTCGGCTTTGTCCTGAAGCGTGATGAGGACTATTACGCCGGAGACGACGATGTTTGACGTATTGCCACCGGCGCTCATCATGGTTGTTGGTGCGATCCTCATTGGGTTCGCGCGCGGTCATTGGCGAAGCCTGCTGGTGCTCGGCACCCCGCTCCTGACGCTGTGGGCCATCTGGCAGATTCCCGACGGCGTCGTCGCCACCGTAACGTTCCTCGACTACCCGATCGAACCGATTGAAGGCAGTCCGCTGCGGCGGCTTTTCGCGACGATTTTCGCATTGATGGCATTCGGCGGCGGTTTGTACGCATTCCGCCAGGCGAAATGGTACGAATTATCCGCAGCCCTTATTTATGCGGCCGGTGCCATCGGTGTCAGCTTCGCGGGCGATCTCATCACCTTCTTCCTGTACTGGGAACTGATGGCCCTGTTCTCGACGGTGGTGGTCTGGTGCGGCGGCACTGCGGGCGCCCGGGCGGCCGGTGTTCGCTACGCCATCATGCACCTGCTGGGCGGCGTGATTCTGAAGGTCGGTATCGAGGGTGTCGCCATTCACACCGGATCGATCGACGTGCAGCCGATGCTCGCAACGAACTTCGACACCTGGATGATCCTGATCGGCATTCTGATCAACGCGGCGGCACCGCCGGTATCCGCCTGGCTGTCCGACGCGTACCCGGAAGCCAGCCCGACGGGTTCGGTGTTCCTGTCCGCCTTCACGACCAAGACAGCGGTGCTCGCCCTGATACTGCTGTTTCCCGGCGAACCGGTACTGGTTGGCATCGGTCTGTTCATGGTGATGTACGGCATTATCTACGCACTGCTTGAGAACGACGTGCGGCGCATTCTTGCCTACTCGATCGTCAACCAGGTGGGGTTCATGGTCTGCGCCGTGGGCATCGGCACAGAAATGGCATTAAACGGCGCGGCGGCGCATGCCTTCGCGCACATTCTTTACAAGGCGCTGCTCTTCATGAGCGCGGGCGCCGTCATCTACCGCACAGGTTTCGTCAAGTGCACGGATCTCGGCGGCCTGTTCCGCACCATGCCGCTAACGGCCATTTGCGGCATCATCGGCGCGCTCGCCATTTCCGGTTTTCCGCTGACCTCAGGATTCACGACCAAGACGATGATCTCGCAGGCGGCGGCCGACGAGAGCCTCGTGTTCGTCTACTTCATGCTGGCTGCAGCATCGGCGGGCGTTTTCCTGCATGCCGGCATCAAGTTTCCGTGGTTCGTGTTCTTCCAGAAGGACTCCGGACTGCGACCGAAAGACGCGCCCTGGAACATGGCCGCGGCCATGGTGCTGTTAAGCGCGCTGTGCATACTGCTGGGTGTCTTCCCGAATTTGCTGTACGCGCTCCTGCCCTACCCGGTCGACTATGTCCCGTACACCGCCGGCAAGGTTCTTTTCTATCTGCAGCTGTTGCTGTTCTCCGGCCTGGCGTTCTCCCTGTTGTTGCCACTGATGAAACGCACTCTCACCATCAGCCTGGATACGGACTGGGTGTGGCGCGTTCTGCTGTTCAGGATCGCGCGTGCAGTCAATTATTCAGCCGCTGCAGTTGGCATCGCGTTGCAAGCGCGAGTCGGCGAGTTGCTCGAGGCATTGCGCCGGCGGGCCGCGAGTCATTTCGGCACCGGGCTTTCACGGGCCGGCGTCTTTGCGCGCACCTGGTCTATCGGCACAACGGCACTCTGGATTGCCGTGGTACTGACGGCGTACGTGCTGACTTACGTGCTGTAAGGCCGTCGTGATGGCTGTCCCTCCTATTTATTCATCCAAGCGTCGCAGCCTTCATACGATTCCATTCTTGATCGACGTCCAATGTCGTTGTTGCTATTGATCTAAGCGACCTTTCGTCGATATTCGTGATGTAACCCGCCA
>JBATFU010000395.1:0-2210 GCA_049665065.1 Woeseia sp. | reverse complement strand
AGCATCGCCTTTGCTGCGGAGTACGAGGGTCGCCCGGATGTATACGTCATCCCGGTGCAGGGCGGACAGCCCAAACGCCTGACGTGGCATCCTGACGGGAACATGCCAAGCGGCTGGAGTGCGGACGGCAAAGCCGTTCATTTTGTTTCGACGCGCGAAACCGATCACGGGCGCTCAGGCCAGCTGTTCAGCGTCGCTGTCAGCGGCGGCTTGCCGACCAAGGTGATGGACGCCCGCGTCTATCGCGGCGCGTTCGATAACGAACAGAAGCAATTCGCCTACATCGCGTTTGCCTCCGGTTACAACGGCCTGTTCGGCGGCTCGGCCGGCTGGAAAGGCTATCGCGGCGGTACCACGCCGGCGATCCAGATTATGGATTTGGACGCCAAAACAGTCGTCACCGTGCCGGGCGCAGACGCGACCAATTTCAACCCCCTGTGGCTGGGTGATCAGCTGTATTTCCTGTCGGATCGCGACAACAAGCAGTTCAGTGTTTTTCACTATGACCCGGCATCCGCTGCGATCAGCAAAGTGTCGGGCGAGACGGTCTGGGACATTCGCGCCGCCGGCGGCCACGGCTCGACAATTGTCTACGAGGCAGGCGGTCGCCTCAAAAGCCTCGATGTCAGCTCCGGCGAAACCCGTGAAATTGTCATCGACATCAAGCCGGACCTGGAGCAGCTGCGCACCTCATGGCGCAGTGCGGGCAAGATGATTCAGGCGGCGGATATCTCGCCGACCGGCAAGCGGGTCATCGCAACGGCACGCGGCGAGGTCTTCACAATTCCCACCGACGAAGGTTCGACGCGCAATATCAGCAGCACGGGCACGGTACGGGAATACAGTGCAATGTGGTCGCCAGCGGGTGATCGCGTCGCGTGGATTACGGACAGCCTGCAAGGCCAGAAACTGGTCATTGCCAATCAGGACGGCACCGGCTCCCGCAAAACGTTCGAACTGGGCCCGCATTTTTACGACCTGCTGGCGTTCGCTGGCAGCAACAATGACCGCATCGTTTTCGAAGACAATCACCTCAACCTGCACGTCATCGAGCTGGCCCGCGGCCAGATCACGAAAATTGCCGAAGGCGCGCGGCGCGACCAGGTGGATGTCGCCGTGTCACCCGATGGTGCCTGGCTGGCTTACACAAAAGAGCTGCCCAACTATTTGCGCGACCTGATGCTCTACAACTTTGCATCGCAGCGTCACTACCGGGTGAGCGACGGCATGGCTGACGTGGCCGCGCCGGCGTTCAGTCGCGACGGCAAGACGCTGTTTTTTGCAGCCTCGACGAACTCGGGACCGCTGCAGGTTGGCCTGAACATGACGAGCCAGGAACGACCTTACCGGGCGGGCCTGTATGCGGCAGTGCTGGCAGCCGATGGCAAGTCACCGCTATTGCCCGGCAGCGGTGACGAGACCGGCAAAGCCGACGACGAGAATAACGACGAGTCGAAAGACGACGACCGCAAAGATAAAAAAGAAGAGAAAAAAACAGCCACCCGTATCGACACGGATGGCTTGTCAGAACGCGTAGTCGCGCTGCAGGTCGCAGAGCGCCACTACGACAACCTGGCGGTAGCCGACGACGGCAAACTCTACTTCGTGCAGCGCGTGCAGGCCGGCGGCAGCAACGAACCGCCGGGCAGCGATGAGCAGGCGGCCAATGAACTGATGCGCTTTGACTTCGAGGAGCGCGAGGTGCAAAGCCTGCTCAAGGGAATCGACGGGTTCCGTGTGAGTGCGGACGGCAAGCAGCTGTTGTTGAACAAAGTAGACGGCAGCCTTGCCGTCGCGGAAGTTGGCGACGAATTGAAACCCGAAAGCCTGTCGCTCGACGGCCTGCAGGTGCGTGTCAATCCGCGCGAAGAATGGTCGCTGATCTTTGACGAAGTCTGGCGCATGGAGAAGGAGTTCTTCTACGACCCGAATATGCACGGCCTCGACTGGCAGGCCATTTACGAGCGGTATCGTCCGCTCGTTGCTCATGTCGGTCGGCGCGAAGACCTGAATGAATTGCTGGTGCAGATGATCGGTGAGATGCAGGTAGGACATAACCGCGTCGGCGGGGGTGACGTCTATCGTGGCGGTAGCGCGAAGACCGGCCTGTTGGGCGCGAACCTTGAAATCCACAACGGCCACTACCGAATTGCGCGGGTTTATTCCGGCGAAAGCTGGAATCCGTTTGTGCGCGCGCCGCTGGCAACGCC
>JBATFU010000394.1:0-2443 GCA_049665065.1 Woeseia sp. | reverse complement strand
GAAAATATTCCACTGTGCGCCGCCGGTCCAATAGCTGGCGTAGGCGCTCAAGTGCCCGGGGATTCTTCTCTCACTCAACTCTTTAATTCGCTCGAGAAAAATCCCCGGGCACTTGAGCTTCGTCACGATCGTGGGCCGAAGGCTTGCATCACGAGGGCCGATAACGGCGATTGATGGCGCTCTTATGATTCTTGTTTGACGATACTTCCGTCACTCCGAAATTTGGAAATGACGGCAATGGACTCGAGGATCACGAGGACACTGGTAACGAGAACGACGATGTCGATAGTGACGAGCAGCCAGTTGCCAGCAAGATAAAACTCTTTGAGTTTGATGATGGCGGCCCAGCACGAGGTGATCATGACGAAGGACATCGGGATCAGGGTGTAGCGAGCGGGACGGCCGAGCTTGATGAGCATGACGCTGATGACGAGCAGCGTAAGACCGGCAAGAATCTGGTTGGTAGAGCCGAATAGAGGCCAGATGATCAAACCGCCGGAACCTGAGGCGCCGCCGGCGCCAAACGCGAGCAGCAGGCAGCAGGTAACTGCAACGAGGGTCGCGACGATGCCATTGCGAAACGGTGCAATGCCGTAGATCTCACCCCACTCCTGGATAATGTAGCGCTGCAGGCGCACGCCGGAATCCATCGTGGTGCCGGCAAACAGGACGA
Organism: Woeseia sp.; assembly: GCA_049665065.1. Lineage (GTDB taxonomy): Bacteria > Pseudomonadota > Gammaproteobacteria > Steroidobacterales > Woeseiaceae > Woeseia. The sequence continues at coordinate 1,770 of JBATFU010000394.1, read as the reverse complement.
CCATGGTGGCGAGCAGAGTGGTTGAGATGGCGATCGGCAAGCCCCAGCCGTTGTGGATCATTTGCGCGCCGCCCTGGATAAAGGTGCCGGCGCCGGCAGTTCCGTATTTTTCATAGATCAGGTGCCACGCTTCGGGTGTCGCGGCAAGCGCGACGCCGCTGACGGCGACGATAGTGATCAGTGCGAGTGAACCTTCGCCGACGGCACCGAGATAGCCGACAAAGCGTGCGTCAGTTTCTTTATCAAGCTGCTTGGAACTGGTGCCGGAAGCAACGATGCCGTGAAAACCGGATACGGCGCCGCAGGCAATGGTCACGAACAGCAAGGGCATGAGCGAGGGCGCCCCTTCTGCCATCTGCATGTTGAAAGCGGGTGCGGTGATTTCGGGCAAGGATAAGAGCACAGCGCCATACAGCAGGAGCAGCCCGACGAACAGTTGCATACCGTTAATGAAGTCGCGTGGCTGCAGCAACATCCAGACCGGCAACATCGAAGCGATCGCCGCGTAAATAAACAGGATAACGATCCAGCTCGCATTGGGCGGCATGCCGAACAGGGTGTCGGGCAATTCCATCGGCATGATGGAGCCGCCGTAGATGGACAGGTACAGGGCGACTACACCAACGATAGAGAGCGCAGTCAGGTTTAACCCGCGCTTGATGCATTGACCGATAATGAGCGCCACCACAATAGCGGCCCAGGCGGGGAGCACGGCACTCGGCGTGCCGATAAATGCATTGGCGATCACGACGCCAAACACGGCGTTGACCATCAGCAGCACGAGGAAGATAACAATCATGAATAACGAGCGCGTGCGCTTGCCGATCACCCGCTCGGACAAGGCACCGATCGATTTGCCCTTGTTGCGGGCGCTGGCCCACAGCGCGCCAAAATCGTGGACGCCGGCGAAGAAAACCGTGCCAATCGTGACCCACAGTACGGCGGGTACCCAACCCCAGTAGACAGCAATAGCAGGCCCGACGATCGGCGCAGCACCGGCAACGGAGGTGAAGTGATGTCCCCACAAGACGAACTTGTTCGTCGGGTGAAAGTCCTGACCGTCCTTGAACTCGTGTGCCGGTGTTATGAAATCAGGGTCGAGCTGATAGATTTTTGTCGCAATGAATTTTGAGTAGACGAACCAGCCAAAAGTCATTCCGGCGACACCGAGCGCCACGATCATCAACGACTGCATTGCTATTTCCCCCGCGGTCTTGTGTACGCCGTATGCCCGGCGCTTGGCGGCAGAGCTTAGCGCGTGATGCACACAAGGGAAAGCTAGGGGGTGTCTGTCTGCTCGCGCGCCATGAGCCGCATATACAGATGACGCATTAGCCGCATTAACAGCGCTGCAAGCACGAGCAACATCAGCCAACGCAGCCCTTTCGCAAAAAATGCTGCGTCCAGTGCCGGCCACGTGAAGGCATAGGCATTTAGCGCAGCGACACGATCAGTCAGCCAGTGCCAGCCGCTGTGCGCGAGAAATGCAGATAAAATGATTGTGGTAATGCGCTCGGGCAGTCCCGCACGGAATAGCAGGTTCAGAAGTGGCACTGCAATCAGCACAACCAGCAGCTGCCCCAACTCGACACCGACGTTGAACGCCAGCAGCGACGTCAGCAGGTGCTGCCCCGCGAACTGCAGTGACTCACCCAGCGCGAAGGAAAAACCAAAGCCGTGGACCAGGCCAAAGCCGAGCGCGACCATCCAGCGCCGCCGCCAGTTGGTGCCCACTATGTTCTCGAGCGCCATGTAAACAATGGTCAGTGC
>JBATFU010000393.1:0-2080 GCA_049665065.1 Woeseia sp. | reverse complement strand
ATTCGAAGCATTGGCGTTTGCTGAACAAAAAACCTCGGTTCGACCCCTCCGCCCCTGCGCCTTACCTGATCGGTATTGCAATTGGCCGCAGCGGTGCCGCATCCGCTCCGCGCAATTTCAGCGAGCCACCGATAAAAGCGAACTCGTAGACTTTGTCTTTAATCAACGGCTCAAGATTCACAAGTTCCAGGATCGGAATGCCGTGCTGTGCCAGCAGGAAGGTATGTACCGGAATGTAGTTGCCTGCGACCTGAGAAGGAAACGCTTCGAGACTGAGGTTGTCGCCGCCGATGACCATGGCGCCGTTTTCAACCAGAAATTTCGCGCCGCTCATGCCGAGGCCGGGCGGGTTGGCCAGGTAGTCGTCGGTATTTTCAAAGATCTGCATTCTGCCGGTAAGTAGCAACACGACATCGCCTTCGGCCAGAGACAGTTTCTGCCGACGCAGCGCGGTCACGATGTCCTGTTCTTCGATGAAATAGCCGGGGGGCAATGCTTGCAGTCCTTTGGCGCTTGCGACGTCAATGATGATGCCGCGCGCAACGATGGGAGGGATTGTTTCAGCTCCCGTTTTGGCCCAGCCACGATCGCCAAGGTGTTCGTCAGCGCTAAAGCCGTTGAAAATTTTGCCGTTCAAGCCGAAGTGATTAAGGGCGTCGATATGGGTGCCGGTGTGGGCGTACATGGAAACCGCACTGCCGGAATAACTAACGTGCTCGTTTTGTGCCGTGCCGACACCGAGCGGGTCATCGACGACAGTGCCACGCGGCGTGTGCGTCATCCAGAAGTTGTAGCGCGGGTCACCGGCCGGAAACCAGCCGGGCATGCCAATGAAATAGTCGACGGACAGGTCATAAACCTTGCCACTTGTGATGCGGCCGAGGATCGCCGCGCGAGACGCGTCGGTCATAAGGTTCAGCCGACCCAGTTCGTCGTCGGGCCCCCAGGGACTGTTGCCAACCTCGGCGCGCTCGGCCAGGGCCAGGCCTCCAAGCGAGATCACGACGGCAGCAAACAGGAATGTAGAGTAGCGAGTACGGTGCAACATGGCGGTTCCTCCAGGCGATTCTCTATGCCAGGGTTTACAATATTGATAAACTTCTGCGCAATAAATCGGCCTATCGAGGAATAACTGTCCACAAATGTTGACTAATAGTGAGCAAATTGCCGGGCTGAGCGATGTCGCCGTGTTTGTCTGCGTGGTGCAAAGCGGTTCGTTCACGGCTGCGGCAGACAAGCTGAAAATGTCGAAATCGGTGATCAGCAAATACGTGACGCGGCTGGAAGAACGACTGGGAGCACGCCTGTTGAATCGCACAACCAGGCGACTGAATCTCACCGAAGTCGGCCGAGTGTTTTACGAGCGCAGCTGCGAGGGGCTGGTGGCGATCAACGAGGCGGAACAGGAAGTGGCGGTACTGCAGGGCGACCCGCGCGGCACGTTGCGGGTCAATTGCCCGATGTCGTTCGGCATCCTGCACGTTGCGCCGGCGATCAATGACTTTCTTGCGAGCAACCCGCAACTGTCAGTGGACCTGAACCTCGACGACCGCAAAGTGGATGCGATTGAAGAAGGTTTCGATGTCTCGGTGCGAATAACCTCGACACTGGAGCCGGGACCGGTGGCGCGTCGTATAGGACCTTGCCGACATGCACTGGTGGCGTCGCCTGTGTATCTGGAACGCAATGGAACGCCGCGCACGCCTAAAGATCTGGCAAGCCACAACGTGATCACGTACCGCTACCAGGCGTCGCCCTGGGAGTGGGAATTCACAGCGCAGGGCGCAGAGCCAATCTCAATTCCGGTTACCGGGTCGCTGCAGATGAACAACAGCCTGGCGATACGCGAAGCTGTTCTGGCAGGCGCGGGGATTTCCCGCATGCCAACATTCGTTGTTGGCAAGGACATTCAGCAGGGCTTGCTGCAACCACTGCTTACCAACTACGCGATGCTGGAGGTCTCAATCTACCTGGTCTTCCCGCAACGCAAACACCTGGCACCAAAGGTCCGCGCGTTCGTAGAATTCATGGCAGGCCGATTCTCGGGAACACCACACTGGGATGAGTAGTTAGAGCTACC
>JBATFU010000392.1:0-9919 GCA_049665065.1 Woeseia sp. | reverse complement strand
CGGAAACGGTCAAGCCAATTACTGCAGACGTAACGCAGGTATTGCAGGACCTGGCTGATGCGGACCAAAGCATTTTGTTTGAAGGCGCGCAGGGCACGTTTCTCGATGTCGATCACGGCACCTATCCGTTTGTCACGTCATCGAACACGGTGGCGGCAGCCGCCAGCATCGGTACCGGCGTGGGTCCGCGACATCTCGACTTCATTCTGGGCATCGTCAAGGCTTACACGACGCGCGTTGGCGCCGGGCCTTTCCCGACCGAGCTGTTTGACGACATGGGCCAGCACCTGGCTAGTGTCGGTGCGGAATTTGGCGCGACGACCGGCAGGCCACGTCGCTGCGGGTGGTTTGACGCTGTCGCGCTGCGCCGCTCGATTATCAACAGCAGCGTCTCCGGCCTGTGCGTGACCAAGCTCGATGTTCTTGACGGCCTGGAAACCATCCGCATTTGTGTCGGCTACGAGATAAATGGCGAGCCTGTCACCGGTGTGCCGCTGGTACTCGATCGGCTGGCGGAATGTGAGCCCGTTTACGAAGACATGCCGGGCTGGACGGAATCGACGGTTGGCGTGACTCGCTACGAGGATCTGCCGGGCAACGCGCGATCCTACCTCGAGCGCATAGAAGCGCTTGCCGGGATTCCGCTGGACATCATCTCAACGGGGCCTGATCGCGAACAGACGATTATCAAGCGGCATCCCTTCGAGTAAGGCGCCGCCGCGCAGCGACAACCAACAAGCTCGCGACGAGCAGCAGGCCCGCCGCGCCACCGCCACCGCCGCCGCCACCTGATGAGTCTACGTTCCGCACCGTGACGCTGGCCGTTGCTGAGTCGGACAACCCGGCCGGATCGGTCACCGTCAGGCGGAACTGCAGCAGGGCATCGGACGATACCGCGGGTGCGGTGAAATTCGTCACCGCCGCGCTCGGGCTACTCAGCGTGACGTTCGGTCCACTCACCTGGGTCCATTGAAAGACCAGCGAATCGCCATCGGGGTCATTTGACTGCCTGCCGTCCAGCGTCACCTGCGTGTTCTCATTGACCGTCGTACTACCAGCGACCAGCGCGTTCGGCGCGAGGTTCTGGCCGGTCCCGTTCAAGATTCTGACGGTCTGGGTCGCGCTGCCGCTGATTGCCGCGCCGCCGGGATTGCTCAGCGTTAGCTCGAAAAACTCCGTGGCTTCATTGACGCCATCGTCGCTGATCGCAAACTCGAGCCATTTCGGCGTTGCGTCACCATCGGCCCAGCTCAGCGTTCCGCTGGTCGCGCCGCTGAAATCGTCACCGGCTGTTGCATCACCCGCTGTCATTGAATAATCCACGGAAACTGCGCCGGCGGCGCTGCCTGTGCGCTGCACTACCACGATGGCTTTACCGAAGCCGCGTTCGCTGACAGTGACATCGTTATCGAACAGACGGAGTTCACTGGCGGCGCCGGCCTCACTGACATACACCTCTGCGCTGTTCTGGTCTCCGAGTGTTGCGCCGCCGCCTGGATTAACGAGGCGCAGCAACAGGAGTTCGAGTCCTTCGTTGCCGCCGTCGGCAACTGCTGCAAGGTCTACCGTACGTGCAGTGCTGTCACCGTCCGGCCAGCTCAGCGTTGCTGTCAGCAGTGAATAGTCGTTGGCCGCGCCGGTCGCATGCACGACTTCAACATCGACGCTGACGGCACCAATGCTGTTGCCTGTGCGGTTAACGGTGAATTGGCCCAGCTGGCCCTCCGCGACGGCAAACGATGTTGACTGAAATGCGAGGCTGCCCGCGTCGACGCCGCGACTGCGATCGCGAGCCAGGTAAACGCCGCTGTTGATGTCGCTGATGGCAATGGTGCCGCTTGGCAAAAACGGGAAAACGCCCCAGGCGCCAGAGAAACCCGCGTCGTCGCCAAACGGGTAGGTGTCGAGATGCCCCGTCAAAACCGGGCTCGCGGGATCGGTAATGTCCAGTATCGTCAGGCCGCGTTTGTAATTCGACATGTAATAGCGATTGCCACGCACGAAGCCGTTGTGATCAATGGCATTCGTCGGGCCGATCCAGTTACCGACGAGCTGCGGATTGCGCAAATCGGCGAGCGAGAAAACGCGCAGCGTTGTATTGAGGCCAGATCGTTGCTCGTCGAGTTCGTCATGCACGAACATGAATTGCCGATCTTCTGTCCACCAGCCTGAGTGCACGTAACCGCGTTGCCCATACTCAGGCAGTCCCGCGTTCAGGTGCTGCGGATCGGTGATGTTCGTGATATCCCAGACGGCGACGCGCTCTTCATTGAAGTCGAGTAACAGTTCGCAGTACGCCACGCCATTGACGCACTGTGTGTCTTTCCGTTCATCCGTGATCAGCAAGGACGCCGCGTCGTGCATGTAACTTTGGTCGTTGCCCGCCAATACGTTCGGAATATTGCTGCCGGAAACGAACAACGGATTAGCCGGGTTGGCAAGATCGTAGGCGCGGTACTGGCCAACGTTCAGGTTAGAGCCGGCAATGATTAGCCGCGGCGTGCTCGTAAGCGGCAGCCCTGTACTGAAATCGGTGCTGGTGCTGTAGACGTTGTGCGCGTTACTGAACTGGCTCGCGTAATTCACGCGACTGACGGCGTGCGGCAGGTCGCCAAGATCAATCACGAACAGGCCGTCGCTTGAGCCGTCCGTGGTTACGTAGGCATAAGCTCGCCAGCGGCCCGCTGTGCCATCAAAAAACTGGTAAACCTTGATATCTCGCCAGGACGCGTTCTGGCCGTCGATAAAGCCGACTTCACGAGGCGCCAGCGGGTCTGTGACGTCAAACACCGCGGTGCCGCGATTGAATCCGGCAATGACGTACTCGCGGCCGGTGTTCAGATCCTGGAAGCCCCAGACATCGTTGCCTGCCGACGGCACCCGGCTTATCGCGCTGAACGGAATGTGCGCGAGCAGGTCGACGCGATCACACGCGAGGTTGTCGATCATGCCGCCGACACAGGGGCCTGCCTGATTGCCGTTCTGCAGTTTGTCCTGGACGGCGAGCAGTTTGCCGGTATCCCTGGCTAATGGCGTATCCGCGCCCTTGACGTCGGCTATCACGTGAAAGCCGCTGTTGCGCAAGACGGGCCTGAATTGTTCGGGCACACCGGAGAGCGTCGACAGCTGCTCGCCACGGCTGACGAAAGCACTGGCGCGATCGTATCCGCCGCCGATGGCAACGTTGCCGCTAATCAGCATGAACAGGTTTTCCGGCTTTTCAATTGAATAGCTGCCAGCGGCGACGCGAATCTCGGCACCTTTGCCGGCCTGGCTCAGGGCATAAGCGATACTGCGACACGGTGCTGCTGCGTCCTGACAGCGCCCGGAGTCAGTGCCATCTGCCGCAACGAACAGCGGCTTTGACATGTCACGATGGCCGAAAGACAGGTCCGCAGCCAGCAACAGGCTCAGGACGACGATGAGGGCGGCAACAATTCTTTGCACGGGTTGATCTCGGCTCGAATAGCATGAAATAGCAGATTCTACACTGCCTTCGACGCGCGACTACGTGTCAAGGTTCCGGTCTTCTGCTGACGTGCCCCCGAATGTCATGCAGAATGCCGCCTTCGAAGCAAAGATGGGCTGACGGATTTGCAGCATCGCAGTGGCGCACTCCTGTTTAAGGCCGGACCCGCGGCGTTTGCGGATATTCGCAAGCGTGGATTTGCGACGGAACGCATCGGCACGATCGCCGGCGCATCAGGCGGCGCCAAATGGCTCGTGCTGAGCCAGCTCGATCGCGTCATGGTAAACGACGTGATGCCAGCTATCGCCGGGCCGGTGCACCTGATTGGTTCTTCAATCGGGGCATGGCGTTTCGCCTGCTATGCGCAGCGAGATTCACTGGCAGCAATTGAACGATTCGAAGAAGCCTACCTGGCACAGACCTATTCCGAAAAACCTGACGTTGCTGAAATCACGGCGAAGACTCGTGAAATACTTGACCACGTAATCGGCACAGACGGCGCAGAGCAGATCGTCCAGAATGCGCATTGTCGCCTGCACATCATGACGGTGCGTTGCGGCCGCATGACCTCTTCCGATTGGCGCCCCTTGCTGACGGCGGGACTGCTGATGGCGGCAACGAGCAATGTGTTCAGTCGTCGCTCACTCGGTTTGTTCTTTTCTCGCGCACTGTTTTACGACACGCGCGACCTGCCGCCTTTTTACAATGCATCAGGCTTTCCGCTGCATCGCATTCCGCTGACGAGCGAAAATCTTCCTGACGCGGTGATGGCGTCCGGCGCGATTCCTTTGGTGCTGGCTGGCGTGCGCGACATCGCCGGCGCGCCGGCAGGCACCTATCGCGACGGCGGCGTGATTGACTATCACCTTGACCTGCCGCTAAGCGATCCCGACCGCCTGACGTTGTTCCCGCATTTTTTCGAGCAACTCGTACCGGGCTGGTTCGACAAGCTGCTGCGCTACCGCCGCCACGGGCTCGATTCCACGGACCGTACGGTGCTGATCTGTCCGTCGCCGGAATTTATAGCAAGCCTGCCGCACGGCAAGGTTCCGGACCGTCACGACTTCATCAATTTTCCGCCGGCCGAGCGTGAAAAAAACTGGCGCCGCGTTGTTGCGGAATGCGCACGGTTGCGGGACGAGCTGCGGGACGTGCTGGAGCATGACAAGCTCGCGGCCAGGCTGGAATCGTTGTGATGGCGGCGCTGCATTCCGCGAGCTAAGCGCCCCTTGTTTCGATCATTAGCTCGATCCGGGTGCACCCCTTTTGTGGCAATGGCAAAAGCTGTGTTGCCGGCTTGCCGAATGCAGGCCAGTAGATCGCTGCTTGCCGTCGCGGATAGGACACCTCTGCCGCTGCTTCTCGTTTAAACTCCGTTGATGAAATCCAGACCCGCAAAACCAGAAGCGCAGGACAACGAGCATGTTGGCGCTGCAGCGCCGCCGTTATTCCTGTCACTGTTCGAGGCGCCGCGAGCGCTGTCCGAGGCCACAGCACTCTGGCCTGCCAGGCGCTTTCTCGAAAGGCTCGCACCGGGCGACGGCCATACCGTGGTCACGATTCCTGGCTTTATGGCCTCCGACCGATCCACCCGGGTTCTGCGCAAATACCTGCAGCGCTGGGGCTACAATGCCGTGCGCTGGGACCTCGGCAGAAATTACGGTGTTGCCCAGGGTGGCGATCTCGAAGCCGCGCTGGACCGGCGAATTCGCCAGCTCGCCGACGAGTCGGGCGGCAAGCTAAGCCTGGTCGGATGGAGTCTTGGCGGTTTGATTGCCCGTGAAACGGCACGCCGCAATTCGGCTTTCGTTCGAAATGTCATTACACTCGGCAGTCCACTGGGCGACCCGCTGGCAACATCTGTCGGGCGGCTGTTTGGTAAGGTCTCTGCAAGCCGGCGCACTGACGCGGAGCTTCGCCGGCGAGTTGCGAAGTTGCGAGCGCCGATCCCCGGAGTGCCAACAACAGCGGTTTACAGCAAATCCGACGCCGTCGTGTCATGGAAAATTGCGAAACTGCCGGAGAGTGAGCTAGTGGAAAGCATAGGTGTCTCGGCAAGCCATTTCGGTATGGGCTTTAACCCGACCATTCTCTACCTGATCGCCGATCGCCTGCGACAGGTAGAGGGAGCCTGGCAACCGTTTCCGAGAAACGGGATGCACAAGCTGTTTTTTCGATAATCTTTCACGGGCGCACGCGCTGCGCATACTTGGGTAAACACAATGCAACAACTGTCTGGACTTGATTCGTCGTTTCTCTACATGGAAACCGGTGCGACACCGATGCACATCGGTTCGCTTTCTATTTACGATCAAAGCAGTGCGCCAGATGGTCATGTGACGTTCAAGCAGATTCTGAAGTTTTTTAACGATCGCATGCACAAGGCGCGAGCGTTCCGGCAGCGTCTCGTGCGCGTGCCGCTAAGCCTCGACCACCCCTACTGGATCGAAGATCCGGACTTTGACCTTGAATTCCACGTGCGCCACATCGCATTGCCGAAGCCGGGTGACTGGCGCCAGCTTTGCATCGTAGCGGCGCGCATACACGCGCGCCCGCTCGACATGCGCAAGCCACTCTGGGAAGCGTGGATCATCGAGGGTCTCGACAATGTCGAAGGCGTTCCGAAAGGCAGTTTCGCGATGGTCACGAAGATTCATCACGCGGCAATCGACGGCGTTTCAGGCGCACAAATCGCAGAGGCGATTCACGATCTTGCACCCGACGCCGAGGTAGACGGGCCGGCGAAAGAGTGGCAGCCGGAACGCATCCCGACCGGCGTCGAACTGCTGACTCGCAGTGTGGCACGCAGCTTCGCCTCGCCGCTGAAGTTCGGCAAGCTGCTGGCGCGCTCGGCGCCGTCCGTTTTGAAAGTGGCCGGTGGCCTGTGGACGCGCCAGCTCAAGCTGCCGATCCGTGTTCCGCGGACTCGCTTCAATGACAATGTTACGTCGCACCGCGTGTTCGACGGTCGCGTGTTCGAGCTCGCAAAAATCAAGGCGATCAAGAATGCGAATCCTGGCACAACGGTTAACGACGTCGTAGTGGCGATTTGTGGTGGCGCATTGCGCCGCTATCTCGAATCCCGTGGTGAATTGCCCACGACATCGCTGGTCGCGATGGCGCCAATGTCGCTGCGCGCCGCCGAACAAATGGGCGCCGCTGGCAACATGGTGACGGCGATGAGCCTGCCGATTCGCACTGATATCGAAGACGACTTGCAGCGACTCCTGGCGATTAGCGAAGAAAGCCAGATGGCCAAGAAGCTGACGCACACGATGGGCCCGAATCTGGCCGCCGACGCGGCCGAGTTTCTGCCGTCGACAACATCCGCCATGATGATTCGCATGTACGCAGATGCACGCGTTGCTGAGCGCCTGCCGCCACTTTTCAATACGGTAATAACAAATGTTCCGGGCGTCGACGTGCCGCTCTACTCGATGGGTTCACGCCTTGTCGCAACCTGGGGCCTGGGTCCCGTTGTGCACGGTCTTGGCCTGTTCCAGCCGGTACTAAGTTATAACGGCACCATAACGATCAGCGCGGTTGCGGATCGCGACATGATGCCGGATCCAGCGTTTTACAGTGAGTGCCTGCAGCTTGCCTACGACAGCTTGTACTCGGCAACGGTTGGTGAAGTCGCTGCTTCTGCAGCAGCGAGCAAAGCACCGAAAAAGCGCAAGTCGCGCAAGAAAGCAGCAAGCAGCCCGAGCGGCAACGGCGAGCAGCGGCCGGAAGTGCATTAGGTACTAGATCGGACGCGAGCAGCGTTCGTCAAGATGCTGGTGCAGCAGCGCGACGTCTTCGTCCATCAGATGGTCGCGCTCGTCTTTCCAGCCGGTCAGCATTGCGATGTTCTTTTCGTTTGCGATTAGCAGTCGCTTGTCTGCCTGCGCTGCAATCTCCCAGCCTGGGATGGCGATGACATGACGCACCTGCACATCATGCCCGACGACCTTGCTGCACTGACGCGCGAAGTACAGTACGCGGTGATTTAGAGGCTGTAACTTTACAGTCGGGCCGCCGTCGCTAAATGTCAGCACATCCCCGCGCAGCTGCAGTTGCCGTGACGCCGATTTCCCAGGTTGTCGGGCGATGACGCTCACCGCGTAAATGCCGTGTATTCCCGCAATGACATGATCGAGTGTGCCCGCCGGGGTAGGCACGTCATGAAAGCTGCGATTGCGGCTGTTCGATAATTTCTCCAGTGCCTGCGCAATCGCGAGATTTGCATCGATGAGCAGGCGCAGCCGCTGTCGCGCAACGGTGAGCCAGATTGCATAGGCAAGCGCCGCCATCGCAATCAGCAACCCGATAGCAACTCCCGCCAATGGCAGAAATGCGCCACTGAACAATGCAGGCGGCTGCGGTTCAGCGACCGTTAACAGTGCCGTCGTAATAATAAAAACCATTAGCGGCAAAACTGCGCGAGATCGCTGGCGACCGAGGCGATGCTGGCGACGCCAGAGGCGGTCGGCCGGTGCTGTTGGAATGGTCGCCAGGAACGCGCGGCGGCGCGGCAGGAAGGGTCCCAGCCATTGCGCAGCCGCCAGTAGTGCGGCGAACAGCGCAGCGGCTGGTAGCGCCAGTACGACGGCGTAGCTTAAGGCAATCAGTGACATGCGTGGCTTGCCCGCTCAGGAACTGAAAAGCCAGCGTAGCGGCAAGTCTCTGCAGAGCACTGTGACACAGGTCACACGCAGAGCGCAGCGGTGAGCGCGCAGGGCAGGGCCGAGGTGTGCGTCAGGTCACGGCAGGACAGCAGGGCGGCTTGTATCTTGTGCGGACTGCTGTGACGCAACTCGTTACCGGTGATTAGGAGATATCGTCATGAAACACAGAATCTTAACGAGCGCGATGTTGCTCATGCTGGTCGGTCTTGGCGGTTGCGCCTCGATGAACGCGAATGAGTGCCTGCTCGGGGACTGGCATACCATCGGTTTTGAGGACGGCTCACAGGGCTACACGACAGAGCGGCTCGGCGAACATCGCAAGGCTTGCGCGAAGCACGGTGTCGCGCCGGATTTCGTCGCCTACCGCGCAGGCCGAGACGAGGGTCTGCGTGAGTTCTGCCAGCCGGCCCGTGGCTTCAGCCTTGGCGAAAGCGGCTACCGCTACAATGGCGTCTGCAGCGTGGATCTCGAGGCGAATTTCCTCGATGCGTACCGCCGCGGCCAGCAACTCTACGGCTTAAGGTCCAGCGTTAACGAGGTAAACCGTGCAATCGATGCCCGGCGCAAGGAGCTCAGTAACGTTGAGCAGCAGATTCGCGATACCGAGGCATTGCTGATCAGCGCCGAAACAAGTTCTGAAGATCGAATCCTGGCGCTCGTGGACCTAAAAGAACTTTCGGAAGCAGCAGGGCGGCTCGATGCGGAAATTGTTGCCCTCGTCGAAGATCGCGTGGGCCACGAACAGGACCTGGCGTCCTACGAGGCGCTACTTGCCGACAGTGGTTACTGACTAACCGTACAGCAGCTGATCGTTCGCGGGCTTGCTGCGCCTTTCCGGCTGCGTGCGGCGCTCGTCGCCAGAGCTGGTAGAGTTCGCACTGATGCTGCTTTTAAAAGGCGTGCGCCGGTCTTCTCCTGCCCGGCGGTCGGCGTAATGGACAAAACGGCAGGTGCAATTTGCCTCATCGCAGCCCGGTAGCGGCAAGTTGGGTGCCTCTCGGGATAGATAGCGGGCGCCGTTGCTGCGGCGGGCGCTGACGCAGGAATTCATACCGGGACGAACTGCAACTGCGTGCCATTCCTGGCTGCTCTTTCCGCTTTTTGTTTTTTGCGCGGCGGCCGAGCCGGGACCACGCGATTTTACATATAACCAGGTTCCTGCAATCAGTGCCGCAAGAACCACGATGCCCGTTACCATGCCGTTCCCCTGAGATCCGCGTAAGCGAGTGCCGCGTTTATGGAGCCCAAGGCAGAAATGGTGCTGACATACCGCGGAATGTTTTAAATTCTTGCGCGGTCCCTGCGATCTGTACGTACGGCGGGCCGGCGCGAATAATTTATTGTTGACGGAAACTATAGCTTAAAATAAAGACCGCGCAAGCTGTCGCACACTGGGTCGCGCAACAGGCACGCAGCGGTCTTGTTCTTTTACGTATGGCCTATTCTAGGAAGACCGATTCCGGTTTTTCTTCTCCCAGAAATCAGCATTTTTGATGCCCAAGGCGAGTGGATCGAATCGGTAATGCTCGACGCCCTGGCGTCGCTGGGCTTCATAGTCGCGCAATGCTTTCAGGGCCGGCTTGGAGACGAAGAAGATAATCAGTATCGCGATTATGTTCAGCCATGCCATCAGGCCGACACCAATGTCGCCCAGTCCCCAGGCGAGACTCGCGGTGCGTACAGCCCCGTAGAACACAGAGGTCATCAGCCCGAGTTTCAGCACGAACATCATGCCGGGCACTTTGAAGGTGCGCCGGATGTAGGCCACGTTGGTTTCGGC
>JBATFU010000391.1:0-6452 GCA_049665065.1 Woeseia sp. | reverse complement strand
AGCCTGACCGGGCGTCATCGTCATGCTGAATTGCGCCGTCTCGTGCGGCAGCACAACGGTGAACTCGACGCTCGCTGGCAACGAAACGTCGTGCTCAACAAGTGGCTGGAGTACCTGATGGACCAGGGGCACCTGATTCTCGAGCGTTAGTCCCGCTAGCCCACCTCCGAGCCGATCTGCTGCGCGGCGACTTCGATTCCTGCGATTTTCGCATCTTGCACCTGCAAACTGAGCAGTGAATCAAGGAATTATTCTTTCTAAACCCGCAGCATTAGCCCTCGGCTCAGCATGGCCGCGTGAGCCCGCTTCATTATGTTAAGGAGTCCAGTTTGGCGGTACTTGCAAGTTTTTTCGGTAACCAACCAGAGCAGCAGGCTCAGGACAGCGATAAATTGCTGCACCTGTTCTGGAACCGTACCGAGCTGAAAAAAGAATTTGCAAACCTGCGCAAGGAACAATTCCGCCTGCGCGACAAAATCAAATTCCAGGAAGGCGAGATTACTCGCGCAGGGCGCAGGCTGGCCAATCTCGAAAGCCTGCTTATGAACCCGGAGTTTGCCAGCAATGCACTCGTGCACTACCAGCTACGCGGTCTTGGGCAACGCTGTGAGAACAAACTTGCCAAGTTTGCTGAGCAATTAAAGCAACAGCACGAGAGCAAGGTTCGCAATCAGGTCTTGGTTGCGTGGAACGAAGAGCGGCTGCGGCAGCGCAAGCGGGTTGAGAGCAAGCTTGCAGAGGTTCAACATGCAGCGCAGCTCGTTGCAGATCGCCTGCGCGCAGAAGAGGCGCGACTTGAAACGATGCCGGGAATTCTGAAAATTTTCAGGCGTAGCGGCATAAACGCTCAGCTTGAAATTTTGCGGCAAGAGCTGGCTGATGCGGTGCAGAACGAGAACGAGCTGCACGCAAAAATTGAATCGATCAATAATCAGCGACCACCGGACAACGGCGGCCTGGACGTGAATGCGAAGCGCTCCATAAATTTCAAGATCATCGCCTTTGCCCAGCAGCTGTTTCTGCAGCTCGGAGGCTCTGAGTTCGCGGTAATGGTCAAGGAAACGATGGAACGCGGCGTAGAGGCCGTTAAGTTCGGCAATGACGAAGAATGCCATCAGCTAATTGAACGCATCAGGAAAAAGGCCGCCGCACTTGAGCAAAATCCAGCGAACGGCGACGAGCTGCATAATCGTTGTGAGCTCATTGGGGCTCGCGCCACTTTCGGCAGTGCGCAGGAAGTCGTGCCGTCGCCATCCAGCGTTGCCACCGTATTCAAATTTGATGATGCCGGTGAGGTAGTCGAGCTAAAGGGTAATTTGCTTGGTGAAAATTACTGGGGTATCGCGCGCGTGTTGAGCCGCTAGCCAGTTCGGCCAGTTTTTGCACAAAAAAAAGCCCGGCAGAAGCCGGGCTTTTTTGTGTCCGAGGGCGGGCTCTAAATATCCGTCCGGTACATCTGTTTCTGAAAACGCGGCAGACTCAGCACGTCGCTGGCAGAATCAGCCGGCTGTGTGGATGCGGGTGCTTCCCGAAGCAACGGATACTTCACGATGGGCGGCGAGCTGGGTTCAGGCTGAATGCTGTCTGATGTCGAGTCTGTGTCATCCAGTGCCGAACTGGATTCATCCAGCCGATCGATCGGCAAAGCAGCAAAAACCTCGCGGGAAATAGATGAGGCGCGCGGCGTCAACAACAGCACTGGCGTGGTTGATAAAGCGGCGCCCTCGTCGAGCGCTTCCTTGTTGCCGTCGAGATCGTCCGTGGCGACTTCTAGGCTCCGCAGACTGGTCTCAAGCCGGCCGCAATCGACGCTTGCGTCGCTGGCCGCTCGAACCCCTTGTGACAGGCCCAGGCCGGCCACCAGGAGCAGCAGCATCAGGGCGCAGCGTGTGCTGACCGGAGCCAGCGTCAGGGTTTTCTCAGCAGACCGAAATCTCATGTCGACCTCGCAGCAGGGCCAGCGCGGCCCGCAGGTGATGTAGCCGAGTATAACAGCGCCCAGTGGCCGCGCAAGCAGCCCTCAGGATCCCTTCAGAGTCAGTCTGGGCCCTCTAAAGCGGCGGCCTCAAGGCCGTACCTGGGCGGTCTGGGCCGGCCCCAGGTCCAGCGTCCGGATCTCGGCAAGGTCCGTGACGATAGCAGCGGCCTGGTCCAGCTGGACGTCGGGCTCCTCGACTTCCTCGAGTTCTTCCGATGTCGCAATGGCTTCCAGCCCGCGCGCGGCGCGCCGGGCGTTCTCACGATCCAGCCGGCGCTGGCGCACCGCTTCGCGCTCCTTGCGCCTTTCCTCGATATTCAGCGACACCGATTTCTGTGCCCGCGCGGTTTCGACATCCAGTATGCCGGCGGTGAAAGACAGGTAGTCCGGGTCGTCCTTGCTGCGCTGCCGATAGCTGGTCGTCAACGATGCGATCGTGCTGTCGAGCGGCTTGCCCGCGCGGAAATGCGTCGTCCGAATCGTGTCCCAGGGCAAAGCGGTGTCACGCACACTCTCACCCACCAGCGTCGTGTCAATCGGGGAGGGCAGCTCGATGTCCGGATCCACGCCGCGGTGCTGGGTGCTTTCACCGGTAACGCGATAGTACTTGCCGATCGTCAGGGTTAACTGGCCCAGGCCGGCGTCGTCAGAACGCCGCACGTACTGGTCGAGTGAATACAGGTTCTGCACGGTGCCTTTGCCGAAGGTCTGCTGGCCGACGATGACGCCACGCGCATAATCCTGAATCGCGGCCGCAAAAATTTCCGACGCTGATGCGCTGTAACGATTGACGAGCACAGCCAGCGGTCCGTTGTAAGCGACGCGCGCAACCGGATCGGGGTCGTCGAGGCGGCTGATGCGGCCGTTGGAGTTTCTTAATTGAACGACCGGGCCGTTGTCGATGAACAGGCCGGACAGCGCCGTCGCCTCAGTCAGGTGACCACCGCCATTGTTGCGCAAGTCGATTACAAGGCCGTCAATGCCCTGTTCTTCCAGTTCGCCGATCAGGCGTTTGACGTCCTTCGTTGTGCTCGTGAAGTTCTTGTCGCCACTGCTCAATGCCTCGTAGTCGCGATAAAAACTTGGTACGTCGATGACGCCAATGCGCCACTCGCGTCCGTCACGCGGCACGGTAACGATACTGCTCTTTGCTGCCTGCTCTTCGAGTTTGACCTGACCACGTGTCAGATCAAGCGTTTTTTCGGCTGTGCCTGGCAAGGTGCCGGCCGGCAGGATCTGCAGCCTTACGACTGAATTTTCCGGACCACGGATCAGTTGCACGACGTCGTCAAGGCGCCAGCCGATGACATCGACCAGTTCGCCATCAGCACCCTGACCAACCGCGACGATGCGGTCTTTCGGCTGCAGCTTGCCATCCACAGAGGCAGGGCCGCCGGCGATGATATTCGTGACCTGCACGTAGTCGTCTTCAATTTGCAGTGATGCGCCGATGCCGAAGTACGACAGGCTCATCTGGATTTTGTATTCCTCTGAATTGCGCGGCGAAAGGTACCTGGAATGCGGATCGAGCGTGTGCGCGAACGCATTCATGAAAGTCTCGAACACGTCGTCACTGTTCACCTGGTCCATGCGCTTCAGGAATTGCGAGTAACGTTTCTCCAGGGTCTCCTGAATTTCAGGCCATTCCTTGTCAGCGAGTGCGAGGCTCAGGGCGTCGTTCTTGACGCGCTTGCGCCAGATCTCGTCCAGTTCCGCGCGGGTTGTAGCCCACGGCGCATCTTCGCGATCAAACTGGTACTCCTCTACAACCGCAAAATCGGGCTCGGTCTCGAGTAGCTGCAATGCATAACTCAAGCGCTCGCGGGCGCGCGTGCGGTAAATCTCGAACATTGCAAACACCGGGTTCAGGGGTTCGGCGCGCACCATGTCGTCGAGCTTGTAGCGATAGGGCTCAAACGCGTCAACATCACTTTTCAATAAATAGACGCGATTGCTGTCGAGTGATTCGATGTAGCGATCGAGCACCAGCGTCGAAAGCTCATCGTTGACAGCGGCGTGTCGGTAGTGCGATTTCTGCACAAATTCGGTCACGAGCTGGCCGATTTTTTCATGGCGCGGCTGCGGTGCGAGTTCAGCCGAAGTATCCAGTGCTGGTGTCGCCGCCTGTGCGACCAGTCCAAGCAAACTGACGATGGCGACGGCGATCCGTCCAGTGGTGCCGGTGACGAAGTGCTTCAAGTGTTTCTCCAAACTAATAGCCATCAAAGGTTTTTCCCTGGATCCAGTTGAGCTAGGCTAGATGCCGCACGCGCCCCGATCAAGGGTGCAATTGGCAAAATCCGCATCCAGACACATTTGCCCCGGAGGGCAACTCCCAGCCCATGCGCCCACTGCACGCAATTACCGGAATTGTGCTCGGTTCCTGCCTGTCCATCTCGGTCAGTCTGGCGGCCGTCATGTTGATCTTCCTGATCCTCGGGGACGACTATCCACGGCTCAATGATGAATTCCGCGGCCTGGCCGCCAGTCTTGCGGTCTTCCTCGGTATGACCGCAATTTCGGGCCTGAGTTTCTATTGCCTTGTAAAGCAGTTGCGCTACCGCCAGCTCGCCCAGGCGGCCATGTGGCTGGGCCTGACCGGTGTGGGCTGGTTTTACTGGCCGTAGGCCGGGCTCTACAGGAGTCGCGGGGCGTTATCTTTGTGTTCCGCGGCCTTCTTGCGCCGCCGTCGCATCCGTGACAGGAGTTCCTTGCGGCGCTCTGCGAGCCATTGCTCGCGACGCATGTCGGTACTGCGCGGCTTGATCGTGGTGCGCGGGGCGATCCGTTCGCGAAACTCGCAAAAGTCCCGATAGGCCTCCAGCTCGTGACGCAGCTCGCGCGCGACCAGTTCAATCATGATCGCGTCGTCGAGGAAGCCAAGGCCCGGCACATGATCCGGAATCAGGTCCTCCGGGTCACGAAAGTAGGCGAGCGCATTGAGTACGCGGGTGGACTCGACGGCCGGCAGCCGCCATTCGTGGTCTTCCAGCATCCTGATCATCAGCGACAGGCGCTCCAGGCGCTCTGCGACGAACCTCGGGACTTTTAGGGAATCGACCGCGTGCAGCAGGTCTTTCGCGCTGGCAACGATTTCTGCGGCCGACAACAATGCTGCCGACTTGCGGGCTTCGCGCATAATCAGGCGAAAGTGTTGCAGGTCAGAATCGTCGAGTTCGAAGGACACGCGCAGGCCCATGCTGGCGCTCCGGCTGGCAAACGGGGGAAAAGACTAATGGCTGCGCGACAGGCCGTCAACGCAGCGGCGACGCGCCTATTTGCGCGTGCGGCTGTTCCAGTTTTTGCTGCGATCGAACTGACCGGTGTTGTACGGATCAATGCCGCCTTCATCTTCGGCCACATCCAGAGAGTCTTCGCCGATGATTGTCAGCTTGTCGTGGGTTCCTGCATCTTCGCGAATGTATTTACTGCGCACGAAGACATTCTTGCCCGGGCCGGCATCCTCGATGCGACCACCCGTCTCGGATTCGAATCTGACTTCGTTGTCGGTTTCCGCCGGAGGGTGCTTCGCAGTCGCCTTCAGTGCTGCAGAGCTTTTCGAGGCCGACGCGCGTTGCACCGGAGACTTCAGGCGCACGTCGGTACGCCGCAGGTCAACGGCAGGCGTGCTCTCGCGCGGATAGACGGTTTCGCGGAACCAGGTGATTAATTGTTCAAACATAGTTTGTTAGTGGCGCCCAGAGGCGCAAACGTTCCCGACAATGTGCAGCTTGTACTGCCGCAAAGCATGCAAGATCGTTTACATAATTGCTATAGAAAATTCGCTAAATGCTTGTTTAAAAACAAGAACCGTGAACCGCGTCACAGCGTGAAGCGGCTCCGGGAGGATCAGGTCGCCGGGCGCCGCCAGCGCAGCGCGGCAAACGAGAGCCGCAGGCCCTGAACGACCAGATACGGAGAAAGCACCAGCAGCAGCGCCGCGGGATCGGCGGTCAGCGCCCGCCCCGCCAGCGCGGCGAGGAATTCTCGCAGGCCGCCGTCGCCATAGCCGCCAAACACGTTGTTGCCCACGAGATAAATCGCAATCGGCAGCAACAGCAGTCCGCACAAAAACAGCAGGCCAAACAGAATGGCCTCTTTCCTGAGCCGGCTTGCGCCTGGCTTAGTGGTTTCAGTCATAGCGGGATTCAGGCTGCCACGGAGCGGCAATCGTCGTGCCTCGTACCCGTCGCGTCAAGCGGCAGGGCAGTTAACTACCTGGCTGGTCGACCACCTGCGGCGCTTCGTCTTCTGTTTGTGCAGGCGGGCGGCGCAACCGGGACACCGCCAGCGCGAGGTGCAGGCATGCTCCGGAAAACAGCAGGCCAAACAGAATGGCCTCTTTCCTGAGCCGGCTTGCGCCTGGCTTAGTGGTTTCAGTCATAGCGGGGTTCAGGCTGCCACGGAGCGGCAATCGTCGTGCCTCGTACCCGTCGCGTCAAGCGGCAGGGCAGTTAACTACCTGGCTGGTCGA
>JBATFU010000390.1:0-2282 GCA_049665065.1 Woeseia sp. | reverse complement strand
GTACCAAGACGATTCCTGACTATGCGGCTTATGCTAACGACCACATCTATGATGTAGCCATTCCCGGCTGCAGCGATGGTCGCCTGTTTGTCGGTCAGCGTCGCGAAGGCTTCGTTGTAAACCTCGGCGAAACCTTTGACCTGATCAACACGAACCCGCTTGGGCCAGAGAACGGCGAAGCGAACACGCTGGACGACAAAAACGTCACGACGCTGGCACTGGAAGTTCCGGCCAACTGCCTGATCGGCCCTGACAGCGCCATTATTGGTGCATGGACGACCGCCAGTGTTCGCCAGGCACGCGTCATTAACCCTTCGCCGAACGCCGGGTTTGGTGCAGCGGTCAATGGTGGTGCTTACACACAGGTCTCGCGCCTCGGCGCACCGCTCGTCAACGAAGTCGTGATTGGCCTGCCCGATAAGGACAAGTTCAACCACAGTGAGCCTGCCAACGACGGCCAGTTCGCGACCTACGTAACGAATCCGACCTTGCCGGCGCTCATCGAAATTCTGTTCGACGTGCCTGCACCGACGCTGTTCCCGCGTACCGACCTGGTGGCCGCATTCCTGACCGGTGTCGACGGCCTCAATCAGCCACCGAACGTTGTCGGTTCCGAGATGTTGCGCCTGAACACGTCGATCGCTGCCGTGCCAGCCGGTTCACAGAACCGCCTTGGCGTTATCGAAGGTGACGCCGCAGGTTTCCCGAACGGTCGTCGCCCCGGTGATGACGTGGTCGATATCGCACTGCGCGTCGTCATGGGCAAGCTGCTTGACCCCGCGGATGCGCCGGTCGGCCAGGCACCGCTAACTGACGGTGCGTTTGTGGACGATTCGTTCTTTGATACGACGTTCCCGTACCTCGTGACGCCGTTGCCCGGTTCGCCGAACTAAGAGGAGCCCCAAATGAATAGCTCAAAACTCAAAGTTTCGGTCTTACTGGCGTTAGGCACGTTTGGGCTGGCAGCCTGCGGCAGCAACAATGCCGACAGCATTCCGGTGTTTGAAACACCGCCGACACCGCCGGCACCGCCTGTCCCACCGCAGTCCTACACGCTGTTCGTGAAAGACCAGTTTGCCAACACGGCGGACAACACGGATCCCGTGGAAGTTAACGATGTCGATTTCAACTTCGACAATGCTGAAAATCCGCGCGCATTCGATGACCTGCTACGCAACAACTAGGTCAGCAAGACGTGAAACGCCGGCGGTCATCGCCGGCGTTTTTCTTATTCTGATGCTGGCTGCCTGCGCTCCGCAGGACAGCTCCGGCGTCGCTGGCGGTACCCGCTGGCAACCCGCAAGTAATGACGACATTGTGTTCACCTTTGCGGCCAGCGCCAGTGACGAGACGTCGCTCTATGCACTGCGGCGCGAACTTTCGGACAACCCGTCCGATGCCCCGCGCGCCGCACTTTACGCAATGACGGCCTTGAAAAGCTACGCGCTTTCAGGCGACCCCCGCCTGCTTGGCTATGCCGCAGGCGCCCTGCAAAACTGGCAGGACGTCGCTGCACCGCCTTTAGACATCTGGCTGCTACGCGGCCGCCTAACACAAACCGAACATCGCTTTGCCGACGCTGCCAAAGACATGGATCGGCTGATAGCCGTGCATCCCGGCAATGCCGAGGCGCTGCTGCTGGCCGCCGACGCCTGGCGTCGCTCGGGCAACGTGTCCGCAGCGCGTGGTCGCTGCCTTGCGCTGTCGCTGTCTGGCCATGACCCACTTGCACGACTGTGCGCTGCTGATGTCCAGCTTGCGCTGGGTGAAACTGCGAAAGCGCAAACTACCGCTGCGCAGGTCATTTCGGATTTCTCCAACCAGCTGGACGATGAAGCACTTGCGTTCGCGCACGCGATCCACGCCGAGGCTGCGACTGCGAACGGCGCCACCGATATTGCTCTCGACAGCTGGGCAGGCGCTCTGGCGGCAACGCCACAACCCCCATTGGCGCTGCGCCTGGGTCGTGTCGATACCCTGCTCGAGGCAAAGCAATACGACGCCGCGCTGCGCGCGCTTGAAGACATGCCGGAAGCGGATGCCGTCCTGCTGCGTCGGGCGATTGCAGGCACGGCATTGCAACACCCGCAGCTTGCTGCCTGGCGCACAGCGCTTCTGCAGCGCTTTACGGATCCTGCCTACACGGCCGAGGACTCGCTGCACTGGCGCGAGCGCGCACTGTTCGAGCTCGATGTGATGCAGGAGCCGACTTCTGCGCTGCGTTTTGCGGAACGAAACTGGGCAGTGCAGAAGGGATACGAAGATGCCGAGCTTTTACTGCG
>JBATFU010000389.1:0-6582 GCA_049665065.1 Woeseia sp. | reverse complement strand
GTGGAAGTGGCATTACCGCTACCAGGATGAAGGCATCGATTTCTATTCCAACCTGGCGCGCAGCAGTAACGAAGCGCGCATGCTCGATTCCGGCATCGATCCGTTCGGTGTCGACAATTACCTGTCTGAGGTTGACCGGCCACTGGTCGTACCCAAAGGCGCGAAAGTGCGCGTACTGCTGACGTCGAATGATGTTCTGCACGCGTGGTGGGTTCCGGACCTGGCCATCAAGCGCGATGCAATTCCGGGCTTCATCAACGAAGTCTGGTTTCGCGCCGAAGAGGCGGGCACCTACCGCGGGCGTTGTGCGGAACTGTGCGGCAAGGACCATGGCTTCATGCCGGTCGTTGTCGAAGTTCTGGAGCCTGAAGATTACGCCACCTGGCTTGCCGCCCAACAGGCTGAGCGCACTGCCGTAGCCACGGCCAACTAAAGAATTTGAATTAACGGCGCGTACCTTACGTGACGCGCCGCTGGAGATAGGAAGAGATGAGTACTGCCGCGACCGATGTAGCCGCAAGTCACGACCACCATGACGATCATGGCCCTGCCAAGGGCCTGTCGCGCTGGCTGTTCACCACCAATCACAAAGACATTGGCACACTGTACCTGCTGTTCAGCCTGGTCATGTTTTTTGTCGGCGGCTCGATGGCGCTGGTGATTCGTTCCGAGCTGTTCCAGCCGGGCCTGCAGTTCGTGCATCCGGAGTTTTTCAACCAGATGACGACGATGCACGCGCTCATCATGATCTTCGGTGCGGTGATGCCGGCCTTCGTCGGCCTCGCGAACTGGATGATCCCGTTGATGATCGGCGCGCCGGACATGGCGCTGCCGCGCATGAATAACTGGTCGTTCTGGATTCTGCCGGTAGCGTTCGGCATTTTGCTGTCGACACTGTTCATGGCCGGCGGTGCGCCTGCCGGTGGCTGGACAATGTACCCACCGCTGGTGCTGCAGACCGGCGATGCATTTCCGTTCCTGATTTTCTCGGTTCACCTGATGGGCCTGTCATCGATCATGGGCGCGATCAACGTAATCGTTACGATCATCAACATGCGCACTGAAGAAATGACGCTGTTGAAGATGCCCATGTTTGTCTGGACCTGGCTGATCACGGCGTATCTCCTGATCGCCGTTATGCCGGTGCTTGCCGGCGCTGTCACGATGCTGCTGACAGACCAGTTCTTTGGCACGAGTTTCTTCCGTGCTGCCGGTGGCGGTGATCCCGTCATGTTCCAGCACATCTTCTGGTTCTTCGGGCACCCCGAGGTTTACATCATGATCCTGCCGGCATTCGGCATCGTGTCGGAGATTATTCCGACCTTTGCACGGAAGCCTTTGTTCGGTCATGACTCCATGGTCTACGCCGCGTCTTCAATTGCGTTCCTGTCGTTTATTGTCTGGGCGCACCACATGTTCACGGTGGGCATGCCGCTGACCGGCCAGCTGTTCTTCATGTTCGCAACCATGCTGATTGCGGTGCCGACCGGTGTGAAAGTTTTCAACTGGGCGGCCACCATGTGGAAAGGCTCGATGACCTTCGAGACACCCATGCTGTTCTCGCTCGCGTTCCTGTTCCTGTTCACGATCGGCGGTTTCTCGGGCCTGATGCTCGCGATCGTGCCAGCGGACATTCAGTACCACGACTCCTATTTTGTCGTCGCGCATTTCCACTACGTGCTGGTGCCGGGCGCAATCTTCGGCATCATGGCCGCCGTTTACTACTGGCTGCCGAAATGGACCGGCGTCATGTATGACGAAAAGCTGGGGCAGTGGCATTTCTGGCTGTCGACGATTTTCGTCAACGTTACCTTCTTCCCGATGCACTTCCTCGGGCTGGCCGGTATGCCGCGTCGTATTCCTGATTACCCGACGCAGTTTGCTGATTTCAACTCAGTCGCCAGCATCGGCGCTATCGGCTTCGGCGTCTCGCAGCTGTTGTTCGCATACCTGATCATCAAATGCGCGCGGGGCGACGGTGTGAAAGCAACCGCCGCTGTGTGGGACGATCCGAAGGGCCTCGAATGGACCGTGCCATCGCCGGCGCCTTACCACACGTTTGACGAGCCGCCGCACGTAACGAAGCACGATTCCTTCGATTGATGAATACGCAGGACAAAAACCCGGAGCTAAAACGGCGCATTCGTAACAATGCGCTCATGCTCGGCTTCGTTGCGCTGCTGTTTTTTGTTGCGTTTATTGGCATCAACGCGCTGCGCTGATCTCTGCCCTGTACAACTGACATGACAAATAACGAACCGAAGCCGAATGACAACCGCTCACTGACGTTACGCCTCGTTGGCCTCGCGTTCGGTATGTTCGCGTTCGGCTTTGCGCTCGTGCCACTCTACGACGTGTTCTGCGAGATTACGGGCTTCGGCGGTCGCACCAACGAGACCGCAGTAGTGATGGCGGAGAATGCTGACCAGAGCCGCGAAATTCGCCTGGAATTTATGGCCACGGTTAACGAATACGCACCGTTCGAATTCGCGCCCACCGTGCGGAGCATGACCGTTCACCCCGGCGGCCTGTACGAAGCCACTTATATTGCCCGCAACCTGACCGGCCGTCAGATGACCGCACAGGCAGTTCCAAGTGTCGCGCCAAGCCAGGCAGGCGGGCATTTCAAGAAGCTCGATTGTTTCTGCTTCACGTCGCAGGAATTTGCCGCGAACGAAGAGCGCGAGCTGGCAGTACGCTTCATCGTGGACTCGGACCTTCCTGAGTACGTTGATACGATTACACTGTCTTACACATTTTTCGATACTGCCCGGCTTTCTGATAGCAGCGAGCAGGCGGAACACTCAACTCATTCCAACCGTTAAGCTTCGGAAACACTCATGTCTTCACACGCTGAAAATCGTTATTACGTCCCGCACGGCAGTCATTGGCCGATCGTCGGTTCAATCGGGCTGTTATTCCTCATGGTCGGTGTTTCCAGCTGGTTGAACGGCGCCGACGCCGGCTTCTGGGTGATGCTGGGCGGCTTCGGGGTTATGGTTTTCATGCTGACCGGCTGGTTCGGCACCGTTATCGCCGAGAGCCAGGGCGGCGTGTACAACGGCCAGGTCGACATGTCGTTCCGCATGGGCATGTTCTGGTTCATTTTTTCCGAAGTCATGTTCTTCGCTGCGTTCTTTGGTGCCCTGTTCTACGCCCGCAATATGTCGGTGCCATGGCTCGGTGGCAGCAGCAACAACTTCTTCACGAACTTCGTATTGTGGACCGGCTTCGAGAACACCTGGCCCACCAACGGTCCCGCGGACATCGGCGGCAAGTTTGAGAAGATGGGCCCGTTCGGCCTGCCGCTCGTCAACACCGCGCTGCTGCTGAGTTCAAGTGTCACGCTGACAATCGCGCATCACGCGCTGCAGCACAATCAGCGCAAGCTGCTGAATATTTTCCTGGCAAGCACTTTTCTGCTTGGCTTTATCTTCGTCTTCCTGCAGGGCGAGGAGTACATCCACGCCTACCAGGAACTGAACCTGAAATTAACCTCGGGTATCTATGGTTCGACGTTCTTCATGCTGACCGGATTCCACGGCATGCACGTCACGATCGGCGCGATCATGCTGACGATCATCTGGGTGCGAACCATGAAAGGGCACTTCACGCCAAAGCATCACTTCGGCTTCGAGGCGGTTGCCTGGTACTGGCACTTTGTAGACGTCGTCTGGATTGGTTTGTACGTCTTCGTGTACTGGATGTAACCAAAGACGCGGCGCCAGGGGCGCCGCTTCTCATTCGGCATCTATTGGCGGGATCCAGCCGGTGACGTACGCAACAACCAGCGTCACGATCAGGATCACCGACAGGGCGACCCGCACCTTCAGTGCGTTCAGCATGCGCGGCGAACCCTGGTCGTCCCTGCTGAAAAAGAACAGCGCGGATCCGAGGCTCGCGACGATCGCGACGAGCATAACGATGACAAAAATTTTCATGAGCTTACCGTTACTGGCGGGCGGTCGATTATAGCGTGATGCCGAAAACCGACTTTAAACAAATTGTAACCAACTGGCTGCCGCCGCTCGGCGGTATTGGCCTTATCGCGCTGTTCGTCTCGCTGGCGAACTGGCAGCTCGACCGTGCCGCCGAAAAAGTGGCGCTTGCCTTGCTGTTCACGGACAGCGCCGAATCGCAGCCACTGGCAGAAATCGCCAATCCTGCGCTGTTTCAGCCGGTCGAGGTGACGGGCCATTTCCTGCCGGAACGGCAGGTACTGATTGATAACATCATCAATAATGGCCGTGTGGGATACAACGTCATCACCGCGTTCGCGGCAGAACCCGATGGTCGCGTACTGCTCGTGAATCGTGGCTGGGTCTCGAAAGAGGCGTATGGCGATGCGCTGCCGGTCATTGCTGTTGATGACGGGCGACGCAGGTTTGTCGCGCGTGTTGGCCGACTGCCGCGCGTCGCGTTGCGCTCGGGCCCGGCATTCGCGGGTGCGGAAGAATGGCCGCGCATCGCGGTCTACCCGCGACTCGAGGATGTGGCGGCGGCCACCGGCTACGCGATCGAGCCTCCGGTGTTGTTGCTGTCGCCGGAAGCCCCTGACGGTTTCCTGCGAGACTGGCAACCCGAGCAAAAAGGCCCGATGATGCATTACGGCTACGCCTTCCAATGGTCGGCCCTGGCCCTGACCGTTCTGATAATTCTTGTCTGGCAACTCAGAAAACAAAAACGCAATGAACAGCAGTGACCCGAACCGGCGTGGTAGCCGACTACAGCTTATTCTCATCGCCTTGATTTTTGTCGTGCCGATGATTGCCGCCAGCTGGATGTATTATTCCGATAGCGGCGTGCGACCTGTCGGCAGAACCAACAACGGTATCCTGCTTACGCCAATCCTGAACGTGCCGGATGAACTCGGTGACGCATCGTTCCTGCGCGATGCCGGGAATCGCTGGGTGCTGGTTTACCTGACAAGCGGCAGCTGCGGGCAGGACTGCAAGGATGCCTTGTACAAGTTGCGTCAATCGCGGCTGATGCTCGGCAACGACATGAGTCGCGTGGTGCGTGTCCTGCTACACGGCCCGGAAGCGCCGGATAGGCTGTTTCTGGAACAGGAGCATGCCGGCCTGATCGCGGTCTTCGATCCGGCGGCACGCCAGTTATTTAACGATGTACATCCACGCAACACGAATGCTGAGGGCTTTTACCTCGTCGATCCACTGGGGAACCTCATCATGTATTTCCCTGCGGATATCTCACCGCGCGCACTGGTCGATGATGTGGAGCATTTGCTGAAGCTCTCGCGGATTGGCTGATGATGAGCGGCAACGGATAACATGGGCACCCTGCAACACACAGCGCACTGGCGCGACTACTACGAGCTGACCAAGCCGCGCGTGGTCACGCTGATCGTGTTCACGGCGGTCGTGGGCATGTTTCTCGCAGTGCCCGGCTGGCCGGGCAGCATGGCACTGATTTTCGGCACACTGGGCATCGGACTCGCCGCGTCTTCGGCTGCCGTTATCAATCACGTTCTCGATACGCGCATTGACGAAAAGATGGCGCGGACCCGCGCGCGACCGATGCCGCAGGGCAAGATGTCGGAACGACAGGCCTTCCTGTTTGCCGGCATGCTCTGTCTTGCGTCAATGACCATGCTGACTCTGCTGGTCAATCCGCTGACTGCGATACTCACGTTCGCATCGCTGATCGGTTATGCGATCGTCTACACGGTGTTTCTCAAACGTGCGACGCCGCAGAACATCGTCATCGGCGGCGCAGCGGGCGCCGCGCCACCGGTGCTCGGCTGGACGGCCGTAACGGGCGAGATTCACAGCGACGCCCTGTTGCTGTTTCTTATTATTTTTATCTGGACGCCACCGCATTTCTGGGCGCTCGCAATCGCCCGCAAGGACGACTACCAGAAAGCCGACATTCCGATGCTGCCTGTGACGCACGGCAACACCTTCACGCGCCTGTACATTCTGCTGTACACGATCCTGCTGGTGCTGATCACGATCCTGCCTTATCTCTCCGGAATGAGCGGATTGATCTACCTCGTCGCAGCGCTGACGCTTGGCGGGATGTTCCTGTATTACGCGTTACGGCTGCGCTTCGACGACGGCCTCGAGCTGCCGATGCAGGTATTTCGCTTCTCCATCAACTACCTGATGCTGCTGTTCGCCGCGCTGCTGATCGATCACTACTTCATCATTCGCCTGCTCTTGTAAGTGTGCGTTACGGCACAGTGTTGGCAGGCGCAGGCCGTAAACTAGTGATTGCCTCGCAGGCTTCCGGAGTTCGACATGCATAAATCCCTGCTACTGCTAAGCGCTGTATTCGCCTGCGCCAGCGCCTTCGCGCAGCAGTCAACTATCGATGAGGCGCTCGAAGCGCCGATGCAGGCGCTCGACAACGTTGCGGATCTGCAAGAAGCGATTAACGAGGACCGTCGCCGCTCGCTGGCACCCGCGGTATTGCCGGAGCGCGCAGCCGCCGCTGAAGACGATGAATTTGACGAGATATTCGATGACGAGGAAGCAGTGCCGGAGATCGAGGAGAAGAATGCCTTCAGCGGCCTGCGGGACGATTTTGAGCACGACGATGTCGATATCTACAATGCTCCGG
>JBATFU010000388.1:0-4526 GCA_049665065.1 Woeseia sp. | reverse complement strand
GATCGGCGACGTGCGCGGTGGTTGTCGATACGAAAAGTGTAATGCTATTGGGGTCCGAGTACATTTTGGCCGCCAATATCAACGTCTTCTACGAAGCTTAAGTCACGGCATGTAACCGCCCGGCCGGGCGCTGCCCCGGAATGCCATGGACTGCGCTCCACATCGGCCGGCGCCTTTCCGGAATTTCCAAACCGTGTCCTCGTCGATCCTTGCAAAGCATAAGGAACTCCAGTTAGCCGCCCGCCAGGCGAATGACGCAGTAAACGGCGGCAAGGCACGCTGGATTACCGAGATCGAATCACCGCTCACATAGTGAGGCGGGTCCAAAGCAACTGCAGCAGAGCAATGGACGCGACCATGGTGAGTATGAGCAGGCCGACCAGCACCACTACGACGAGAATAAAAACGCGCCGGGTTTGACTGCGAGTGCGGGCCGGCGCCTCAAGGTGCGAATCGATAAGCCGGACGTTCCGTTCATTGGCTTTAAAGGCGAAATCAAACAGATCACCAAAGATCGGGATAATGCCAACCGTGAGTTCCAGCGCAAGATTGAAAAACATGCGCAGCAGCACGATGCCGGGAACGTTCAGGCGCACCGCCGCGATGACTATGTACGATGAGAGGAATGCGGAAACCGCGTCACCTATGCCAGGAAAAAGACCAATAATTCCGTCGACACCAATGCGAAAGCCACCCGGCAGTCGTATCGAACTGTCCAGCAGCCAGGCGAGATGCTGAAGGCGCTTTCTTGTGCCGGCTCCGGAGTTTTGTTGCTGATCCGGCACAGCTCAGGAACGCATCACGCGCGTCAGGTACATGTTGCAGCTGTGGTGGCTCGGCTGGGAGCTGCGACTGGTCGAGGATTGATCCATCATAGATCTCTTTGCCTTGGTGCTCGGCGCAATATTCGTTTGCGGTGCCGCTGACGTCGCGCTGCTGCTGGAAGACGCTCACATATCATAAACTGGCTGAGCTATAGAGCCCGTTGACAGGCCGTCGATAGCAGGCCAGCGAATTTGTTCCCGATATCATCGTCATCGTAGGCTATGTGACACTGTTTCTTTTCGTCGATGCGCCTGTAATAGGTCACAATTGGCTCCGTCATATATCGTCCCTAAGATCGAGCGTTTCAGGAACGCCATGTCTCCCAGTAGCCCAGCCGATTGTGCGGATTGCTGAGCGGGCGCAGGCAGATCCCATCGCGAACCGTGTATGCAGAGGCACCAGATGATGAATAACTCCAGGCGAGCGCTCGCCATATTTGCGCTGGTTGCAGCGGTGATCGCGACGTATTGGTATTACTTTCGCGGCGAGTCGCGCGTCTACGATGAGCCCCTTGCGGTGCCAATGGACGCCACCGTCGTTCAGGACATTCGTAACGAGGATGGCACGACGACCAGCTGGACTTACAGGAAGGAAATACTACAGGAGGATGCCTCCGAAGGCAGCGAGGCGCCCACCTTTCCGCCACCAACCGGCGCCGCAAACCTGCTCAACCAGCGCGCGCTGAATGCCTGGAACTCTGGTGATATTCGCGGCGCGCTCGAGTTGTTTGAAAACGCGATCGCCGCCGATCCCAATGATCCTGAACCGCACTCGAATTACGGCCGGCGCCTTACGGTGATGGCCGCGCATGACAAGGCATTACCTCTTCTGCAGCGCGCCAGCGAATTGCAGCCCGACAACCCGCAGGTATGGTTGGATTTGCTGACCGCTTACGAAACCATGCTGCAGTTCCAGCGGGCGGACGAAGCCAGGCTGAAGGCGCGGAGTCTGGCGGGTGATCGAGCCTTCGTCAGAAACGAACAGGGCGCGTGGCGGCTGGAGGGAAGCAGCCTGCCTTAGCCTTGCCGCATATAGGGTCCTGATAAGAAAGACAAAGCCCGTGGCCGATCGTAAGCTTACAGATTATGTCAACTCAATATTGTCCGGGCGGCTTGTTTTCGCTTTTTATTCTTGTAGGCTCGATCCGGTCAATAAGAAAACGAGCTCACAAAGCTCGTACCAACCAGGAGAGCAAACCGGCGACTGAGGCTCTTTGAGCTGCCCGGGTTGTCACTTTATTCACAGGGGATCGCAATGAATAGCAGTAAATTCCTCGTACTATGTTTGTCCCTGGCGGGCGCCCTGTATTCGGCAAGCGCTCAAGCTAACACCGTACTGTCCGGCGAGAGTGATGGCGGGGCATTCTTTTCGATAGTCGTGCCAGATGACTGGAACGGTGACCTCGTTATCTGGAATCACGGCTTCAGCCTTGGCCCAATAGGACCGGTTTCCGATCTGGGGCCGCTGGTAGAGCTCCAGCTTTCGGAGGGTTACGCCGTCGCCGCCTCGAGCTATCGGCAACGTGGCTGGGCATTGTTTGATACCAACAAAGACTTGAAAAACCTCGTCGGGGCATTCAAGGCAAATTTCGGCAAGCCAAAGAATGTGCTGGTCACCGGTGCCTCGCTTGGCGGAATTGTGACCGTGAACGCCGTGGAGAAAGCGCGACTCGGGAAGGTTGCAGGCGCGTTTACTTTTTGCGGTGCCAACGCCGGTAGTCGCGTCTGGGATGGCGCGCTGGACCTGCGGCTCATTTACGATGCCGTGTGCGAAAACGTCCCGGGTGCAGCCATACCCGGCGGTGCGGAAGGCCTTCCCGCTGACTCACTGTTGACTTCAACTGACGTAGCCGTGGCGGTTAATCAGTGCACCGGGATTCTGGCGCCTGCCGCATTCAGGACTCCTGAGCAGGCCGCCAATCTCGCAAAAATCCTGGACGTCACCCAGCTTCCTGAGAACTTTTTGTTGACGACGATGGGCTACGCCACTTTTGCAATGGCTGATCTGGTCCATGATCCGGAGAAGCTGGATGGCAAAATCGGCATCAACAATATCGGCGTCGATTATGGCGATCACGGCATTAATCATGCCATCGCGCGCGAGAACGGCAACAAGTCGGCCGGGAAACGGCTGTCAAAAAACTACACGCCGAAGGGCAAAGTAGGCCGTGTCAAACACGTTGCATTGCACACCGACAAAGACGGCCTGGTCATCGTTGAGAATGAAAGCGAATACGCCGCCGTAGCGCCAGCTTCGAAGTTCAGTGTCGCGGTCGCTGTCGAATCAGTACCGACCCACTGTGGTCATACGCCTGCCGAAGTGGTCGCCGGCTGGGAATCCATGCGCGGCTGGGTTGCCGGCGCGCCGCAACCGAGCGCCGCATCCATCCAGGGCACCTGCCAGGCAATAGCGTCTGGCGGGGTGTTTCCGGGCCCCTGCCGTTTCGACCCGCTGTTCGCGATCCCCGACATGGATGGGCGCATTCGTCCGCGCACGGAGAAAACCGGTAAGAAGCGCAGGAATGACCATGACAGCGACTCGGACAGCGACAGCGATTCAGATAGTGACTCCGATGACGACAGTGACTCGCGACACGGTCGGTAGCTACTTCGCCGTTCGGTAATTCACGATCACAAAAAAACCCGGTTTGACCGGGTTTTTTTGTGGGAGAAAATAACTGGGGGTCAAACCGTGGCTTCTTTCAGCCAAGTCAAAACCCTTGGTCCAAATTCAGTTCCACTGAATACACTAGCGATTGAATCATCGTCTGATGGTGCCCGGGTTTGCTCTTGCTCGTTCGATAGCCATGCGCCCATTACGCTGCCATGCGCATCTGGGTAATAGCCCTGTAGGCGGCGTCCAGTCGGGTTTCGTTGCTGATTGTTTTTTCTTTTGCGTCAGCGATATTTCGCGTTGCTGATACACAACGAGTTAGCCTGCCGTCTTCTCTACAACACAACACCCAATCAGGCGGTGACCCGCCGAACAAAAAACCAGTCAGCAATAAGCAGGTTAGGCACCCAGGAAAGCCAAGCAATAACCGGGTAGACAACCGCAAACTCGTAGCCGGCCATGATCGAGATGGGCAGGTAGATTCGCAGTGTCACAGCAGAAAGTGTCGCCGCATAACTTCTGATCATCCAGACCTGGTGATCAGCTACCCGGCGACTGCGGATGCTGACAAACGCCATCGTTGTACAGATCAACCAAACGGTCGCCATCATGCCGAAACCAACCTTGCCCGCTAAGCCGCCACTCGCCGACACCGCCAGGGACAGGCTTCCCAGCCCACCGACCAGCACTGCACCTACGTAAACTCTGCCGAGCATGCGGTGCAGCGACAAATGTCGACTTCGAAAACGGCTGGACAACTGGAACGGCCCGATGGCCAGGGCGACCGCGCCGCCGAGTAAATGGGCGTGGGCTGCCAGCGCAGATTTAGCGAACAACGCGATCAGAAATTCGTTGCGAATCGAAGGCAGGGCAAGGATGGCTATTGCGTAGGACGATACGGCGAGCGCGAGGAAGGTCATCCCATACCAGGCAGTGCGTTTCAAGGTCACCGTGCAGCCTTTTCTCGAGGGGAGCTGCACGATATCACAATCGCTTTTTAACGCTCCGCAGCCAGCGCCTGACTCTCCGCCTGCCGCAACTCGATTCGCCTGATCTTCCCCGTCAAGGTCTTCGGCAACGTTTCAACA
>JBATFU010000387.1:0-2643 GCA_049665065.1 Woeseia sp. | reverse complement strand
CCCGTTACGTGCTGCCGGCCGGCCCGAGAACAGGTGTTGTGCTCAATCTCGCCGAGTACCGTATGTATTATTACCCGAAGCCGAAGCCGGGCGAACGGGCGATCGTGATGACGTTCCCGATCAGCATTGGCCGCATGGACTGGGAGACGCCGCTCGGCTTGACGCGGGTTGTCGCGAAAGCACGAAACCCGGCCTGGTATCCGCCGGAGTCGGTGCGTGCGGAGCACGAAGCAGACGGGCGGCCACTGCCGCGCATTGTGCCACCCGGGCCCGATAACCCGCTGGGCAATTTCGCGATGCGTCTGAGTCTGCCTGGTTACCTGATTCACGGCACGAATCGACCTGCAGGCGTCGGCATGCGGGTTACGCACGGCTGTATTCGCATGTTTCCTGAAGACATTGAGTACCTGTTCGAGCAACTCAGTGTTGAAACTCCCGTGCGAATTATCAATGAGCCGCTGAAAGTAGGCTGGGATGGAGAAGTTCTGGTGCTCGAGGTACATCGCACCTTGAGTTCGGCGCCGCCTGACGATGTCACACTCGCCGATGTCGCAGACGTTTTGACCGCGAATGCGGCGGCTGTTGATGCGCAGTTAAACGAGCAGGGTGAAATCGCTGAGGGTGCTGAAGCGTTGCATCAGAACGGGCTGACGGAATTAACCGCGCAGTTTATTGCGGCGACGCAGGACCGACAGGGTGCGATCGACTGGGAATTTGCCGAGCGCCAGCTCATTGCACCGAACGGCATTCCGCGCGCGATTGGACGCAGCATAAAAAACGCCGCGACAAGCGCGGCGTTCGAATAAAGCGGTAAAGCCTGCTTTATTTGGACATCGACTTCTGGAACATACGCTCCAGCCGATCCCGGTTAGCGTCACAGCAAGACTGAGCTGCATTCGATGCAGACAGTGCACGATCTGCTGTGCTTTGTGCGCTAGCTGCTGAACGAGCGGCACTGTCAGCTGCTGCACGTGCGGCTTCTGCGGCCGATTTGGCAGCGGCTGCGTCACGAGCTGCGGCTTCTGCCGTTGCCCGTACTGCGTCAATGCCATCAGTGCTGGCACAACCAGAGGCCAGACCGAGGACCAGCACGGCTGCGCCCACTTTGATTGCGTTTTTAATCATCATCCAAACTTCCTCTGTGGAGTGAAAATGCTCGCGCATTATTTCCTAAAGCGCGGCTATCTTCAATAAAACACCTGATTTAGCGTCACGATGTCGTTCATTCGCGACAGGCCTCGGTTGCCCGGGGCCCCTCTGCGAGCGCCGAGGATACGCTTTTTCCGGTGCTTGTCATCCATTTTCGGCAAATTCCTGCAACTATTTCCGGCCTGCAGGAGTGCGGCAAAGCTCAGCTATCATAGGGCGAACGGGAAAGTCCCGGAGCGGGAGGGTCAGGGTGTACCAGTTATACGGTGATATCGGCTCGGGCTCGGCAATTGTCGAGATGGCGCTCGCGGAGATCCGGGCTGACGTCCAGCTCCGGGAAGTGCCGCTTAAGGAGAATGCGCAAAAAGCCCGGAAATACGCGGCCATCAACCCGCAACGCAAGCTGCCGTGCCTGATCACGCCGGACGGTGAAACGTTGACGGAGTCTGCCGCGATCCTGCTGGCGCTCGATGACCGGCACCGGGACAGCGAACTCCTGCCCACTGCTCCGGAACAGCGGGCGCTGGCCTATCGCTGGCTGATTTTCATGGCAGCCGAGCTCTACCCGCTTATCGAGATTGTGGACTATCCGGAGCGCTTCCAGCCCGAAGGCGAGGACACGCCGGCAGCCCGTCGCAAGGTGCTGACGGCGCACATGGAAGCGATGTGGCAGCGGCGCTTCCTGATCGCTGAACGGGCAATTGGCGGCGATCCCTGGTTCCTGCCCGGCGGATTTTCAGCGCTCGACATTTACGTGAGTGTATTGAGCCGCTGGACACGTCCCGAGGAATTCAGAAAGCGGGAGTTGCCGAAGGTTGAGCGCATCGCCGCAAAACTCGCGAAGCGGCGTCGTGTCAACGCCGTATGGCGGCGGCATTTCGCAGGATGATCCCGCGCGAATAACAACACGGCCGGAGGGATCAGTCCGCGGCTGGGGAGGTGGCACGCGTAGCGTTCAGCTCAATCTGCGCCACCTGTGAATGAACCGCACCCTCTTGCGGCGTTGTGCGATGGTATTCGCCTTCGCTGTCCATTTCCCAGGCGCCGACTTTGTCGTTTACCTGCAGGTCCAGAATTTCGCGCAGTTCCTTCTGCAACTCTGCATCCTTGATCGGCACCAGCGCTTCGACCCGGCTTTCCAGGTTTCGACTCATCAGGTCAGCAGAACCGATGTAGTACTCGTCATCGCCGTCGTTGTGAAAATAATAGATACGGGAATGTTCGAGAAAGCGGCCGAGAATGCTGATAACGCGCGCGGATTCTGACACGCCGGGCAGGCCGGGCCGAAGTCTGCACGAGTCGCGCACGATCAGGTCAACGCGCACTCCGGCGCGGGTGGCCTTGTACAGTTCGCGCGTAATGTCCGGGTCCTCGAGCGCGTTGGTCTTCAGTTGAATGAGACCGTTCTGTGCCGCGCTGTGGTACTTGATTTCGCGACGTATTTTTTTGATGAGCGCGCGTTTCATACCGAGTGGCGACACGA
Source organism: Woeseia sp. (assembly GCA_049665065.1). GTDB lineage: Bacteria > Pseudomonadota > Gammaproteobacteria > Steroidobacterales > Woeseiaceae > Woeseia. The sequence continues at coordinate 11 of JBATFU010000387.1, read as the reverse complement.
GCATGTCACGA
>JBATFU010000386.1:0-3288 GCA_049665065.1 Woeseia sp. | reverse complement strand
TTGTTTTAACTTGCTTTTGGTATTGAACAGTAGAGCGAGTCACCGGCAGTAAATAAAAATACAACGCAGGCAGATACGTTCATCGCTGCGGGTTCGGGTGCGACGCAAGGATAGAACGCACTGCGAGTGCCTGCTCAGGCTTCCAGATCGACGCCCTGCGCACTGCTCACCAGGACGACTTCGGGCAGCCCCTCGGTCAGCACCTCGATCTCCTGGAAGAACGGAATGTGTTCGCCCTTGGCCGGGGCATGAAAGCCCATGAAAATAACCGCGGCATTTTTCGACACGTTGAGCATCGCCTCGCGTTCGTTTTCCGACACCACAATCATCGGTTCGAACACCATGCGGGCGCGCTCTGCCATTTCTTTGAGATGCGCCTGTGCCTGTTCGCGTCCTGCCTCTTCAGGAATTACGTGAATCAGGCGAGTCTTGCGACGGCGAAACTCGTCGTTCTGTGTCAGAAGATGCGCGAGCAGCAACATCAGGGGTCCGTTCCTGCGGCCGTGCCACCAGATGTGAATTTCCCCGGGCGGTGCTTCCCATTCCTCCGTTTCCACTTCGGATTTGATGACAACGATATTGCGCTGCAGACGCTCGCTGAGTCGCAGAATATTGGAGAAGCGTTCAACTTCGGCTGTGTCGTTACTCCAGCCCAGCAACACGGTGTTTGGCCGCACACCGCCGATGCCGTGGCACAGCAACAGTGACTTCAATCCGTCGAGCAGCTCGTCGTCCACAACCACGGCGGGGAACGCCTCGATGCCTTCTTCGCTAATGGTCTGGCGGATCACGCGTTCGATTTTTTCGCCGCGCTCGATACGATCTTCCGATCCCGCCGACACCACCTGGCCTAATGACAAGACGCCCCGACCTGCCGTCAGCCATTGGCCGAATTCGAGAATGCGGCGCCGACCGGTACTGGCTGCACCGAGCGCGAGAATCATCGGCCGCCAGTTTTTCGCGTGCACGGGTTCTTTCTCAAGCTTGAGCAACGCAAGTCGTGCGCGTTCAAACGCCATGCCGCTGTGCACGTCACCCCAGCGTGCCTCAATGCCGATGCGCAGGATGGACCAGTAGAGACCGGCCATCGCGACCAGCGAAATGATTGCCCATACCGGATCCATCAACAGCATCGCGATCAGGCAGCCGATCGTGCCGGCCAGTGCCAGCCAGCGATTGCTGTGTTTGAAGCGCGGTCGAAAACTCGGGTTGCCGGAGTAGTACTCGTAGAAGCAGGCAAGATTCAGCGTGCCGTAGGTCACCATGAAGAACATCGTGATGATCGGCGCGATGGCGTTCAGGTCGCCAAGCAGAATGGCGGCCTGGCTAACTACCGCCGTTAAAATAGTGGCGCGTCTCGGTTCGTCACCGGCGCCACTGCCGCGGCCAAGCGGCAGCAGGGACTTGAAAACCCGGTCCCGTGCGAATGCCTGCAGGATGCGCGGTGCGCCTAGCATGCTGCCCAGTGCTGACGAGAGCGTAGCCGCGAATACTCCGGCGATAATGAGCGCGGGCCAGATGGCGATGTCATTCATGACCAGGCTGTTGGAGACCAGCTCCATCCGGTCGACGCCGCCGGCGAGCAGCAAAATCAGGCCGAGGTAAACCAGCGCGGTGACGCCGATCGCAGCAAAGGTACCCAGCGGCAATGATTTCGCCGGGTCACGCAAATCGCCCGACATGTTGGCGCCCGCCATGATGCCGGTCGCGGCCGGGAAGAACAGCGCAAACATCGTCAGCGCGCTCGCGCCGTTCGTGTAAGCCGGCGTGAAGTTATCTGCCAGGCGCTCGAACGAGAAAAGCGAGCCGGCGCCCACCGCGAACGACACCAGCGCGGCGGCGAGTATCAGCAGGATCAGGTATTGGATTCGCAGCGCCCAGCCGGCACCCACCAGCACGGTGATAAAGACCGCAGCGTTGGCCATCGACGCGACGATGCGCTGATTCGTCGCGAGCTCCGGATACGCGGCGACGAAGGCCTCCGCAAAACCGATCACGTACATGGCGACCGATACGCTCTGCGCGAGGTAGAAAACAAACGCAATGCCGCCGCCGAACTCGACGCCGAGGCTGCGACTGATCAGGTAGTAGGCGCCGCCGCCCTTGACGCGCGTGTTGGTCGCAATCGCAGCGAGTGAAAAACTTGTCAGGCTGGTAATTGCCTTGGCGCAGGCAAGAATCAGGATGGCGTGCATGACGCCCGCCTGGCCGGTGATCTGGCCAAAGCGCAGGAACATGATGACGCCGAGGATCGTCAGGACGTTCGGCGTAAACACGCCGCCGAACGTACCGAACTTGGACCTCAGGCGTAAGTCGTCAGCGTCGGTTGCGGCCACTAGTCAGCGTCCGCAGGCGTCGCGGTTGCTTCCGTGATGGGCTCCGGACTGCGCTCGTAGGGCACGCCCTTGCCAAGGGCAATCTCCGCGAGCGCGAGTTCACGACCGAGGTACGCGGCGTGATCAAGCCGGCTGACCCAGCCGTTGCGGATCAGGATGATGCAGAGGTCGCGTGCAGTAGCACCTTGAATCAATCGCAGCAGTTCACCCTTGGAGTTGTAGTGTTCGACAACGATGAATTTCCTGTCGGTGCCAATGATGAACTTGCCGGCCTTATCGTGCTGGTATTCGTGCGAGATACGCGTCGGCGCAATCACTCGCTGTACGCCGAGCGTTGTGTCATGACCTTGCACAACGAAGCCGGCGTCCGGCCGCTGACCCTCACTGCCGTGCTTGATGACGCCAGCCATGATTTTGTCGACTTCGACACAATCGAGCATATCGATAACGCTCACGCGCTTTTGCAGCGCGGCGAAATCAAACGCCTTTAACTTGCCGCGCACACCGTGAGCAATCTGGCGCGCCTTGTCAGAAATACCATCATCGTCGTCGAAGAGCGTGCGCAGCGCTTCGACCGCGGGATATTCCTTTTCCTTTTCGCCACCCGCCAAGATGATGCAGTGCACGGCAAGATTCGCTTCGACGTTGCGCGTCAGCTTTTCCACGTCTGATACGCTGCGACAAATTGAACTGACCATGCACAGGCCCTGCACTGAGAGAGATGCGAGCGTGTCCGCGAGCCCGTCGTTGTCTGGCATGACGACGATTACCGGCGCCGTGTCATCGACTACGTAGTAGCGGCCGGGAATGAACGGCCATTTTTCAGGCCGCCGCGGTGTACGCGAACTGCGGCTGAAAAGCGCTTTGAGTTTATCGGTAAAGGCCACTTGCTGACTCCAATGCCTGAGGCGACCAGCCCGGCCGCGTATCGCAGCCGACCGCAAGAATACGC
>JBATFU010000385.1:0-10769 GCA_049665065.1 Woeseia sp. | reverse complement strand
AGCCTGCACCGTGCATCGACTCAGTCAGGTAGCCCACGGCATTGCGGCCAAGCGTCATGTTTTCGATCAGGCGCAGGATGCGTACCCGATTCCCGGTTGGAATATCCGCCTTGCCCTTCAGGTACTTGTCGAGCAGCTTGCCGATGACGGGATGTTCCATATCCTGCTGCGATGGCAGCGTCACCACGAGGCCACCGGCAAGGTCCTGCGCCAGCCGACCCAGTTCGTACGGAATCTTCGTGACGTGATGTTTGCAGACGTTGGCCAGCATGTCATCGCAAATGTAGGCGCCGGAGCGCGTCGCATGCGACTGGTAGCTAGACGCAATGCCGGTGGCGTAGATCGTCTCGTTGCGATGCGTCATCTCGACGAGCTTGTCCTTGATGTGTGAGGCATTCTCGACGCCGTTGTACTCAGCGACCGCCGCCGCTGCGCCGATCGGCACATCGCCAACTCCCGATTTGCACACGTAGCTGCGGCGGTGATAGCAGGTAAAACGCTCGACCAGCATCGCGGCGAACTCGTGCTCACCGTTCATGAACAGGCGCTCATTCGGAATGAAGACGTTGTCGAGAATCACCATCGCTTCCTGACCGGCATACTCGGCATTGCCGACGTCAAGATCGCCCTCTTCCATTGCCCGCGTGTCGCAGGACTGGCGGCCGTAGATGTAGGTAATGCCCGGCGTGTCGACGGGCATCGCACCGACAATTGCGTAGTCCCTGTCTTTTTCGCCCAGGCGCAGGGTCGGCATGACGATCAGCCAGTGCGAATTCAGGCAGCCGGTCTGGTGCGCCTTTGCGCCAGTGAGGTACACGCCCTCGTCCGTGCGGCGCGTTACTCGCACGTACAGGTCCGGGTCGGCCTGCTGGTGCGGTGCAAGGCTGCGGTCGCCCTTAACATCGGTCATCGCGCCACCGATTACCGCGCCTTCGCGCTGCGCCATCGCGACAAACTCGCGGAAGCGCTGGTGATACTTAGTGCCGTGCTTTTCGTCAATCTCGAAGGTGACGGAAAACAGCGAGTTCAGAGCATCCATACCGACGCAGCGCTGGAAGCAGGTGCCGGTCAGTTGCCCGAGGCGCCGTTGCATCTTGTTCTGCATCACAACGTCGTCGGTCGACTGCGCGATGTGCAGAAACCGGTTGACGCGCTCACCGGTAAAAGGTGACAGCGCCGTTGCAAGATCCGGGTTCTCGTTTGCAAGATCGTAGGTGCGGGCAACGGCATTGACCGACGGCCGGATCATCGGATGATCCACGGGCTCATCGACCAGTTCACCAAACAGGTACACGGTCAGCTTGCGATTGCGCAGGCTGTCGATGTATTGCGTACTGGTGCGAATGGCCTGAGCGCCTTTGACAGCAGGCACCGGTGCTTGCGTACTCATAGTGCTGGTTCCCATTTTGCTTCGCTGTTCATCTTGAGCTGACTGAAGCGGGTGCGCAACAATTAAGCCTGGCTTTCTGAAATTTCGATCGCGCTGCTGCCTTCGAACTGTTCGATGATGCGATTGCCGAATAACTGCGAAGGCGTGAAGTACCCGCCGCGACCGCCGTAATTCTGCAAGTGCGTCGCGGCACGCAGCATGCCTTCAACTGTGACGTCATAACCGTTTGCCGTTTGCAGCCGGGCTTCGATGACGCGACCCGCGGCGTTCCTGACTTCTCCCCAGACGTACATGCCGCCCTCACTGCGGCCATCCTTCACGGCCGGGCCGCGTGCGCCATCGTTAATCTTCTTGATCAGAAGCTTATTGACAGGCGGCAACGACAGCAGGAATTTCTGCAAGCCAAACAGTTTCATCGACAGCAAACTGCGATTGTCGGGGATGTAAACACTGATATTGGGAATTTTCGTCGTCCAGAACGCGGTCGAAATATCGCCCCAGGGAATAACCGCGGAGCGCCGCCGGCCGTTGCCAAAATCAATCTGGCGCAGCTGATAATCGCGCGGCACGCTTTGCAGCTCGCCCTGCCGACGTACGAAAATACCTTTTGCCACGCCTTCAAGCGCGGTCTTTGCCGTGCCGCGGCTGGGCCGCAGGTTACCGTGAAAACCGAGCGCCAGCGTGTGCGCATCGGCCAGCTGCTCGTGCAACACTGCCGCGATGCAGTCCGTGGGAATGACATCGAAGCCCACACCGGGACAGACGACGACGCCGGCTTTGCGCGCCTCCCGGTCAAACTGCTGCGCGCGCTCGAATACACTAACTTCCCCGGTGATATCCACGTAGTGAACCCCGCTTGCTACGCAGGCCTGGATCATCGGTTCTGACGTCTTACTGAAAGGTCCGGCCGCATGCACGACAACGGCAATATCCCAGAGCTGCTCCCGAATGGCTGTAATGTTGTCCAGCGCAAACACCCGGTAAGGCAGGTCCAGCTCGTTTGCCAGCCTGCTTATCTCGACTTCATTGCGGCCAGCAAGCACGGGGTGACGGCCGAGCTTCCGGGCAGCGCGCACCGCACGCTCCCCGCTGTAGCCATTAGCCCCGTACAAGAGCCAGTTCTTGTTATCCATTGCCGCTCCCCGCGCGGATTGCGCCGCGATTGAGTCCGCGCTTGAACCTGAGCAGTCTGTCGTAGCGCGTTGGAAACAGGCGCGCAATCCAGTCCGCAATGCGTGCGTCGTTGCCCACGATTATCCTGCGCCTGTTTTTCGCAACACCCTTCAGGATTTGTGCTGCAGCCGACGCGGGCGTTGTTTTTGCACGTTTGTCGAATTCACGATTCAGCTCGTCTCTGGACAGTCCGGCTGCAAATGCACCGAAGCGCGAATTTCGCGTGATCGACGTTTTGACACCACCCGGATGCACGCAACTCACTTCGACGCCGGTGCCATCCAGCTCAATTTTCATGGAATCGGAAAAACCGCGAACGGCAAACTTCGAAGCGCTGTAGGCAGCCTGGAGTGGCGCGGCACACAATCCGAAAAGGCTCGACATATTGACGATATGGGCGTCACCGGACGCCAGCATCAGCGGCAGGAATGCCTTGCTGCAGTAAACGACGCCCCAGAAATTGATACCCATGAGCCATTCGGCATCTTCGTAGTTCATCGTGTCGACGCTGTCGATCAACGTCACTCCGGCGTTGTTGAACAACAGATTTGCGGTGCCGAATCGTGCTTCGACATCGCGCGCCAGCATTTCAACCGCCGCCCTGTCGCTGACGTCAAGTTCGGCCACGATGTACTCGGTGCCGCCGGCGGCAAGTTGCGTTGCGAGCGCATCCAGGCCTGCGCGATCGAGATCTGCCAGCACGAGGCGACAGCCACGTCCCGCCAGCTCCGCCGCCAATGCGCGGCCGATACCGGACGCTGCGCCGGTTACGATCGCAACCTTGTTGGTGAAATCCTTCATGGACGGTTACTGACCGGACATCACGCAGCGCGGGAATCTTTACGGGTACTCTCTGCCTGCTCCGCATGCTTGATGATTCTTTTGGCCATGTCGCCAAGCAATTCGTCAGGCAGGTCGTGTCCCATGCCGCGGTACACGTGCATGTTCGCATTCCTGATTACCCTCGCGGTGTCTTCGCCGCAGGCCAGTGGTACCAGCCGGTCCTTGTCACCGTGCAGCACGAGTGACGGCGTCGAGATGCCGCCCAGGGCAGCAACACGATCCGGTGAGGCCATGATGGCAAGCGTCTGGCGCGTTACGCCGTCGCCGGTTATGCCACGGTCATACAGGCGACGCAGAAAGGCTTCCGTTTCGGCACGCGACTTTTTATAAGCCGGGCTGCCAATGAGCTGCCAGGTTCTTACGCCGTACTCCATTTGTTGTTCCGGCGTTGGATTACGCGGCCGCTTGATCAGGTGATTGCGAATTTCACGGCTTGGCCCCGGCAGACCGCGCCGGCCGGTCGTCGACATAATGGACGTCAGGCTGCGAACACGCTCTGCCGCGTGAATTGCCATGAGCTGCGAAATCATGCCGCCCATTGATACGCCAACAACGTGCGCACTGTCGATTTTCAGGTCATCGAGCACAGCGACTGCGTCTTGCATCATGTCGCTCAGCAGGTAGGGCGCACGAATTTTCAAACCGAACCTGCTGCGTAAAAATTCCACAGGCACACTGCGGTCAGGCAGGTGAGTCAGAAGCTCTGACCGGCCGATATCGCGGTTGTCGAACAGCACAACGCGAAAACCGCTTTTGAGAAAGCTGTCGACCAGCGCGGGCGGCCACCCTGACAGAGGCACGCCGAGACCATGGACCAGCAAGATTGCGGGTGCGTCGGCAGGACCGTGTGATTCAGATGCTATTTTCAGTGGCTTTTCTTGCGACATATCGTTTTCTCAACTATGGCTTGCGGCCGATGCGGGAAGCGCTGCGCTGGTCATCGACTCAGTCGCTTCGTCACTCGGTATTGGTAAAAGATCAAAATGGGACAAGTTAACCCGACGGCTTTGCGCTGCAAAGCTGCGGGCATTGTAAGGATACAGGGTCGCAATTTTGCCGTCCGGCCGCAGGTACCAGCTTTTGCAGCCACTGGCCCAGACCGAGTTCTTCAAGTCGGCATGGATCCGGGCATTGTATTCCTGTTGCGCGTCCTGCCGGACAGAAACGACTTTCTCATGGTTCGCGAGCTTTATCAGCTTCATGATGAAGTCGACTTGCTGCTCGATCATGTAAACGACGGACGTCGTGCCAACACCGGTGTTCGGACCGGTGACCAAGTAATAGTTTGGAAACCCGCTGACGCAGGCGCCCTGATAGGCCTCCGGCCCGTTTAGCCATTCTTCCTGCAAGCTGCGGCCTTGTTGCCCATAGACACGAATCGACCGCGTGTGCGCATCTATGTCGAAGCCGGTTGCAAATACGATCACGTCAACATCAATCGCCTGGTCAGCGGTTACGATGCGGTGCGGTTCAATGCGTTCGATGCCAGCGGTAATGATCTGAACATTGTCACGGTTCAGCGTTCTGTAGAAATCATCTGAAGTGAGGATGCGTTTACAGCCAAGCGTATAGTCCGGCTCGAGTGCCTTGTGCAGCGCAGGATTTCTTACCTCATTGCGCATGCGTTGCTTCAGGCGTTTGCCGCCTGCGCGGCCCAGCCGCGAGTCCTTGCGCGTCAGTGGGAAGAGCAGCAGCTCCATGCGCATGAAGATGAACCAGCGATACAGCCTCGCGAACCGGGGCCATTTGGCAAAGCGTGCTTTCTCCTTGTCCGTGTATGCACGATCCATGCGCGGCGCGATGTAGTTGGGCGTGCGTTGAAACACAAACAGCTTCCCGGCAACCCTGGCAATTTCCGGAATGGCCTGGATGGCGCTTGCTGCAGTGCCAATCACCGCCACCCGTTTGCCTGCCAGATCTACATCATGATCCCAGCGCGCCGTGTGCATCGAAGGTCCGCCGAAAGACTCGCGGCCCGGAATATCGGGGTAGGACGGTTCATGCAGCCCGCCAGCACCGCTAATGACATGACGCGCCAGTTGCTGGCGGCCATCCTGATAGCTTGCCCGCCACACGCCCGACTCGTCATCAAAGCGAAGCTCTTCGAGCTTGACACCGTGCTCGATAAACGGTCGCAGGCCATACTTGTCGACACAGTGCTCAACGTACTTCTGAATTTCCGGCTGCAGCGAGTAAACCCGCGTCCAGCCGGGATTGGGTTCGAAGGAAAAGCAGTAGAGGTGTGACGGTACATCACAGGCGGCGCCCGGGTAGGTATTGTCATACCAGGTGCCGCCGATGCCCTGCGATTTCTCGATAATACGGAAGTTGCTTACACCGTTTTCAAGCAGCTTGATCCCTGTGCAGACACCGGAGAAGCCTGCACCGATAACCAGCACATCGAGCACTTCGCCGGCTTGACCTGTCGCTGCGGTTGTCTTTGCGGTCTTCGTCATGCGTGGTGTCCTGCCTATTCGATCCGCAGGGATCAGAATAATTGAGCTGTAATCGTATTCAGGCTCATTCCGGAGAATGAGCGCCTTGCGCCCGTCACGCCGGGGACAAATTTGCTGCCAGGACCAGAAGCGTGACGACCCGTACAAAGAAAAACGGCGTGCGAAATCGATTCGCACGCCGCTTCATATTGCTGCAAGCGATTGCGTTGCTACCGCATTGCTTGACCGGCCATTACTCGAAGTTCTTACGGAACGTAACACCCCAGGTACGTGGCTCGTTCGGATAGGCCATCAGCTTGCCGCCCTGCACAGGTACGTCAAAGATTGTCTGATAGTCCGACTCATCGGTCACGTTGCGGCCCCAGATGCTGAGCTCGGCGTCGATCTTGTCAAAGATAAAGCCCAGCTTCAGGTTCACGTTGTCGGTGGCATCCTTGAGCTTCAAGGGCTCGTTATTGCCGTCGGTCATCATGTCCGAGCGATACGTGTACTCGCCGCGCACGTAAAGCGTCGTTTCGTTGCCGATGAAGAAACTCTTGTTCGCCGCAATAAAGAACGTGTTTTCCGGATTACTCGGGACACGTCCACCGGTGCGGTCACAGGGACCCGGACCGCTGCTGCCAGGATCAGCCTGGCCTGTGTGGAACGGGGTAGCAACCCAGCAGGTGCCGTTCTGGAACTTAGCGAAGTCGGCGACCGACAATACGTAATAGGCTTGCAGGTCGAAGGTCTCTGACGGCGTCCACCAGAACTCAATTTCCGCACCGTAGGTATCAGCCTCACCGGCATTCTGCAGGTTGAAGCCATTGCCCGAGAAGGCATTGGTCTGCAGATCTTCGACGGTCGTGTCATGTACGGCGGCATTTACCCGAATATTCTGGCTCGGGAAATCAGCCTTGATGCCAATCTCGTACGCCGTGGCGCTTTCCGGACCAAAGGTTTGCGAAAATGCAGGCGCGATGCGGTCGGTGTTCGTGCCGCCTGACTTGTAACCGGTGCCATACGATGCATAGATCATCGTGGTGTCTGTTGCGAACCAGCTCAGCTTGATCGTGCCGGTCAGCTGGTCATCCAGCAACTCTCTCTGCAATGGCCCCTGCGGTGCCAGCGACGGCTGCGTGTACAAGCCCCACCCTGGCACGTAAGTAGGCGCAAAGGCCGCATACATCCGAGGCACGTTGGCGGGATCAAACGGGTTGAACATGCCAGCCTGAATCAGCGCAAAGATTGTTCCAATTTCGACGAAATCAGGCGGCGGGCCGAGCGGGCTGTTGAGGAAACTGCCATCCAGAGTCTTTTTCTCATCTGTGTAACGCAGTCCAGCCGTCAGCAGCCAGGTCTCGGTTAACTCGAAGTCAGCCTGCGCGAACAAGGCAAAACTCGAGTGATCCTGCGTCATGCTGTCGGTAGCGAATGATGAATCCGGAAATGCATTAGCTGTGGCCAGAAACGGGCCGTTGCCTGCGAACATATTGATGCCAGCGATTGCCGGTGCGAGCGCCGGATCCTGTGTCAGGAACGGGTTGGTACCGACGCCAAGGTCCAGCGTCGACGTATTACGCAGATGCTGTTCGAAATAATAGGCGCCGCCGACGTAGGTAACGCGCTCACCCACTTCACCCGTCAGGCGCAGCTCTTGCGAGAACTGCCGCTGGCTGGCTGCGTTGGTATCGGTCAGCAAATCGACGTTGCTGAAATCCGCATCGATCAAATCGAAGCTGTCGAATTCGCGGTAGCCGGAGATCGCTGTCAGCGTGACGCCTTCGAGGTCGTAGTTGAGTTCGACCGAGACGCCCGAATCATTATTTGACGAGTGCGGCAGGAAATTCAGCGCCGTCGTCAGGTCTTCAAAGCGGTCGCCCTGCAGCGTTACGCCACCGCGCGCCTGCTGCAGCACAGGACTTGGACGTTCGCCCTGGAATACCGTGCCTCCCAGTTGGAACAACACCGCGTCCGAGCCGAAGATCGGGGCGCCGCCGGGGCCGGTACGGCCGAAGGCGTTGAAGTTGTTCTGCCTGGTAAGCGCGGCGCAGCAGGTCTCGTTGATCTGACCGTAGTCAGCGACGACGCGAATATCGAGATCATCGTTCGGCGTGTAGTAGAACTGCAGGCGGGCGCCGGCGCGATCGCGATCATTGATTTTGTCGCTGCCGAGATTGAGATCCGACACGTAACCATCGCGCACGCCAGAGTAAACCGTTGCTCGCATCGCCAGAACATCGTCGATCAGCGAGACGTTAGTAGCAGCCGCAAGGTTCAGCAGGCCGTACTCGCCGGCCGTCACTTCGGCAAACGCGTTCCGGTCGTGGCCCGCGCGCACGGTCGTCATGTTGATGGCGCCGGACGGCGTGTTCTTGCCGAACAGCGTACCCTGTGGACCACGCAGGACTTCGACTGCTGCGATGTCAACGAGGTTATTGATAATCGCGCTTTGCCGGCCGCGATAAACGTTGTCAATGTACAAACCTACCGATGACTCAAGGCCGAAGTTCTGTGAACTTGTGCCAATACCGCGAATAGAGAAGCTCGACGTCGTCGAGTTCTGGCTCTGATTTGCATTAAGGCTCGGCGCGACGGACGCGAGTTCGGTGATGTCCTTGATTCCGGACTCTTCCAGCATGCGTCCGCTGTAAGCGGTAACGGCTACCGGAACATCCTGGATGTTCTGTTCGCGCTTTTGCGCTGTGACCAGGATTTCTTCAATCAAGGTTTCCTGAGCATTGGCAAGCGGCACAAAAAATGTGGCGGCCGCAAACAGACAGCATTTTCCCGCGACGGACTTGATGGTGTTCATAATTTCCCCTACATCCAAATTTGAGAGTCAGACCGCCTCCCCCTGCGGTCGACCTTGTTTATAGCGCGTGATGTTGCAATGCAACATGCGGCACAAAGCTGTGCAACAGCGCGCTACTTTGAGCCTTTTAGCGGAAATTCAGCAAAATGACCAGTCCGCGTGTGTGGCATTCGCGACACACCGTGCATCGCAGCGTTTTAAGTGCTGTTTCTCAAGGTTTTGGCCGGCCGCCGCATTGTTGTTGTTGCGTGCACGCCGCATAATGCCATGACCGCCAGCGCCCCTTCGGCGCAGGTAATCCTGGAAGATTCAATGCAACTGGACGGTATTTACACCCCCGTGATCACGCCCTTTCGGACCGATCTGTCCATCGATTTTGAGGCGTTCGGCGACGTGCTCGATTTCCAGATCCGGAACGGCGTGCAGGGCATTATTGTCGGTGGCTCGACCGGTGAGTTTTATGCGCTGACGCCGGCTGAGCGCAGGGCGCAGTTCGAATTTGCTGCCGAACGGATAGCCGGGCATGCCGTATTTATCGCAGGCGTTAACGACTTGCGTTCAGCCGACTGTTTTGAAGTCACCGACGCAGCGCGCGCTGCCGGCGCGGATGCCCTGCTGGTTGGGGCGCCGCCCTACAGCCTGCCCGCGCCAAACGAACTTGCGGAGCATTGCCGCAGCATCGATCGTATTGCCGGACTGCCGATCATTCTTTACAACTATCCAGGGCGCAGCGGTGTCGCGATGAACGACGAGTTTCTGCGCCTTGCCTGTGAAATCAAAAATGTCATTGCCATCAAGGAATCGAGCGGCGACCTTTCCCGCATCCATTCTCTGGTCAGCAACTTCCCGCAGCTGCAGCTGAGCGCCGGCGCGGAAGATCTGGTGCTCGAGTTTTTCGCCTGGGGTGCCAAGAGCTGGGTTTCCGTCATTGCCAATTTCATGCCGGCGCAGGCCGTCGCCTTCCATGAACTGTGTGTTCATCGCGGAGACTTCACCAAGGGTCGGCAAATCATGCGGGCGTTGCTGCCCCTGATGCATTGCCTGGAGCATGGCGGCGTCTTTATTCAGTCGGTCAAACAGGCCTGTCGCACTTGTGATCGACCTGGCGGACCGGTGCGGCTGCCGCTGCAACCGTTGTCGTCCAGGCAATGCGACGAAGTAAGCGAAGTCGTTACCCGGGCGAGACGCGAAGTTGATAACATTCTTGCGGCCTGATCTTATTCAGGTCGCCAGTCAATAATCAAAAAACGACGGAGCACCGCGTGTGCCAACGTCCATACAGACAAGGGGAAGCAACATGACTGCACCTGTCGCAGCCGGCGGCCAGGAAAACTGGACGTCGCGCATGAGTTTTATTATGGCCTCCGTCGGCTTTGCCGTCGGTCTCGGCAATATCTGGCGCTTTCCCTACATCGTTGGTGAGAGCGGTGGCAGCGCTTTCATTTTTGTGTACCTCTTTTTCGCGATTGCGATCGGCGTGCCGCTCGTCATGAGTGAGTGGGCGATTGGCCGACGCGGCATTGGCGCGAAGTCTGCCTCGGGCAGCATTCGCCGCGTTGCGCGTGATGCCGGAGTTTCAGAGCGCTGGGGCAGCGTCGGCACAATGGCAGTGCTCGCCGCGTTCATGCTGTTAATCACCTACAGCGTCATTGCGGGCTGGACAATCGACTATTTCCTGCAGGCAGTGCGCGGCGCCTTTGAGAACATCAATGCTGCAGATTCCCAGGCCGCATTCGACGGCTTGCTGGCCAGCCCGTTGCGTCTGGGCTTCTGGCACACGGTCGTCGTAATCGGCACCGTGTGGATTAACGCACGCGGCATCAATGCCGGAATCGAACGCGCAGTTAATTTGTTGATGCCCGCCCTGTTCATAAGCATTGTTTTGCTGGTTGGCTACGCCTGGGTTATTGGCGACATGGGCGCGGCTGCCCGTTTTCTGCTGACGCCCGATTTTTCGCGAGTAACCGGCGAAGTACTGCTGCTTGCGCTAGGCCAGGCGTTCTTCTCAATCGGTATCGCGATGGCCGTGATGATCACCTACGGCTCCTATCTGAGCCGCGAGACGTCCATTTCGCAGAACGCGTTCATCGTAGTTGGCGCAGATACGCTGGTC
>JBATFU010000384.1:0-2704 GCA_049665065.1 Woeseia sp. | reverse complement strand
TTCCGATAGCGGGCGTCGCAAGAAGGGAAGACGTTAGAAAAGTTTTTCGGCGCAACAAAAAAAGCCCCTCAGTGAGGGGCTTTTTTTTACTTCGCCAAGGCGCCGCGTTCAATTGCTGACTGGGACCAAGCCGGCAAAAAAAGCTAACAACGTTACTCGTCCATTACTTCAACAGGAGTCTGCCAGGCTCCGGTTGGACAATTAACGGCAACGACTCAATAAACGTCGTAACCCCAGCGGCCAAGATTGGTGCTGCAGTCTTCAAATCGCGCCCACAGCTTGGCGGGTGTGGAGTTGGCGTCACTGAGCGCATCACGCCACGCGTCCCACGCTTTACCGTACGTCGCTGCGTCTTTCGTCGTGCCCAGCCAGAACAGCGAAACGAGGTCATCACTCTGCAGCGGCATTGCGACCTTTGCGTGATAACCGTAGGCCTTGCCCCAATCATTGAATGCGGCGGTAATCTCCATGAATGTTGCAAAAGTGCAGCCTTCGTCCAATTGGAACCTGATTACGTCCATGTGCTCTGCCGAAACGCTCAATGGCAATAACAAAAAAAAGGCACAAATCGTCTTTTTCATCAGTTAATCCCCCAAATGTGGTGGCCCGGCGCCAATCGCAGGGGCCGCCGCCTTGAGTATAGAAGGCCAAACGCGGAACAGGGCCTTGTCTCCGGCCTTTTTCGTCCAGCAGATATTGAGAGACTAAAGCGGCGAGACGAGCAACGTGATTAAGCCGCTTTCGTCATACCAACTCGCGTTGATATTGAAGCGCCGGGACAGGTCACCGTCACAGCCTTGCACGTCTGCCCCGGGTGATGTCTGTCTGTTGTCGAGCGGTTGAAGCCGCCAGTCGATGCCGTCCCGGATCAGCGCACTGACCGCAAATGCTGACGAGCTGCGCGAAGTCAGACACACAGACGATGTATCGCGACTATCGGTCGTGGCTCGCGCGCTTGCTTCGATTCGCTTTGGTACGGTGAAGGTAATTCTTACAGTAGCCGAATCGGCTGGGCCCGGTGCACCGTCACCGGCGACGACCGCCGACGAAATAATCAGCATCGCTCCGCAAACTAAAACTGGCAGTAATCGCTCTCGCACCGGCTTGCCTCTTGTTTTGCGGCCGCCGCCCGTTGGAATGTAACGGCGACCTGCGTGTTTTTATCGGCCGAGCAGTTGCAGACTTTAGATCAAGCGCCCAGCTTATGTTAACTGTCAGGAAATTGACGGTTTGAGAGGCGCTTCACGCCAATTGTGGTCGCCTCCAGTTAACATTTTCTCGTTGGGCTGGTTCGAGTCCGTTGTTCTGCATCGATTGCGATTCAAAGGGCTCATTCTGAAAAGGGCAAAACCGCCGTGAGGCGGTGACGCAAAACCACCGATCCGCGGCACGGGATATCCGGGCCAGGACAGCGGGGTTACCAGAACGCGACCGTGTCGTTGACGATACGCCCGGGTTCATTTGCTCCTGACAGTGTCCTCCCGCAAGCGAAATGAATCTAAACAACGGAGATCGTCGATGAACAAAGGACTTAAGAATGCTATCCGCGGCCTGCTAGTTGGTGGCGTTGCCGCCGGACTCAGTGGCGTGGCGCTGGCTGCAACTCAGGGCACTGTCGGTCCCAACTCAACGGGTACCCTGGATATCACGCTGGGCGTAAGTGATGCGGTACGCATCTCCAATCTCGCTGACATCAACCTGGGTGCTTTTGCAGGTGTCGACGCGGTCGGTACGTCGGTTGCCTGTGTGTTCCGCAATGGCACGGGTAACTATCAGCTGACTGCAACGGGTAGCGGGCCGTTAGGAGAATTCAGGCTGGCAAACGGCACCGATACGGTTGATTATTCCGTGCGTTACAACGACGCAAACACTGGTGCGCAAGCTGTAACCTCCGGCACTCTGCTGAGCGGTCTGACGGGGGCTGATCCTGTATCGTCGACCTGCGCTACGACCGGCAATAACGCGACAGTTGAGGTCACCGTGGCAGCGACCGATGCGGCGGGACTACCTGCCGCGACGTACGCCGGTACGCTTACGCTCGTCGTCGCACCCGAGTAACGACGTTACGCAAACGCACCGGCAGCAATTCTCTGCCGGTGCGTAATTGCGTTCAGACGTCGGCCACAGTCCATGCGGTTTTCCCGGCCTAATTCGAGTTCAGCCGCGAGCCTGCTGTTGTGCATGCTGCTGGCTTCGGTCCTGCTTGACAGACCGCTGGCAGCGGCAACCCAGGGCGATTCCGGCGCGACCTCATCCGGCAGCGTCGATATCACGCTGACGGCAAACCTTACTGCGCGGATCAGCGGCCTGACCGATTTTCTACTCGGTACCTGGGGCGGTGCGGGCGATCTTGCCGGTAATCAGAACATTTGCATTGGCCGCAACGGCGTCGGCTTTTTCGGCACCGGCACCTATCGAATTCGCGCCGACGGCAACGGTGACGGAGCTGATGTCAACGCCTTTACACTTAGCAACGGTGTTGATCTTGTCTACTACAACGTATTCTTTAACGATCAGGCGAACACCACTGGTCGCCAGCAGCTAACCGGCGGACAGACCCTGCTCGGCCAGACCGCGTCGGGTTTTTCCGTTACCCTCAACTGGCTGTTCGGCTGCGTCACGCGTAACGCCAACGTATCCGTTGTCGTTCCCGAAGCCAATCTCGCGGCAGCGCCAAGCGGCAACTACGCCGGCACGCTGACGC
>JBATFU010000383.1:0-11547 GCA_049665065.1 Woeseia sp. | reverse complement strand
TTCAGTTTACCGTCCGCCCATACCACCTTTCCCTGGCTGAGCGTGTGCGAGGCACAGCCTTTGACTTCCATGCCTTCAAAAATATTGAAGTCGATATTCTGGTGGTGCGTCTTCGCAGAGATTGTCTTGGTCGCTTCGGGGTCCCACACGACGATGTCGGCATCGGCGCCAACGGCTATCGCACCCTTGCGCGGGTAGATGTTGAAGATCTGCGCGGCGTTGGTCGACGTGACGGCGACGAACTCGTTCATCGTCAGGCGGCCGGTGTTGACGCCGTGCGTCCACAGCACCTCCATGCGGTTTTCGATGCCGGCCGTGCCGTTCGGGATACTGCGGAAGTCGTCGCGTCCTGCCGCTTTTTGATCCGCACAGAAGCAGCAGTGATCCGTTGCGGTCGTTTGCAGGTTGCCGGACTGCAGCCCGCGCCACAGCAGGTCCTGGTGTTCCTTCGAGCGGAATGGCGGGCTCATCACATGCGCTGCGGCAAACTCGAAGTCCGGGTTGCGATAGACCGAATCGTCGATCAGCAAATGCCCGGCGAGCACCTCGCCGTAGACACGCTGCCCCTCGTTGCGGGCGCGCGTAATCGATTCGAGCGCCTGACGGCAGGACGTATGCACGAGATAAATCGGCACGCCGAGTACTTCTGCAATTCGAATGGCCCGATTCGCCGCTTCGCCTTCGACTTCGGGCGGGCGTGACAGCGGATGGCCTTCCGGTCCGCGAATGCCCATGTCGTAAATCTTCTGCTGCAGTCGGTAAACGAGCTCACCGTTCTCCGCATGCACGGTCACGATCGCGCCAAGCTCCAGCGCCTTCGAGAAGCTGTTCACCAGCACCTCGTCGTCGGCCATGATCGCGCCCTTGTACGCCATGAAATGCTTGAAGCTGTTGATGCCGTGCTGCTTGACGAGCGTTTCCATGTCGTCGCTGACGGTTTCATCCCACCAGGTGATCGCGACGTGAAATGCATAATCGGCGACGGACTTCTCCGCCCACTCGCGCCACTGCTCGTACGCACTCAGGATGCGCGTCTGCGGGCTGGGAATTACGAAGTCAATGATCATCGTCGTGCCGCCGGCGAGGCCTGCGGCCGTGCCGGTCTCAAAGTCTTCGCTCGCGACCGTGCCCATGAACGGCAGCTGCATGTGCGTGTGCGGATCGATACCGCCCGGCATTACGTACTGGCCGCCGGCATCGACAGTCCTGGTGCCCGACGGTACATCGAGCTTCGTGCCGATCGCCTGGATTTTGCCATCCGCGCACAGCACATCGGCGCGATACGTTTGCTCGGCGGTCACGACCGTACCGCCCTTAACCAAAACACTCATGACGAACTCCTGCTGCCGCGCGCGGCAACGTAGTAAATCAGACCACCGAGAAAGGAGCCGGTGAACCAACCGTAAGTATAGAACCAGCCGAGCTGGTCGGCCTTAATGCCGATGACCGCAAGCACCACCGGCACGAAGAAGGCAATCAAGCCCGCCTTGTTCCACGCCGGGTAGGTGCCACCGTCCTGGTAAAGCGAGATCAGGTCATAGGACTGCTTCCTGATCAGGAAGTAATCGACAATCATGATGCCGGCGATCGGGCCGAGCAGGCTCGAATAGCCGATCAGCCAGTTGGAATACAGGCTCTCCAGGCTGACGTTGGTGCCGATCCAGTCGAGTTTCTGCAGCAGTTCCCAGCTCATCAGCAAAATACCGATGAAGCCCGTGATCAGTACACCACGCGTCTCGCTGATATGTTTCGGCGCAATGTTCTGGAAGCTGTTGGTCGGCGACACGATGTTTGCCGCGGTGTTCGTTGAGATCGTCGCAAGAATGATCATCAGCATCGACAGCACGACCCAGACGGTGTTGTCGATCCTGCCGATCAGGTTGATTGGATCGGAGATCGACTCACCGACAAGTTGCATCGATGCGGCGGTCAGCAAAACGCCAAGTCCTGCAAAGATCAGCATCGTCAGCGGCAGGCCGATGATCTGCCCCACGATCTGGCTTTTTTGCGAATCCGCAAAGCGGCTGAAGTCCGGAATGTTCAGTGACAAGGTTGCCCAGAAGCCGACCATGGCCGTGAGCCCCGCCATGAAATAGCCGATCAGCGGTGCGCCCTCCGGGCGTGTCGCCGGTGTTGCGAGCAATTCAGGCAGATCAATTTTCGGCAGCGCCCAGACGATCAGGCCGATAGCAACAATCAACAGCAGCGGTGCAGCCAGCGCTTCAAGATGCTTGATGGCATCCGCACCGCGAATCACGATGCCGACGTTCGCAACCCAGAAAATAAAGAAGCCGTAAACCTCGCCGGTGCCGCCCAGTTCCGCCCAGCCGGGAATCAGCGCGGAGAACAAAAGATGAATCGCGATGCCACCGAACAGGGTCTGTACGCCAAACCAGCCGCAGGCCACGATTGCGCGAATCAGCGCCGGAATATTCGAGCCGATAATGCCGAACGAAGCGCGCAGCACAACGGGGCACGGGATGCCGTACTTTGTGCCGGGGTAGGCGTTCAGCGTGAGCGGTATCAGCACGACGATATTGGCAATGAGGATCGTCCACAACGCTTCGCTGACGGACAGACCGAAATACGCAGTCAGTACGCCGCCGAGCGTATAGGTCGGCACACAAATCGCCATGCCGACCCACAGCGAAGCGACGTTCCATTTCGTCCAGGTGCGCTGCTCGGCTTTGGTTGGTGCTATGTCGGCGTTGTAGCGCGGGCTCGTCAGTACATCTTCGCCGGGAATCAGTTCGACAAACTCACCGACTTGCTGCACGCGGCTGCGGGATTTTTCGAGTTCGAATTCCATGTGTGCTATCCCGCCGCGCTTCTGACTATACGTCCGTCAGGTCTTTGTACATTTCAGGCCGCCGGTCGCGGAAGAACTGCCAGGTGTTGCGCACTTCGCGCACCTTGTCGAGATCGATCTCGTGCACCAGCAACTCGTCCTGGTCGTAGCTGGCCTGCGCTTCGATCTCGCCGCGCGGATTGACGATGTAGCTTGAGCCGTAGAATTCGCCCATGCGTTCGCCCCACGGCGCTTCGGTACCGATGCGATTGATCGCGCCGATGAACACGCCGTTCGCCGCGGCAGACGCCGGTTGCTCCAGCTCCCACAAATACTTGCTAAGCCCTGCAACAGTAGCCGATGGATTCACGATGTACTCGGCACCGTTCAATGCGAGCGCGCGCCAGCCTTCCGGGAAGTGGCGGTCGTAACAGATGTACACGCCGAGCTTGACGTAGGCTGTTTCGAAAACGGGGTAGCCAAGATCGCCGGGTTTGAAAAAGAATTTCTCATAAAAGCCGGGATCGACCTGCGGGATGTGCGTCTTGCGGTACTTGCCGAGGTACTTGCCGTCCGCGTCGATAACAGCGGCGGTGTTGTAGTAGACGCCCGGCATCGCTTCTTCGTAGATCGGTACAACGATGACCATGTTGTATTTTTTCGCCTGTTCCTGCATAAGGCGAGTGGTGTGGCCGTCCGGGATTTTCTCGGCAGCCGCGTACCACTTGCGGTCCTGGCTCGGACAGAAATAGGGCTGCGTAAAAACTTCCTGGAAGCACAGCACCTGCACGCCCTGCTTGCCGGCTTTCTCGATATACGGCATGTGTGCATCGATCATGATGTCGCGGATCTCGTCCGGCGTCATCGTGGCGGCGTCACCCTTCAACGCCATCTGGATCAGTCCGCATTTCAGCTTGGCCATACGTACCTCGTGTCAGCAATGTCGGTGGTCATCAGGCGCCACCCATAGTGGATCGTTGCAACGTTCCTTACTTAACGGTCGTCCAGGAGCCGTGCATCGGGTTCGGCAGGATGTACCAGCCGTTACCCCAGTAGTCGCGGTACTTCAATGTGGCGGCGGAGCGGCTCGCAACGCTGGCGCCCGTTTCGCAGGGCGTTACGGCACGGCTGCGCGAGCAGGCAATGAAGTCACCAAGATCGTCGCCCATCAGCATGATGACGCGATAGTCGCGGGCAATAACGTCGCGGCGATTCTTCTTTTCCTTGTTCCAGCCCGGCTGCTGGAAAGACAGCATCACGCGATCTTCTGAAACCGGAATGCCGGCCTCGACGATGTCTTGCGTGGTCACGGCACGCTGCGGGCACGGGTCGCCGCTGGCTTCGTCCGCCATACAGGGCCGGTTCGTTACAAAGAACAATTCGACGCCAAGCGCGCGCGCTGCTTTCGCAAAGTCGGCAACGCCAGGAATCGCACGGGCTTTATTCGCCGCGTTCCAGGCGTTCAGGTCTTCGTCGCGAAACGGTGGCACCAGTGTCAGCTGAAACTCGACATTGCTGACGACCGTTTCATCGACATCGAAAATTATCGCGGGCGGCAGGTGTGCCGCATTTGTTTGTTCCGGCAACGCGCTCCAGGATCTGTCATTGACCTTGGCCGCGAGATCGCCGGTCGCGTCCTTGTAGGTCTGCATCGAAATGGCCTCGAACTCGGCTGAATTCAGCACCCACATGACGCCGCCATGCACATTCGGCTGCGGTGCGGGAGCCGGTGCTGACACGCAGGCAGCAAGTGCGGTGAGAGCGACGAGGCTTGCCAGGAGTCGGGATGCTGTTTTTGTCATAGTTTTTAATCGCTTCGGCCCGCCGCGTCACGCGCATGACACGATCGAATGCAGGTCGCTCAGGTTAGCACGGGCGCACGGAAAGTGGCCAGTTTCAGCAGCTTACGCGTGATTGCAAACCGTGCGCATTTTTCGCCAGTCGCGCTGCCAGTTTAAGTAAACTGTCGGGCAATCGTCCTGTCGGAACCCGCAATGCATATTAAAAAGCACCTTTGTTTATTTGCTGCGCTCGCAGTCGTCTCCTGTGCCCAGCAGCCTGTTTCGACCGATACGCACGTGCTTACGTTTTTGCACCTGAACGACACGTACCGCATCGACGCTGTTGAAGACGGTCAGCGCGGCGGCTTCGGGCGCGTCGTGACGCTGCTGCGCGAGCTGAAGCAAGAAGGCCGCGACGTGCGCCTGTTGCACGGCGGCGATTTCCTGTACCCGTCGCTCGAGAGTCAGCTCTGGAACGGCGAGCAGATGATCGAGGCGTTCAATTTCATGGACGCGCTCGCGCCGATGTACGTCACGCCGGGCAATCACGAGTTTGACCGCCGCACACCGAACGTGATTATCGACGCGATGCGCCAGTCAAACGTCGAATGGCTTGGCGATAATCTTACGCTGTCGACCGGTGCTCCAGATGTTGACGACATGCTGCAGAAAGCGTTTGTTCTGGAAGCAGGCGATCTGCGGCTAGGCATCCTGTCGCTGACCGTGCACGCCAACGACGGTGGCAACAAACGGGACTACCTGAAGATCGATCGCAACTACGTCGCTGCCGCCGAGCGTGCACTCCAGGCCATCGAGGCAAAAAACGTTGATCTGATTATCGGCCTGACGCACCTGAATCTCGACAACGATCGCGAGGTAGCGGCCCTGCGCAGCGCTCACCCCAAACTTAAGTTGCTGGCGGGCGGCCATGAACACGAGCCGGAGTTTGAGGCTGGCGACGCCACCCGCGCCACCATCCTGAAAGGTGCATCGAACGCCCGCACGATCTGGGCACTCGACATTTATCGCGTGGCAGACGGTCAGTTTGACCTGCGCACGCGCCGCATTGCGGTGGACGATTCAATCGCCATCGATCCGGCCTACGCCGTAATTCAAAACAAGTGGCGGCGCATGCTGCTTGAGAAAATTCCGTACCTGGAAGCCAAGCTTGGCGAAGCGGCCGTGCCACTCGACGGCCGTGAGACTGCGGTACGCAACGAGGAGAGCAACTGGGGCGTCTTTATCGCCGACCAGATGCGCGGTGCATTTGGCAAGCCCGCCAATTTCGCGTTTGTTAACGGCGGCACTTTGCGAATTGACGATTACATTATTGGCGATATCAGTTTCGAAGATGTCGGCCGCACTTTCGGCTTCTCATCATTTTTACGTCACATGAAAATCAAGGGCGCCGCTTTCAAAGCGCTGATGGAAACAGGCTATCGCGGCTCCGGTGCAAGCAAAGGCTATTTCCCGCAGATCTCAGGCTTTCGCGTCTGTGTTGATCGTTCGCGCCCCAACCGCCAGCGCATCGTGTCGCTGCAGGTGCCAGCTGCGAACGGCTGGCATGAAATCGATCCGGACGCCGAATACACGCTGGTGGCACCTGACTACCTGTACGGGGGCGGCGATGGCTATGACTTCAAGGCGGCAACCGAGGTATCCCTGCCCGGCTCTGAATTGAAGTACCTGGTCGTCGATGCCATTGCCAGCGCACAGGCGAATGGCAAGCAGATTGGTGCTGCCACCGACCCGGACAACCTGCGCATCGTTATCCTCGGCCGGGATCGCCAGCATTGCTGGTGACTTGGTAAGCGCCAGGCTTCCCTCGCGAGCTTGAATTCGGCGGTCGAGGGCTCGGCTGCCCGGTCGCGACGCCTGGGGCTGCGGAGTTCCCGGCGGCTATGCGAATTTTCCATGTGGTGAAAATACAACGCCGAGGTCGCGCAGACTGTCGGCGACGGTCTGCTTCGTTGCTCAAGGCTTGAGCTGTCAGCTGCCGTCCTGTTCCAGCGCGGCTCCGCGACCTCCGGCGCAAATTTTCCCGTGCACCAACGGCCAGTCCGGGCTTGATTCAACTGCAAAACAACAGCTTGTAGGAGCTTTGTCAGAACAGGTCTAGCTTCAGCCCGCTGCCACTGGCCGCAAGGCAAGGCGCAGCCTCGAAAGCACGCGCAAACCTTTTATTGCACAGGTTTTTTTGCTGCGCTAGATTGTCGGCTCAACAGTCCTGGAATGGCATGAGGGCGCCATTATTCGGCTGAGAAAATCATCGGCACGGCATCGCAGAAGTGTCATAAAAACCGCCGATGATAAGCATCTTTCGTATCAACCTCGGGGAATCAAAATGAATTACAGACATCGATTGCGCCAGCTGCGGTCCGCAACGCTATGGCAGGGCAAGCTCCTGACGGCGCTGGCCATGCTGGTCCTGGCGGTACCTGTTGTATCAAACGCACAGGAAACCACCTCCACGATTCGCGGCAACGTGACGGCGCCTGATGGCTCACCCGTCGCTGGTGCTTCGGTCGTTGTACGCGACACGCGTACCGGCACGACGCGTACCGTGACGACGAATGCCAACGGTGGCTTCAGCGTCCGTGGCGTCTCGGTCGGCGGCCCGTACACGATTCGCGTTGAGTCCGCGCAATACCAGGACCAGTTCGTAACCGATGTCTATGCAGATTTGTCCTCGGCGGCAGAATTCAACATTGCGCTGGGCGCGGTGGATGCGTCGATGGAAGAGATCACCGTGACAGCAGCGATGGTCGAGACTGCGCAGCTAGCAGTCGGTCCCGGCACCTCGTTTACCCTCGCGGAAATTGAGGCGATGCCGAGTATTGCGCGCCAGATTCGCGACGTGATCCGCATCGATCCGCGCGTCAACCTGGGTCGTTCCGAGAACGGCGCCGGTTACGGCATCAACTGCCTAGGTGGTTCACCGCGTTCCAACTCGTTCACCATTGACGGTTCCCTCGCCAATGATGGTTTCGGTTTGAACGAAGGCACCGGCACGTCGGCGCGCTTCGCGTTTCCGATTCCGTTCGACACGGTCGCTTCGGCGTCCGTCGAGTTCGCGCCGCTTGACGTGCAGTACAGCCAGTTCACGGGCTGCAACATCAACGTCGTCACGAAGCCGGGCTCGAACGAGTTCCACGGCTCCGCGTTCTACCTTTATAACGACGACAGCCTGACCGGCTCGAAAATCAACGGTAACACCGTCATTACCGATCCGTTCGAAGACACCAACTGGGGCGTTAACTTCAGCGGCCCGCTCATCAAGGACAAGCTGTTTTTCTTCGTTGCTTACGAAGAGACCGATGAGGGCGGTGTACAGAACTCCGGCCCGATTGGCGCAGGCTTTGCCAACGAAGACTGGCTGACGGTTGCCGAGGCGAACCAGATCAAGGGTATCCTTGATTCACAGTACAACCGCAACGTCGGCGACATCGTGCGCACCCTGCCGCAGACCAGTGAGCGCACGTTTGTGCGACTCGACTGGAATATCAACGACCAGCATCGCGCGGAGCTGACCTACACGAAGCTCGAAGAACTGAACCTCGATCCTGACGATCTTGGCTTTGGTGGCTTCACCTTCGGTGACAACTTCGAATTCGAAGGCATTGAGCAGGACACTATTGGTTTACGCCTGTATTCGAACTGGAACGATCGCCTGTCCACCGAGGTGCGTTATTCGAAATTTGACGTGACCGACATCCAGGGTCCGCAAGGCGGCGGCGAAGCACAGGACGCCAATCCGATTCCGCGTATCGAAGTAGAGGACGGCAGCGGTGACGTGATTCTGACAAGCGGCCCGGGCTTCTTCCGCTCTGCGAACGATCTGCAATACACCATTGATCAGATCAAGCTGTCTGCTGATTATGCAATCAATGATCACCTGCTGACCGTCGGTTACGAGCAGGAAGCGCGCGACATCTTCAACCTGTTCATACCCGATGCGACCGGCACAATTACGTTCGCGGATGTAACCGATCTGCAAAACGGCCTCGCCAGCGACCTTACGCTCAATGGCTCTTTCACTGGAATCGCGGCTGACGCGGCGGCCAGTTTCGAGCGCACGATCGACAGCGTCTACATTCAGGACGAATGGCAGATCAACGAGGCCTTTACGCTGATTGCCGGTTTGCGCTACGACGAGTACTCGACGAACCGCAATCCGATCGTCAACCCGGTGTTTCAGCAGCGGTACGGCTTTTCCAATACGCAGACGTTTGACGGTCTCGATTTGCTGCAGCCGCGTATCGGCCTGACCTGGGACCTGCCGCAAAATGAACTGGGCACGACGCAGATGCGCGTCGGCTACGGCGTCTTCGGTGGCGGTGACCCTACCGTGCACTTCGCGAACGCCTACCAGAATTTCGGTGGCGCGATCGGCGGCGCGGATGAGGGCGATGCACCGTGTACACCGGCTGACTTGCAGGTCATCACCAATGGCCAGTTTACCGGCCTTCCGGCTTGCCTGCGCACAGCGGCGGCGGCTAGCGCCAATGCCAACACCGGCCAGGTTGCCGCAGTTGATCCGAACTTCAAGGTGCCGTCAAACCATCGCTGGAACTTCGGCATCAACCACGTTACGGAACTCGATAACGACTTCCTTAATGGCTGGGAAATTCAGTTCGACTACATTTACACGGATCACAAAGACGCGGTGGACTGGATCGACCTGACGCTGACACCGAACGGCAACATCCTGCCGGACGGTCGCCCGCAGTTCTTTGCGGTCGATCCGCTGCTCCCCGGCTGTAACGCAACCTACAACGGTATCGGCAAGGGCTTTAGCAACGCCGGTCCGGATGGCGGTGCCTGCGATGCCGGTGGCGACGATCAGGACATCCTGATGACCAACGGCGTTGAAGGTTCGACAAGCTCTGTCTCCATCCAGTTCTCGAAGAGCTTTGAGCTGTCTGACAAGACCTCGCTGGATCTGGGCATTGGCTGGGCCTACCTGGATGCCGAAGTGGGCAACCCGGTCAACAGCTCAACGGCGACATCGTCGTTCGAAGAAGTGGCAACTGCTGTTATCAACGACGTGAAGCTCGGCCCTGCTTTGTGGGCGAACAAGCAGAACTTCGTACTGCGCGCGCGCTTCGAGCATTACTTCCTGGACGACAACCCGACCTCGATTGGCTTGTTCTACCGGAAGCGTTCGGGCCGTCCGTTCAGCTACGTGTATGACAACAACACGCCGACCACCGTGTTCGGTGACTCGGATAACGAAGAGCGCAACCTGCTGTACGTGCCGACCGGACCGAACGATCCGCTCGTTGACTTCTCGGGTCTCGATAACGATGGTACGACCCAGGAGTTCTTCGACTTCCTGGAACGTTCGGGCCTGAACGCCTACGCCGGCGGCATCGCGCCGAAGAACGGCTTCCGCCAGCCCTGGGCAAGCGACCTGGACATTCGTATCCAGCAGGACCTGCCCGCGCCATGGGGTGACAACCACACGTTCCAGGTGTTCCTCGACATCGAAAACGTGCTGAACATGTTCTCCGATGGCAACAACGTGGCGCGTTACATCGATACGGGTGACGTGCAGGAAGGCGTGCCGGTACTTGACGCGCTGCTGACCAACGGCGGTACGCAGTACCTGTACGACAATTTCAACCCGGGTGGTGGCAACAGTGCGCCGACGTATGACCCGGTCAACCAGATCGACGTAGACGATTCCGTATACCGCATCCAGTTCGGTATCCGTTACCGCTTCTAAGCGGCAGTCTGCACGGAAAGACAAGAAAGGCGGCCCTCGGGCCGCCTTTTTTTGTTTTTCGCTACGTGTTTTTTGAGGGTTATCGGGGACATTCTGCATTTCCGTTGAGATAAATGGTGACGTTCACCATTTCTTAGTGGAAATGCAGAATGTCCCCATTTTCCAAACCAGGCAGTGGATCGCTGCTGTCAACGGCCGGGTCAGCGCCATATGAAGCAGCGGATCGCTGCTGGCACAATCAGGTCATTGCGATTCGACGCCAAAAACGTCACCGGTTACATCCAGGATGGCGCGATGCTGATCAGCACCGGCCAGTGATCGGACACTCCGCTGGCAGTTTCCGCATCGAAGCGCTTCGGCGTGCCATCGGACCTGCGCTGCTCCGCGAACTCGTTAGCGATACGCACCGAGCCTGCCTGAATGTTCCAGGCCGGCCTGCCGCTCCGCGCCGGCGACCACAGCACCATGTCGAGAAACGACCAGGTGTCATCGCGCGAGTAATAAGAGGTACCGCGGCAGTTGTCGCCGCAGCCTAGTTCGTGCGTGACGGTCCAGTGCGGTCGCGCAAAGCGCGCCAGCATGTTCTTGTCGCGATCCTCGGTAAAGGTCGTATTGAAGTCGCCGGCTGCGAAAGCGGGGCGCTCAGCTGGCAGCGCAGCGAGTAGCTGGTTCAAGCGCTTATACGCCGCCTCACGCATTGCCGTTGGATGAAACGGCGCCGGAAAGTGCACGGCGAAGCCGGTCAGCAAGCTGCCGTCCGGCAGCTTGAAATTTGCCTGCAGAATGCCCCGGGTATCCTGTGCCCGATCGGCGAACTCGGCGCTGAACGTCATTGGGTGCAAGGTCGCGTTGCCGACAACGGGCAGCCGCGTCAGGAACGCAACATCGATGCCACGCAGGTCCGTGCCTTCGATCAGCACAGGCTCGCGATAGCCGGCGGCCTGCAGGTAGTTAGTGCGAAGCCGGTTCAGGATGTCGATATTCTCGACTTCCTGCAGCGCGAGGATGTCCGGGCCGCGCCCGTCATTGACCTGCAGGATTGCCTGCGCAATGAGCGACAACTTGCGCTCCACCAGCTCGTCACTCCAGCCCCAGTACAGGCACTGCTCGCGCCAGCGATCGACTTCGATCTGGTTGCAGGCGGCGCGATGCTCGTCGTTCTGTTTCGCGGCGAGCGGGAAGTAGGTGCGATCGTCCTTGCCGGGGTCGTCTGTATTGTCGAACAGGTTCTCCACGTTGAAGGTCATGAT
>JBATFU010000382.1:0-5851 GCA_049665065.1 Woeseia sp. | reverse complement strand
TAAAAGCCAGTTGTTGCTTTCCAAGGACACGACCGGCACGGCGATCAGCGTCGAAACCTTCAAGGGCATTGTTCAGCTTGGTGGCTTTGTCAAAACAACTGAGGAAAAGATGCGGGCCGGCGAAATCGCCAGCGCGGTTGCCGGTGTGAAACGAGTCGAAAACAAGATCTCTATTCGCGGCACGTAGCGCGTTTCGGCGTTTCGCCGAGCTGGATCAAGGGGCGTCAGGTCTGTTCTTCTGACGCCCCTTTTCGTTTGGAGATGTGGCGCACAGGGGATTGGATGCGTGCGGGTTTTTGCATTCTGGCGTGGCGCCCTACTTCGGATCCATACCTTTCATGAACTTGAACAGATCGCTGTCCGTTGACAGGACGAGCGTCGTGCCTTCAGCAATGATGACGTCGTAGGACTGCATGGTGCGCACGAATTCATAGAAAGAGACGGAGGCCGGGCTCTGGTTGTAGGCGCTGGCGTAGATCTCTGTTGCTTTCGCATCGGCGACGCCGCGAATCTCCTCGACCTCGCGATACGCCTCAGATTCAATTTTGTTCAGATCACGAATACGGTTGCCACGAATCCTGGCCGCCTCGCCGTTACCTTCCGACAGGAAGCGCTCGGCGATCTGGCGGCGCTCGCTGATCATTCGATCATAGATCTTCGGGCGCACGCTCTCGTTGTAGTTGATTCGCTTGAAGCGGATGTCCAGCAGTTCGATACCGAAGACCCGCACCTTCTCAGCAGCCGCGCTAAAAATTTCCTGCTCAACCAGCTTCCGGCCTTTCTTGATCGGTACCAGTGAACCCATGTCGAGGCTGCGTTCTGCCTCTGTCAGCAGCGCATCGCGCAATGGCACACGGTCTTTAGTCGTGCGAATTATCTCGATGAGTTCGTGCTTGGCCACCGCATTGCGGGTCTCGCTGCCGAGGATGTCGTCCAGACGGGACTGCGCGCTGCGTTCGTCGCGCAGCCTTAAGAAATACTGCAGCGGATCGGTGATCCGCCAGCGGGCGAAGAGGTCGACCGAGATGTAGAGCTTGTCCTTGGTGGGCATGTCCGAGGGATTGCCATCCCATTCGAGCACGCGGCGATCGATTGAATTCACCTGCTGGATGAACGGCGTCTTGAACTTCAGTCCGGCTGTGGTTACCGGCTCGCCGACCGGTTTGCCGAACTGGGTGATGATGATCTGCTCGACTTCGTTAACCGTGTAGATCGAGCTGATCAGCACAAACGCCGCTACAGCCAGGATTATCATCGAGGTAGCTAGTTTATTCATGGCCGTTCACCGTTTTGTGCATCGAGATTCAGGAGCGGCAGAATGTTGCGCGTCTCATCGTCGACGATGATCTTCGAGCGGATTGCGGGCAAGACGGCCTCCATCGTTTCTACATAAATGCGGCGCTTGGTGACTTCCGGCGCTTTTAAATACTCGGTCAGCAGCGAGTTGAAGCGGGCGACGTCACCTTCTGCTTCATTGATGCGCTTTAGACGATAGCCATCGGCCTCGCGAATTCGCTGGTCCTTCTCGCCCTCTGCCAGCGGAATAACCTTGTTGTACTCGCGGCGGGCCTCGTTGATCAGTTTTTCCTTTTCCTGCTGCGCCTGGTTGACCTCGTTGAACGACTCCTGCACCGGCCGCGGCGGATTGATGTTTTTTAGCTGTACCTGGTCGATATTGATGCCCATTTCATACTTTGTCGCCAGTTCCTGCATTTTTACGAGGGCTTCGGATTCGATTTCCTGGCGGCCAATCGTGATTACTTCGTCAACGGTGCGATCGCCAACAACTTCACGCATAACCGATTCGGAAACGTAACGCAGCGTCGCGCGTGGCTCGCGAACTGCAAACAGAAATTTTGCGGGATCAGCAATGCGGTACTGAACGACCCACTCCACCAGCGCGGCATTCAGATCACCGGTCACCATCTCGGTTTCCCGCTTGCCGTCAACGGGACTTTGGTAGGGGTCTGTTGCGCCTGGCGTCGTGAAGCCAAATTCCTGCTTCAGCTGTCGCTTGACCGGCACGATCGTGGCGGTATCGATGCCAAGCGGAAATTTGAAATGCAGGCCGGGCTGGACGTCTTTGAGGTACTTGCCAAAGCGCTGCACCACCGCAACCGAATCACTCGGCACCGTGTAGTACGCGGTCCACGCACCGAACAACAGGGCACCAATCACGATAATCGTAATGCTGCCGAAGGGGCCACCACCGTCGAACAACTTTTTCAGACCGGCCTGACCCTGCCCGAACAAGTGCTCCAGCTCAGCGCCAGGATTGGGTCGGCGGCCTTGCGAACCTGACCTACCATTGTTGCCGTCTTGCCATGCCATTCGAATATCCTGTGATTGTCGTGCGCTGGAAGAACTTAGGTTGGGTCGGGTCAACAGTCCTTCATCTTCATCGGCGTCGATTGCGAGCCGATTGGCGCGGTCACGACGGAATACCGTTGCTGACGTAGAAGGCGCTTCGAAAAACTGCTTGGAGTAGCTGTCTGAAGCGTGGTTGACCCGTGAACCATACTCAGTTGATTCACTTGATTAGTCAAGTTGCACCTGCGATTGGCTACGTCACTTACAGCGTTAAGCCACTGGTTTCAAAAGCATTCCGAATGACTGTTTTTTCTCTGTCGGTCAGCTCGAGCATTGGCGGCCGTACGCGACCGCCAACCTGTCCCAGCAACTCCTGCCAGTACTTGCCGAATGCCTGCGGCTTGTCTTTCGGTCGTGACCGGGCCATCGCATCCCGCACCGGGTTGAGGCTGTCGCGAACCCGACGTGCTTCGGCAAATTTTCCGGCGAACGCCAGGCGCGTGTATTCGTCCATGCGCTTGTCATTCTTTGTTTGCAGGTGGTACGGCGGCGACGAACACAGGTACAGCTGCCATCCCAGCTCTTCGATGTTATCCAGCCACTCGTCTTCTGAAGAGGTCGAGACCAGTATCCTGTCGCCAACCATATGAGTAAGGCGCACATACATCTCGCGCGGTACGGAGTACTTGATGGCAATGATGTTTGGCAGATCAGCGATTCGCGCGCATTCTTCCGGCTGCATCAGGTAACCGGAATCCGGATGACTCCACATCGCGATGCCGATATCCAGGCGATCGCAAAGCGCCTTGTAGTATTGATAAAGAACTTCGCCGCGATCGTGTATGAAGCTTAAGACCGGAGCATGCACCACGATGTAGTCGGCACCGCATTTCTGTGCATGCAGGGAAAGTTCAAGAACGGTGTCGAAATTCTGATCAGACACCGAGACGATTACGCCGGCCTTGTTGCCGCACTCTTCGACGGCTATTTCGAAATTGCGTTTGCGTTCGGCAAGGCTCATCGAAAAATATTCGCCCTGCTTGCCGGCGATGAACAGTCCCTTGATATCGAGATCGTCAATCCAGTGGCGAATGTTGGCGCGCAGGCCTGCTTCGTTTAGCGATAAATCATCGTTAAACGGGTTCAGCGCGGCCGCCCAGATTCCGCGCATATTCTTGCGGGCATAATCTTTCGCGTCCTGCTTCGAGTATTTGATGGCGATACTTCCCGTAGTTGATGCAGCAAGTCGGGCAAAACCAGACTTTACACACTGTGCCCGGCTGACGGTAACTGGCGTCAGGAGAATATGATAGCCAACGGTTCCGTGCCTGCGATAATGCAAAGCCAGTTCGGAGGAATTTATGAACATAGGGATGATCGGCAGCGGGGCGATTGGTGCATATGTCCGCGACAGGCTGGAAGAGCGTGGCCACACCGTGCGCGCGCTGTTGCTGCGACCGGGGCGCCTGCAGGAGCGCAACGCGACACCTGACGGTCCGCTGCGCGTTGCATCGGTCAGGGACCTGCCTGACGACCTTGACCATATGATCGATTGCGCAGGTCACGGTGCCTTGCGATCTTTCGGCCCCGACATTCTGCGGCGCGGCCTTGATCTGACCACGGTATCCATCGGCGCACTGGCTGACAGAAAACTCCATAGCGACCTCGAACAAGCGGCAGCTGACGGTGCCGCAAACCTTTACCTGGCGAGCGGCGCGATAGGTGCGCTTGATTGCCTGCGTTCCGCGAGGATCGGCGTATTGCAGAGCGTTACATACATTGGCAGAAAGCCGCCGCAGGGCTGGAAGGGCTCAGCGGCTGAAACGCGACTGGATCTCGACAATCTGCATGCAGGTGCTGCCGTTCATTTCGACGGCACAGCACGCAATGCCGCAATGGAATACCCGAAGAATGCGAATGTCGCAGCAGCGGTCGCGCTTGCCGGGATCGGTTTCGACAACACACAGGTCAGGCTGATTGCTGATCCGGGCATAGACGAGAATATCCATGAGATCCATGCAGCCGGGGATTTTGGCCGCTTTTCTTTTGAGGTCCGCGGGCAACCCCTGCCGGCCAACCCACGCAGTTCTGCGCTTGCGGCAATGAGTGTCGTCAGCACGATTGAACAGATCACGCAGAGCATCCGCTTCTAGCGAGCGCATTGTTGCGAGAACGCAGTTCCCGAATTAGTTGATCGCACGATCAACTGTCTGAAGCAGCGCGAAAAGCGGCTGTCGGGTGGTGAGAAAAATCAATACCGGCCGGCACTTAAATGCTGACAGCGCTTACTGCGGCTGACAGGGTCATGCGCAAATCCTGCTATCTCGGATATCATATTGCGCGATTACTCTATTCATTGAATTCGCTTGATCGGATGGCACCCCCGTGTGAGTCTGATCGCGAAGCAAACCTACAAGAGGCACGGGATGAGTACTTATCCAGACCTACATCTCTATATCAACGGCGAATGGCGCAAGACCCGCCGCGACCTGCCGGTACTGAACCCGGCGACCGAAGAGGAGATCGGGCGCCTGCCCCATGCCGAGAAGAGCGACCTGGACGATGCGCTCGAAGCGGCTGAGCGGGGCTTCAAAGTCTGGCGCCGGGTTGCACCGGCAGAACGCGCAAACGTCCTGTACCGAGCCGCCGAGATCATGCGTGAAAGGCAGGAAGAAATCGCCAACGCAATCACGGCAGAGCATGGCAAGCCGCTCAGGCAGGCGCGCCTCGAAGTAATCCGTGGCTGTGAGTTTCTGGAGTGGGATGCCGGTGAAGCAACCCGCACCTACGGACGCGTCATTCCGAGCGCGCATGGAATTCGCTACATCGTGCATCACCAGCCGATCGGTATCGTCGCTGCGTTTTCTCCGTGGAATTTTCCGATGAGCCAGCCGTGCCGCAAGATCGCAGGTGCCATTGCGTCGGGCTGCTCGATCATCCTGAAGGCGGCCGAAGAAACCCCCGCCGGCGCATTGCACATTGCACGGGCGTTACACGACGCCGGTCTGCCACCCGGCGTGCTGAACCTCGTATTCGGCGAGCCGGCAGAAATTTCCGACCACCTGATCAGGCACGATCAGGTGCGACTGGTCGCGTTTACAGGTTCCACTGAAGTAGGCCGGCATCTCACAACCCTTGCTGCACAACACATGACGCAGGTCCTGATGGAATTGGGCGGCCACGCACCGGTCATTGTTTGCGAAGACACGGATGTCGAAGCAGCGGCGATTACTGGTGCAATGCGCAAGATGCGTAACGCGGGACAGGTGTGCACGTCACCCACTCGCTTTTTTGTACATGAAAGTATCTGCGACGCCTACACAAAAATCTTCGTGCGACGCGCTTCGGAGATTGTCGTCGGCAACGGCGTGAATCCCAACGTCGAGATGGGACCACTCGCGAACGGCCGCAGAGTTGGCGCACTCACGGAACTGGTTGAAGACGCCCTGGCGCAGGGTGCTGAACTGAAGCTTGGCGGTAAAAAACTCGCCGGCAAGGGCTACTTCTTCGAGCCAACGGTCCTCGCGAACGTGCCGGATTC
>JBATFU010000381.1:0-1578 GCA_049665065.1 Woeseia sp. | reverse complement strand
AAAAAGGAAGCTCCGGCTCATTTGGGCTGACGGTGCATCAGGGCTGAACGCTTGCAGACGCCGACGAGCTCATCGTGCTGATTAAAGGCGCGGTGTTCGAAAATTACGATGCCGTTGTCGGGTCTTGATTTGCTGTCACGCAGTTCAATGACCTCGGTTTCGATGTGAATCGTATCGCCATGGAACAACGGCTTCGGAAAGCGCACGTCGTTCCAGCCGAGGTTTGCGACCGTCGTGCCAACCGTCGTGTCATTGACCGAAATGCCCACCATGAAGGCCAGCGTCAGGCAGCTGTTGACGAGGGGCTGACCATACTCGGTGTGTTTGGCAAATTCCGCGTCGATATGCAGCGGCTGCGGATTGTGCGTCAGGGCACTGAACCAGACGTTGTCGGCCTCGGTAATCGTCCGGCGAATGCCATGCTGGAATGTCTGGCCAACGGAGAATTCTTCGAAGTAAAGTCCAGGCATGGCAGAGTGTCCGTATTCCTAGATTAAATTCTGGATCCTGCATGATAGACAGCGCAGCGAATGATGCAATCGAGGCATGCCGCCATGGCCGGTCCGTAGCCACCTATCTTAAACTTTTCGCTGCTAAAGTGTCTGATCAGGAAGCAAGGTTTCGCCATCCATGACGCGGGAGAAGCAAATGCGCATTTCAAGACGGGGATTTACCAAGATCAGCCTGGCAACGGGCATAGCGCTGGCCAGCGCGCGACTGCCTGCATTGGCAGAGGGCGAGCTGCTCAGGAAGGCCATTCCGTCTTCCGGAGAAAAAATTCCCATCATCGGAGTCGGCACCAATCGCTACGGCGTTGGCGACGACAAAGCGCAGCGTGCGGTTCTTATGGAGGCGCTGGCAAGGTTTCACGAACTCGGCGGCACGGTGATCGATACCGCGCCGATGTACCGGTCTTCGGAGAACGTGCTGGGCGATTTGATTGCCAGTCTCGGATTGCGCGACGACCTGTTCATGGCGACCAAAGTCGATGTAACAGGACGCGATGAGCAGGCAGAGCGCATGGAGCGTTCGTTCGACCGACTGCAGTACGACAAGATCGACCTGATGCAGTGCCACAACCTGATCGACTGGCAGAACGCGATTCCGGAAATGAAGGAATGGCAGCAGGAAGGTCGCATACGCTACGTCGGCATTACGAGCTCGCGCGAAAACCAGTACGCAGAGATGGAAAAGATCATGAAGCTACACGATCTGGATTTCATCCAGATAAACTATTCGCTCGCAGACCAGCGGCTTTCGGACCAGCGGCTGCTGCCGCTCGCCGCCGATCGCGGCATGGCGGTCCTCGTCAACAGACCGTTCGGCGGCGGCGGCGTCTTCGGCAAACTCGGCAATGCGGACTTTCCGGAATGGGCAAGTGACTTCGGCGCGGAGTCCTGGGCGCAGTTCCTGTTGAAGTACGCGTTGTCGCACCCGGCGGTAACGGCAGCCATTCCGGGCATGACCAAACCGCATCATGTGACGGACAACATGCGGGCGGGTCATGGTCGTTTGCCATCGGCTGCAGAACGCAAGCGTCAGGAAGCGTTCTTCGATTCTTTGTAAGCGAGTAAAGGC
>JBATFU010000380.1:0-2845 GCA_049665065.1 Woeseia sp. | reverse complement strand
TTCATAAACTCAAGGTTAGGCACTGTGATGCCATCAACAACGAAGGCTATCGGCGGCTCACCGAGCTGCGTTGAAGTCAGGCCGCGAATCGTGATGTTGGCCAGATTGGGTCGAAAATTGCCGTAACTCGACAGGTTTGGCGTCAGTGCCGCAAAATCGCCGAAACGACTGATACCGGCGCGCTCAATCGCTGCTTCGTTGAATACGGTAATGGAGTCGGGTATCTCTTGCAGATTCTCGGCGCGTTTCCGCGAGGTTACGACGATCTCCTCGATCGTGCCATCCGCCGACTGCTGTGCCAGGGCCACACCCGGCAGGGCGATGTTGCCGAGTGCCAGTGCTGCCGTAATGCCGACGCTGATTTTTGCCAGAATTTTCATGCTATTCCCCTGGTGGTTCCCGTGCCTGAGTGATGCTGGCCCAAGCGGCCAGCAAGCCGGTTTGCTATGCAAGTCCGTATACTGGCTCTCATTATGCGATGATCGACGCAATATCCGGATTTGAATTTCGGGTCTTTAGGCGTGAACAATTTCGCTTATCGGCCTAAACTCGAAATACTATTTTGTGAACACCGGTTTCTCGCGTATGGCCCACAAAAAGGCGCAAGTGAAACTCGACGCCATGAATCGCAAAATCATTGCGCGCATTCACCTTGAGGCCGACATCACGAACCAGCGGCTAGCCGAGGAAATTGGCCTGTCTCCAGCCGCCTGCTCGCAGCGTGTTACCGCGCTGCGCGAGGCTGGCTACTTTTTCAATTTCCACTGCGAGGTCGACCTCGATCGAACCTTTGAACACATCCTCGCCTATGTCGAGTTTACGCTCAGCGACAACACGCTCGAGCGGCGCCGCGCCTTCGAGGCAGAAATCGAGAAATACCCAGAGTTTATGGATTGCCTGCGGCTTGCTGGCGACGCCGATTACATTTCGTTTACCTGTGCCAGAAATATTCAGGAACTCAACAAGATTTGCGACACGGTCGGCGCAAAGCGGGATCTTGGTATTGAGCGAATTGTTACGCGCCCCATCCTGGAGCGCTCGAAATGGTATTTAGGGTATCCCATAGAAAAGCTGCGCTGGCTTGATTGAGACAGCATTGATTGACGCTGCTCCTGGCACAGTGGCGCCGCCTGCCAAAGGCTCCGCCAGGAACCGGGTAAACTGCCGGCAAGCTGATTTCGGGGACATATTGTATGTGCGCACTTAGTAAGAACCGGCTGGCGGCCTTCTGTGGCGCTGTTATTACTGCACTTGCACTGCCCGGCGCGAATGCACAGTCAATGGCGGCCACCGATATTGACGCGGTAAAAAGCGCGATTGGTAACTACCGACGCGCGCACGAAAGAATCATCCTGCAGGACTTCATTGATCTGCTATCGATGCCAAATGTCGCGTCGAATCTTCCGGACATGGAGCGCAACGCCGACTACATTATTGGCGAGCTTAAGAAACGCGACTTTACAACGAAACGGCTCCGTGAAGGTGGCGCACCGTACGTGTACGCGGAACTCGATGCGCCGGGCGCGACTGAAACGGTCTTGATCTACGCACATTTCGACGGCCAGCCGGTCATCCCCGAAAACTGGGCGTACCCGCCGTTCACGCCGACGCTGCTGCACAAGCCCTTGCAACAAGGCGGCAAACCGCTCGCGCTGGACAAGATAAAAGGCGGGCTCGATCCGGAAGCGCGGCTGTACGCGCGCTCTGCCGGCGACGATAAGATGCCGATCGTGGCGATCATGCACACACTGGATGCGCTGAAAGAAAACGGCATTGGCCTGTCGGTCAATCTAAAGCTGTTGCTCGACGGTGAGGAAGAGCGTGGCTCGCCAACCGTCGCCAGGATCATCGAGGCGAATCTCGAGCTGTTGCAATCAGACCTGCTGCTGTTCTGCGACGGACCGATGCACCAGTCGCGCCGTGCGCAGATCGTGTTTGGCGTGCGCGGCGATCGGGTCGTGGACATCACGACGTTCGGCCCGCTCCGGCCGCTGCATTCGGGCCACTATGGCAACTGGGCACCGAACCCGGTGATGCAACTCACTCACTTGCTGACCAGCATGCGCGATCCGGCCGGACGTATTCTAATTGACGGTTATTACGATGACGTGACGCCGCTGACCGAGCTGGAACGTGCTGCGATCGCGGCCATGCCGGACATTACCGAGCAATTGAAAGACGAACTGGCCGTGCACACGCCGGAGGGCGATGGTGCGCGGCTCGAAGAGCTCAT
This sequence comes from Woeseia sp., assembly GCA_049665065.1. GTDB lineage: Bacteria > Pseudomonadota > Gammaproteobacteria > Steroidobacterales > Woeseiaceae > Woeseia. The sequence continues at coordinate 612 of JBATFU010000380.1, read as the reverse complement.
TGCGTTGCCGGCACTGAATGCCCGCGGCATCGTTGCCGGCGGCGTCGGCAACCAGGGCCGCAATATTGTCCTGACCAGCGCCACGATGTCGCTTGATCTGCGCCTGGTGCCCGCGCAACGTCCGGAGCGCGTCCGTGAACTGATCGAAGCGCATATGCGCGAGCAGGGCTTCCATATCGTGTACGAAGAGCCGACCGCCGAGACGCTGCGCGCGCACCCGAAAGTCGCGCTGCTCGACTGGGACGACCTTGGTTATCCGGCGTTACGTACCGCGCTCGACGATCCGGCGGCGCTACGACTGACGACACTGATGCGCCGTGTAGCACCGGACCTGATCGTGACGCCAACGATGGGCGGCAGTTTGCCTTTGTATGAATTCGGCAGCCGGCTCGATGCGCCGATCATCATCCTGCCACTCGCGAACCACGACAATAACCAGCACGCGGAGAACGAAAATATTCGCCTGCAGAATTTGTGGGATGCGATGCAGATGTACGGTGTGGTGCTGGCGACTTACGGCGAGATGTAGCAGCTGGTTGCTGGCGCCGGACTGGTCGCTACGCTTTGTTTAGTCGGCTTTGCTGCCGGCTCTTTTCAGGTACGGCATACGCA
>JBATFU010000379.1:0-19781 GCA_049665065.1 Woeseia sp. | reverse complement strand
GGCGCATACAGTGAGTTGCGCGCCATCAGGCTGAGCCGACCGTTGTCCTGGAACCATTCGAGTGACACCTCACCGGGCTTGCCGAGCGGCAGCTCCCGCACTTCGACGTCACTCAGGTCGACGGGTTTGCGATCGGTGAACACCATGACGCCGTCGTCGTCGGGGAATTTATAAAGCGTTTGTGCCGCGGCTACAGAGCCAAGCATCAGGTTAACCGCGCAACAGATGATCAGCCAACCCTTCACGCGCGTGCCGCCTAGCTGATTTCGCGGCGTTGCCAGCCGTCCGGGGTGCGTAAAATTTCATAGGCCGGCCAATAGTTGTTGTCCGGTTTCAGGGTAATCACTTCGACGGCGCCATTCCACGTTACCGTTTTCAGGCGCACCGACTTTTGATCGCGCTTGCTGGCAACCACTTCGGTAAATGACTGCAGGTCGGGTGTTTCGCTGTCGTCGACTGCGACGATACGGCGCCCGGCCCACAGGCCGTAGCGCGTGGCCGGCGACCCGTAGCTGAAGAACGCGACATACACGCCGTTCGTGTCGATACCGCGTTGTGCCGCCATCGCTCTGTGCGGATCCTGCAACAGCGCGCCAGCCCAGGAGAGCGCGCGATCAATGCCGATACCGTCGAGCGCGACGGTTTCGATGTCGACATCGCGTGCCGCGCCATCACGCCAGACCGTTGCCTGCAAACGCGGTTTTTGCACCGCGCGTTCGAGTTCGCGGAAGCTCGTCACGACTTCACCGTCAATCGCGAGAATCATGTCGCCATTGCGCAGCACCGCGGCAGCGGGCGAACCGGCAACCACGCGCTGCACGCTTAGTGCGCGCCGCCCTTTTGGATCGTGCCGCTCGAGTTTGCGCAACCACTCTTCATCGAGCCCCAGCTTGCGTGCGGCAAACAGCGGCGCATAGCCAAGCTCGGTCTCCATTGAGTAAATCGGTTTGTTGTTGCGCACGACGTCCAGCAGCTCCACCAGCAGGTCACTGCTGACGCCGCCGTTGAACTGGCCGGACTCACCGCCGGCCTGGTAGGCGAAGCTTGACCATTTCGCCAGCACGTCGCCGCGCTTGTTCACGATCACGCCATCGAACTCGCCGGGGCCGGTGACGAGTGAGATAGCCTCGAGGTTGCTGTCGCGAAACCGCATCGTCCGGGACAGCGGCAGCACCAACGGGTCAACGGACGCGACGATGCTTTCCTGGTGCGCCACCTGGTGATCGCCTTTGAGCCCGATAACCCACACCTTTTCCCCCGAGGTGACCGGGCGCTGGTCAAACCGGGCCGCGCGCACCGGCGTGTCGCCGATCAGCTGCGGGTCGTATGACACGACCGCGAGGTTGTGCAACGGGTGCACGAACTCGACCTTGCCTGGCACCTCCAGCGAGCCGGCGAAAGTGATCGTGACGTCGCCCATCGCAACCGGCACGGTATTGCGATCGACCATGACGAGGCCGAGTTTGGTATCGACGATCAGGCCGCTGCCGTAATAGTGACGATCGGCGACACCGGAAATCGTATACGGCAAGTCAAAGTTGACCATCACGAGCGACGGCATGACCGCATCGACGCGCGGATCATCGTCGGGAGCAAAACGTGTGCTGCCACCATCCGCTGGGGACGGTGCCGGACCCGCCGCCAGGTCGCGACACGGCCACAGCCCTGTCGAATCATTGCGCTTGCAACGGTGCGCCGGGAACCAGACGCGCTCCATTTCAACCGAGCGCACGATGCTGTTGCGCGGGTCTTCGATGGTGTAAAAACGCAGCGTCGTGCGCTCGCCATCGGCGAGGTCCGCAAGCACCGCTTCAAGATCATCGATGGAACGCGTCGCAATACTGCCCACTTCGCTGATGACCGCGCCGCGTGGCACCGCGGCTCGCGCCAGCATGTAGCCCGGGCTGGCAACGTAGACACCCTCGATCGGCTGATTGTAGTGACGCGCCTGCTGATACGAGAGGTTGTTGACGATCGCATCGCCGAACTCGAGAAACTCATCCGGCGTAATGGCGTGCAGGTCGGATACTTCGATTTCGCTAACGATGCTGCGGCCGCCGCGCTCGTGTTCAACGGCAATCGTCTTGCCGACGGAGTCATCGAGAACCGCGGCGAGCGGTACGAATTCAGTGATGAGCTCGCCATTGACGCGGACCAGGATGTCACCCGGTTGCAGCTTGCCGTCTGCCGGCGAGCCCGGTATGACCTGGTGCACCGTCAGCATGCCGGTCTGCTTCGGAAACTGTTTGCGGGTTAACGCTTGTGTGTCACTTCTCAAACCAAGCCGCGTGAGCTCGTCGTAAGTCTGGCGCACGAACTCTGTTTGCAAGGTGCCGCGCGTAATCGGCTGACCCTGCTGGACGAGCTGCAGCGCGCGCTTGATGCGATCGAGCGGCAGGAAAAAACTGCTGGCCGCTGAATTGGCACCACCGGCGTTCAACGCAACCACTTCGCCGTCGATATTAATGACAGGAGAACCGGACGAACCACCCGAGGTGCCAGACGCTGCCTGGAAATAGAAGGTGTTGAAATCGTTGTATTTACCGCGCCCGTACTCCGGCGCGCGCCGGTCCAGCCGGGCGATAGTGCCGGCAAGGATCGACAGCTGTTCCCCCGCGTCGTTGCCAATCACGCGAATCTCACGACCGATGCTTGCCGCGCCGGGCATCAGCGGCAACTCGGTTGGCTCGATGTATTTCAGGTCGTCGGGGTTATAGCGAAAAAAACCGAAATCGTGGACCGGATCGCGATAGATCGGTGTCAGGCGCACTTCTTCGTTATTCAGGAACACCGCTTCAGCGACCACGGGTCCTGGCGTTACCACGTGGCGATTTGTAAGTATGATGCCGCGTTCTGCATCAACGACAAAGCCTGTCGCTTGCGACGAGGAATTCCATTCGGTATCAAAGGCGCGGGTGCTGTCGACACGAATCGACACGACACCTGAGGAAATGCGTTCGAGCGTGCCGTTCCATTCGGGCTCCTCGGCATTTACGGTGACGGTCAGCACGGGTAGCGCTACGAGTACGGCAATAAGTCTGGTCAGCATAAATATCCATAGTGACGGTGGACGACGAATCCGATTTGAGAGACGCCTTAGGTCTGGACTGGTCTGCACGCCTGCGGTTCCCTGCGCGGCGCAGTTAAATGAGTATGCCGCATTCGGCCGGCGCCGCCAGCGCGGTCAGGAGGCCGGCCGATAAGCGATATCGAGCTGCCTTGCGGCTTTGACATCATCAAGGCGCCGCACCGGCATCGTGAACGGTGCTCCCTTATGTTTACCCGGTTCCAGTTTCGCTTCCTCGACAATCGCAATCATCGCGTCAACGAAACGATCGAGCGCTTCGCGGCTTTCCGTTTCGGTCGGTTCGATCAGCAGGCACTCGGGCACCAGCAGCGGGAAGTAGGTAGTTGGTGCGTGAAAGCCGTGATCCAGCAAGGCCTTGGCAAGGTCCATTGCCGTCAGGTCGAGCGTCTTCGCTTCGCCCTTTAATGTGACAATAAACTCATGGCTGGCGCGGCGCTGCGGAAACGCGAGGCGAAAACCCGCCTGCCGCAACCGCGCCTGCAGGTAGTTTGCGTTGAGCGTTGCGAATTCCGCTATGCGCCGCATGCCGTCACGTCCCACCATGCGCATGTACACGTAGGCGCGCAGCAACACGCCGGCATTACCCATGAAACCGGACAGGCGGCCGATGCTCTGCGGCAGGTCTTTTTCAGTCAGCCAGTGATACGTAGCACTCTTGCCCTCGCCGGCACGACCCACGACAGGCAATGGCATGAACGGCAGCAGGCGCTTGCCGACGCCGACCGCCCCGGAACCCGGACCGCCACCGCCGTGTGGCGTCGAGAAGGTTTTGTGCAGGTTCATGTGGATGACGTCGAAACCCATGTCACCCGGACGCACCTTGCCGAGGATGGCATTGAGGTTGGCGCCGTCGTAGTACAGCAGGCCGCCGGCGTCGTGCACGATCTTTGCAACTTCCACAATCCTGCGCTCGAAAACGCCCAGCGTTGACGGGTTCGTCAGCATGATGCCGGCGGTTTTCGGCCCGACCGCAGCACGCAGCGCGTCGAGATCCACGTCGCCGTCTTTATCGGTCGGCAACTCGCGAACCGTGCAGCCGCACATTGTCGCGGTCGCAGGATTCGTGCCGTGTGCAGCGTCAGGCACAATAATTTCGTTGCGCTCCGTATCACCGCGCGATTCGTGGTACGCACGAATCATTGCGACGCCGGCGAACTCGCCCTGCGCGCCGGCCATTGGTGTCAGTGACACACCCTGCATGCCGGTAACGGCTTTAAGCATGTCCTGCAGCTCGTACATGCAGTGCATAAAGCCCTGGCCGTGGGTCACCGGTCCGAGTGGATGACGACCGGCAAACCCTGGCAACAACGCGAGCGTGTTGCAGGCGCGCGGGTTGTATTTCATCGTGCAGGAACCGAGCGGATAAAAATGCGTATCGATCGAAAAATTCAATTGCGACAAACGCGTGAAGTGGCGCACGACCTGCAGCTCGGACACTTCCGGCAGCAGCGGCACGTCATCCCGCAATAACGCCGCGGGCAGTTGCGACTCAGGCGATGCCGACGGGGCCTGCGCAAAAGCGCGCCGACCATGGCGGGATTTTTCAAAAATTAGCGGTTCAGTCATCAGGGGTTCCGTTCAAAAATCAATCGCAGACGAGGTCCATGTCAGCCTCGATACCGAGTGCCGCCAGCGCGGCCGCATAGTCAGGCTCGTTCCAGATATCTTCAACCAGTTGCCGGTGCACGACAGTGTCGTTTTCATCGAGCACGACGATCGCGCGTGCAAACATGCCGGCCAGCGGGCCTTCCATGATCTGCACGCCGTAGTTTTCGCCGAAGCCCGCATGGCGAATCGCAGAGAGCTGCACGACGCGCTCCAGCTTGTGCTGCTCTCGAAAGCGCAGGTGCGCGAACGGCAGATCGTAGGAGATCATCAGCATCGCCAGATCGTCATGACCGGCCGAGAGCTTGTCAAAAGCGACAACCGACTTCGCACAGATTGGCGTATCGATACTTGGAAAAATGTTCAGGATCTTGCGCTTGCCGGTCCAGTTCGCGAGCGTCATATCACGCAGGTCGGTGTTAACGAGTGACATGTCGGCGGCACGACTGCCGATTGTTGGCAATTCACCGGAAATTTCATAACTCGTGCCCAGGTAGAGAATTTTTGTCATGGGGTAACTGCTCGCATCAAGAATTCGCCAGCGCGCGACGAAGCGCGGCGGCATAGGTGTCAAGGTCCGCGTCCGTCTTGGTTTCGGTTGCACACACAAGCAACGCATTGCCAAGCTCTGGATAAAGTTCAGACAGGTCGTAGCCGCCCAGCACACCGGCCTCTGCAAGCACTGGCAACAGGTCGGCTGCGGGGCGTGGCAATTGCACCACGGCCTCGTGGAACGACGGGCTGTCGAACTTCAGGCTCACACCGTCGATTGCTGTCAGCCGCTCTATCAGTGCCTGCGTATTGGCATGCGACTGCAGCGCCACGCGCTTCAGACCTTCGGCGCCCAGCAGGGACAGGTAAATCGTCGCGGCCGTGACCATCAAGCCCTGGTTCGTGCAGATGTTCGACGTCGCCTTCGAGCGGCGAATGTGCTGCTCACGCGCCTGCAACGTCAAAGCGAAACCCGGGTTGCCGTCGAGGTCCGTCGTGCGCCCGACGATGCGGCCCGGCATCTGCCGCGTCAGTTTTTCATTGCAGGCCATGAAGCCGAAGTACGGTCCGCCGGACGACATCGGCACGCCGAGTGGCTGGCCTTCGCCACAGGTAATGTCGGCACCAAAGTTACCCCAGCTGCCGGGCGCCTTCAGCACGGCAAGCGAAGTCGGGTTGACGACGGCGATCACAAGCGCGCCGTTCTCGTGCGCCCAGTCTGTGATGGCGTCAACGTCCTCCAGCGTGCCGAAAAAACTCGGCTGCTGAATGACGACGGCAACCGGCACCTCATCCTGCGACTGCAGGGCCGCAAGGTCGGACCGACCGGCCGCATTGAGCGGCAACTCGCCAAAAGTCAGGCCCTGCGAACCGGCGATCGCTTCGGCCACGCGCCGGTAATTGCGGTTCACGCCGGATGCGAGCAGGACGTGCCGTGATTTTGTTTTGCGATTGCTGCGCACGGCCATCAACGCCGCTTCTGCCAATGCCGAGGCGCCGTCATAGAGTGATGCATTGCTTATGTACATGCCGGTCAGGGCGGTAATCATCGACTGGAATTCGTAGATGACCTGCAGCGTGCCCTGGCTCGCTTCCGCCTGGTAGGGCGTGTAGGCACTGTAGAATTCGCCGCGCGTGGCAATGTCCCAGACTACGCTCGGGATGTGATGCTCGTACGCGCCGGCACCGATGAAGCACAACGCTGAGCCGTCCAGCGCAGCCCGTTCGCGCATCAGCCGCGAGATTTCCATCTCCGACAGCGCATCCGGGACGCCGTGCAGATCGTCGATCAGCAGGTCGGCGGGAATCTCGTCAAACAAATCATTGATGTGATTGACGCCGATCGTCTGCAGCATCTGCTGCACTTCGTCTTCAGTGTGCGGAATAAATGGCATGGGTGGCTCGTTGTCGTGCGATTACAGGTAAATGTACTGACGCTGTGCGCAATCAGTCGTCAAGTGCGTCCAGGAATTCCTGGTATTCATCCGGGGTCATTGTGTCCACACCTTCGTCGCCAGGCTGCACACGCACAATCCAGCCGTCGCCATAGGGATCGGTGTTGATGATTTCAGGATCGTCAGCGAGGCCTTCATTGACCTCGAGTACTTCACCGGACACCGGCGCATACACATCAGACGCCGCCTTGACTGACTCAACGACTGCCATTTCAGCGCCGCTTTCGAGTTCCTGGCCAACTTCGGGCAGTTCTACGTAGACGAGATCGCCTAACGCTGCCTGCGCGTGATCCGTAATGCCGATCGTGACGCTGCCGTCTTCTTCCTTGCGCAACCACTCGTGCTCTTCGGTATAGAGCAGATCTCCAGGCAATTCGGTCATGTTTCTATCCTCTTCGGTACGTTGCAGAGGCCGCGCGGACGGCCTCCGATGTTTGGTTGATCAGGTGTCGATACAGGCTTTGCCATTGCGGACGAAGGGCGGACTGACGACTTTCACAGCCAGCAGTTTGCCGCGCACTTCGACCTGCGCCCGATCATAGTCACCTGCCGGCAGGCGCGCCATCGCAATGGAACGGCCAAGCGTCGGCGAGAAGCCGCCACTCGTTATTTCACCTTCGCCGGCACCCGCTACGACGACCCGCAGGTGGTTACGCAAGACGCCGCGGTCTTCCAGCAACAGGCCGCAAAATCGCGGCACATTACCGGCAGCCTTGATTTTTTCCAATGCGGCGCGGCCGTTAAAATCGCGCTCAGCAGGCTCCCAGGCGACGGTCCAGCTGAGGCCCGATTCCAGTGGGTTCCTGGACAGATCCATGTCCGTGCCGTACAGGTTCATGCCGGCTTCGAGCCGCAGCGTGTCGCGTGCGCCGAGGCCGCAGGGCCGGACACCCGCCTCGACAAGTCCGTTCCAGAACGCCGTCGCACGTGCTGCCGGCATGACGATTTCCCAGCCGTCTTCGCCGGTATAGCCGGTGCGAGCGATGAACATGTCATCTGCAGCAACTGCATTAAACGGTTTCAGGGCCATTGCAGCGTCGCGTGCAGCGGGCTCCAGCAGCGTCGCCGCCAGGTCGCGCGCTTTTGGTCCCTGCACCGCGATCATTGCGAGCTCGGGATGCTCGGTAACGCTTACCGCAAACGCCGCCGCTTCGCTGTTGATCCACTGCAGGTCCTGCTCGCGTGTCGCCGCATTGACCACCATGCGGAAATGGGTGTCGCTCAGGAAATAGGTAATGAGATCGTCAACGACCCCGCCGTCGTGGTTCAGCATGCAGCTATACAGGGCCTTGCCCTTCGTCTTCAGTTTCGCGATGTCGTTGGCAAGCAGCTGTTGCAGGAACGCACGGCTGCCTGCGCCCTCGATGTCGACGATCGTCATGTGCGAAACGTCAAATGCGCCGGCGTGCTGCCGGACGGCATGATGTTCCTCAAGCTGCGAGCCGTAGTGCAGCGGCATATCCCAGCCGCCGAAATCGACGATGCGGGCACCGGCATCCACGTGCGCTTGATATAAAGGCGTCTTCTGGCCCATGCGTATTCCCTGGCGGCAGAGGCCGCTCCCGTTATCGCGAAACAAAAAAAAGGCCATCGACGGCAGCCGCAAGGCAGGTGTCGATGGCCCCTCTGTCCGATAACCTGAGAGATGTGGCGGGCGGGCCCGCGTCCCCTTCGGTGGACCGCTTACCGGCCTCTCTCCAGAGCTAATCAAGGCACGCAGTCCGTTTGCCTGAGCGTTTCCGAGCTAGTTGCGCCTTCGGCGCCCCGTCCTTGCGGCGGGGACTCTTCCACGTGCCTTATTGATCAGAGCGCGCATCATAGCCAAGGGCTCTGCGGGTTGCCAGCGTGACGGACACAGGGAACAATGCGCGCACTGCTTCCGGGGGAATTTTCGATGATCCACGCACTTCGCCTGTTCTTTTTCGCCGCGCTCCTGCTGCCCGGCCTTGCTGCTGCCGACGCCGCCTCTGATTTCAATGGCTTGCTGCATGACGCCTGGGAATGGCAGCTGCGCGAAAGCCCGGTATTTGCCTCCCAGCTCGGCGACCGCCGTTACAACAGCAGCTGGGGTGACAACAGCGTGGCAGCTCATGAGCGACGCCATGCCGAGCAACAGGCATTCCTGGCCCGCCTGCGGCAAATTGACCCGGCAGCGCTCGATGCCGCTGATCAGTTGAATTACGACCTGTTTCGGCGCGACCTCGAAGACAGCATCGACGGCTTTCGTTTCAACGATCACCTGATGCCGATGAGCCAGCGCGGCGGCGTGCAATCGCTTGAGTCCGTCGCAGAACGCCTGCGCCTGCAAAGCGTGCAGGACTACGAAGACTGGCTGGCACGCATGCGTAAAGTGCCCGAAGTGATCGAGCAGACGATGGCGCTGCAGGAAGCAGGTCGGCGCCAGGGGTATATGCCGCCGAAAATCCTGATGGAGCGCATCCCGCCGCAGATAGCCCAGCAACTCAGTGAGGACCCGTTGCAGAGTCCGTTCTACATTGCGTTTCGTGAATTGCCGGACTCCATTCCGGAAGCGGAACAGGCGCGCCTGCAGGCGGCGGCCCGGGCAATTATTGAAAAAGACATCATTCCCGCGTACCGGGAATTTGATCGCTACTTCGCAACCCGCTACCTGCCCGCCTCGCGCGACAGTATCGGCGCGTCGGAACTGCCGAATGGCAAGGCGTTCTACGAATACCGCACACGCAGTTACACGACAACGCGCATGACGCCGGATGAGGTGCATCGACTCGGCCTCGAAGAAGTGAAACGGATCCGCGGCGAGATGCAGCTGATCATCGATGAGCTGGAGTTCGATGGCTCATTCGCCGAGTTCCTGCATTTCCTGCGTACCGATCCGCAGTTTTACTACGAGACGCCTGAAGAATTGTTCGAGGCCTATCTCGCGACCAGCAAACGCATCGACCCGGAACTCGTCAAACTGTTCGGCAAGCTGCCGCGCATGCCGTACGGCTTGCGACCGATTCCGGACAATATTGCACCTGACACAACGACCGCGTACTACAGCCAGCCTGCGGCAGACGGCAGCCGCGCCGGCTTTTATTACGTCAATCTGTATCGGCCTGAAGTACGTCCGAAGTACGAGATCGAAGTATTGAGCGTGCACGAGGCAGTGCCAGGGCATCATTTGCAGATTGCGCTGCAAATGGAATTGGGTGAGCTGCCCGAGTTCCGCCGCTATTCCGGTTTTACCGCGTTTACCGAGGGCTGGGGTTTGTACAGCGAAAGCCTGGGTTATGACCTTGGCCTTTACCAGGATCCTTACTCGCGCTTTGGTGCTTTGACCTATGAAATGTGGCGCGCCGTGCGCCTGGTCGTCGACACCGGCATGCATTACAAGGGCTGGAGCCGCCAGCAGGCGATCGATTTCTTCACGGAAAACGCAGCGAAAACAGAAGCCGATATCGTTAACGAGATCGACCGTTACATTTCGTGGCCGGGACAGGCGCTCGCCTACAAGATCGGACAACTGAAGATTCTTGAGCTACGTCGGCGCGCTGAGGAACGACTTGGAGATCGCTTCGACATTCGCGCCTTCCATGACGAGTTGCTGGGCGGTGGCGCGCTGCCGCTGGAGATCCTCGAAACCCGCATGGATCGCTGGATCGCGAGCCAGCTATAAATCAGGCGCTGGCCGGCCGGTGCTGGCGCGCGACGGCGGTATCCGAAAACTCGCGCTGTGAGGCCGCAGCGCGTACCTCCGGCGTTTCTTCTGCATTGTAGATTCGATCGATGCGCTTCAGGCGATTCGTCAGGCCTTCGCCGTTCGCGATCTGGATATTCAGGCCGGGCCGCGCGTTCATCTCAAGAATTAATGGACCGAGTTCGCGATCGATCACGATATCGACACCGAGATAGCCGAGGCCCGTGACCTCGAGACCACGCGCCGAGGATTCCAGAATGAATTCCCAGCGCGGAATCTTCAGACCGCCGATCAGGCCGCCCGTGTCCGGATGCTCGTCGATGACGTCGTTTCTGACAACGCCACCGAGCGTGTAGCCCGTCGTAATATCGATGCCTGCGCCGACCGCACCCTTGTGCAGGTTTGCCTTGCCATCTGAACTGCGCGTCGGCAGGCGCACCATTGCCATGACCGGGTAGCCGCGATAAACAATCACGCGCACATCAGGCACGCCCTGGAAGCTGACATCGTTAAACAACGGATCGAATTTGACGCAGTATTCGATCAGCGCCGTATCCGGGTTACCGGTAAGGCTGTACTGGCCGCCGACGATATTCGAGATGTGGTGCTCCAGTTCGCCTGCGGTGATTAGCATGCCGTTCGATAAGCGAAACGTGTCGCGCTTGCGCTTGCTGCGACCCGTGATCACCATGATGCCTTCGCCGCCGCTGCCGTTTGCCGGTTTGATGACGAAGCTGTCGCGGTCAGCGACGATATTGGCGAATTCCTGCACCTGGCCCTGGTCAGCAATAATCCCGTACAGGTCGGGGACCGCCATACCCGCGTCCAGCGACAGCTGCTTGGTCAGCACCTTGTTGTCGACCCGCGGGTAAAGGTGCCGCGGATTGAGCCGCATGATCAGTTCCGCATTGCGCTCGTTAAGGCCGAGGACGCCGGCTGCCGCAAGTTTTTTGGCGATTCCGAACACGTTTATTGCGCCAGGGACTTGAAGCGTTTCAATTCAGTCATGCGGTAGCCGGTGTAGCGCCCGAGCAGCAGCACGCTGGCCAGTACCAGCAACAACAGTTCGGGGAACGTAAAGACGAGGTGCTCCAGCCAGTCGAGCCCCATGACGAGGTAGGCGAGGATTGCCACCGTCAGGCTGCCGGCGGCGTTGCGCATCGCGGTTGCGGCGCCGCTTTCTTCCCAGACCACTGACATGCGCTCAATGGTCATCGCAATGATGACCATGGGGAACAGCGCGATCGACAGACCGGTTTCGATACCGAGCTTGTGCGTCAGAATGCTGATGAACAGCATCAGCAGCACGACAACGACGAGCACCGCGGACAGGCGCGGCACAAGCAATAAGCGCAATCGCTCCAGCAGGAAGCGAATGCTGAGACCCAGCGCGACCAGCAAGCCGAATAACAATATGCCACGCAACAATTGCGTCTCGCGAAACGACAGCGCGATCAGCACCGGCATGAAGGTGCCGAACGTGACAATGCCGACGACGTTGCGCATCAGCACGACGATCAGCGCGCCCAGCGGAATCATCAGAATCACGCTGTAGACCGCCTGCACTTTTATCGGCAGGCTGAACAAGGAAAACTCTACGAGCAAGGAGTCGCTTTCGGCGGCGCGCTTGCGTGCGATATCCATCGTATCGAGGTAGTAGCGTTTAACCGCGAAATTCACGCTTTCATTGCTGCCGCCTTCGACCTGCACCAGCGGATCGCTGCCCCGCCACCAAATGAAGTAGCGATCCGGCAGCATTTCTTCGCCATTGGCCGGATTAAAAAAGCGCCAGCTGTCACCGTCATGAATCTCGAGCCAGGGCACTACCTCGGCCTGACTTTGCTGATCGGCGAGCTGCAAACCGCGAATCATGCGGGCCGGTATGCGCGCCGACGCCAGTACTGTTGTCATCGTCTGCACGAAGTCGGCGCGGCCGCGCGCCTCAGACAGCAGCAGCTCGACATTGGGATCAGGAGATGGATCGTTCACAAGCCGCAGTAACTCGGCAGTGAACGACGCAGCATCCGCCGAGTGCGCGCGGACCTGCTCGACAATGACGTCGACGGCCGTTTTCATCGGCTCTTCGATAACAGGTGGCAGCGGGAACGGTGGTGTGATGTCTGACTGCTGTGCGTCAGGATCTTCCGCTACGACGATACGGTAGTACAAAGTTTGCGCGCCCGAGTCCCGCCGCACTGTCCATTGCGCTTCACGGCGCGTGCCGACGTAGTTGACGCCGAAGCCATAGTTCTTCGATACGGCGTATTCATCGAGGCGCTTGAAGCCGGGGGTGAGCGTCGGAATCTGCAGATTTACTTTTATAGATCCCGGGCCCGTGTCGAACTGGATCGCGGTTTCGACGACCCACGTCGGAGTCTGTTGATCGTCACTGAGCGGAAAGCCGAGCACCTGCCACTTGTAAAAAAAGACCGCGAGGCCCGCGGCGGTCAATATGGTCGCGAGGATGATGACGTAGCGGCGCGTCATTGCCGTTCACCGGCATACCCACTGCGTTGCAATCTGATTCGGAGCATCTAACGGAGTCCCCTGTTGTTAATCATCGCGATTCTATTGTCATTGGTAGCGATGTCGGTGCCAGCCCTTGAGCCGCGCGACCCGCATTCTAGCTTGATTGGGCCGGGCAATCACCGGCGATTGTGCGATCGCTGCTGTCGCCGGCGCTGCTAGAGGCCGATGGCGACCTTCATCGCCTGGCGTTTTAGCGGGCCGCTGTGGTTAAAGACGCGCATGCCGGTTTGCCGGAGTTCGCCGATGCCGCTGCCGGTCGCAAACATGCGGTTCAATGCGTCAATGAACTGCAACATCGTCGAATTGGCACCGCGTCTTGCGCGTTCGTAGCGACGTAATAGTGGCAAGTCACCGGGATGTTCGCCCGCCTCGAGTGCGGCCCCAATAACGGCTGCAAGTGCTGCGGCATCGGCGATCCCGAGGTTGGCACCCTGCCCGGCAAGCGGGTGGACGGTGTGCGCTGCATCACCGATCAGGGCCAGCGCTTCCTGCACGTAGTGTTTTGCGTGCTGGGCACGCAACGGGAACGAGGCGCGTGGCGCGGCAACGTCCAGCTCACCCAATACGGCAGCGCTCGCGTTCGTCAGCTGCGCCGACAATGTTGCATCGTCCATACTCTTGAGCTCTCGGGCGTGCTCCGGCGTCGTTGACCACACTATCGACACACGGCCGTCCGCCAGCGGCAGCAACGCGATCGGGCCATCGGGCAGGAAGCGCTGCCAAGCCGTGTGCTGATGTGACACTGCGGGTCGTGCATGGGTGACGAACGCAGCCTGCCTGTAATCCCAACCGTCCACAGCAATGCCGGCCTGCTCGCGCACGACGGATCGAGCACCATCGGCAGCGATCACGAGGTCGGCCTGCAACGACGCACCGTCATCCAGTTCGATCTCGCAGACGTGCTGTGCTTTGTTCAGCGCTGCGATGCCGGCGCCGAACCGGAAATCAACGCTGTCCTGTTCCAGTGCCGTAAACAATGCGTGGCGCAGCAACGCGTCTTCGGTAATGAAGCCGAGTTCCGGCAGGGCTAGTTCTGCAGCTGAAAAATGCAGGGCGTCCGCGGCATATGCATCGCCCGTTGCATCCCAGACGCGCATATCGCGGTACGGGCAGGCGCGCGTCAGTACGATGTCCCGGACCCCCAGCGCCGCCAGTGTGCTCATGGAGCCAGTCGCGATCGCGGACACGCGCAGTCCAACGTCGGCATCATTATTAAAGCTGGCGGGTGCAACGCGATCCACAAGGGTGACGCGCAAACGGCGCTGCTCCGGAAGCCGCACTAGCAGCGCCGCCATCGCAAGGCCCACAACGCCGGCACCCGCGATAACGATCTCACAGCGTTTTTTCATGACAGCGGCACGCCGCGTGACAGGCGCGGCAACTTACCGGCAAGGCCCATCGTATGGCGGGCAAACATGCGCCGCACACCGGGCACAAGATCGAAGCCAAGCATGCCCGCATCGCGTAGCAGCCGCAGCGACGGACGGCGGCTGCCGAACAGGCGTACCAGTCCGTCCGTGAAATGCACGAGCTTTTTCTGATCGGCGCGGCGCCAGTCGGCGTAACGCTCGAGGATGACCGGCGCTCCAGCATCAGCATTGCCGCTGCTTTGCGCATCGGCAATGCACTCGGCCAGTGCGGCAACATCGCGCAAGCCGAGATTGAAGCCTTGAGCAGCGACCGGATGCAGTCCGTGTGCCGCGTTGCCGATGAGGACGCCGCGGCCGGCCACGAGACTGTTGGCTTTGCTCAGGCCGAGCGGGTAGCAGGCCCGCCTGCCAACCTTTGAAAAACGTCCGAGCCGGAACCCGAAGGCATCCTGCAGGCGTGCCGTAAACATGTCGTCATCGAGCTGCATCACGGCAGCAGCGGCGGCGGGCTCGAGTGTCCACACGAAGGAAACGCGGTCATTGCTGACCGGCAACAAGGCGAGCGGCCCGTCTTCGGTGAACCGTTCGTAAGCGCAGGCGCCGTGTGCCTTCTCTGGCAGCAGGTTGCCGATTACCGCGCTCTGGCCGTAGTCAATATGCTGCGCACCGATACCGAGCATCTCGCGCACCGACGAGCGTGCTCCGTCTGCAGCGACGAGCAAGCGGCAGGTAAGATTTGTCGCGCCGTCATCGAGCGTTACGCCAAGCTGCGTGCTGCCGCGGGCGACCGCGGTAATTCGTGCAGGGCACAGTTCGTCGACACCGGGGGCTTTGCCAAGGGCCTCTTGCAAAACGTTGCCGAGCACGCGGTTGATCACGACATAGCCAAGCGCTTCGACGCCCTGCTCTTCCGCATCAATGTGCGAGAAGCCGAAACGACCGCGGTCGGAGACATGGATATGCCGGATCGGCGACGAGGCAGCCACGATATCCTGCCAGAGGCCGAGTGCTTCAAACGTGCGCTGGCTGCTGCGCGACAATGCGGTGGAACGATCGTCGAAGCTTGGCTGCATGGCTGCGCCGCGCTCGACGGCCTCAACCACGGCGACGCGCAGATTGAGTGAGGCCAGCGCGATGCCGAGGCTCGTGCCAATCATCCCGCCACCAGCGATGACAATGTCGTAGTTCGTCTCGCTGTGCATCAGGCGGCCATCAGTTTCTCGATCTCATCCGGATCTTTAGGTACGAACCGCGACAGGACCTCGGGCCCATCCCGGGTCACCGCGACGTCGTCTTCGATACGAATGCCGATGTTTTGCCAGCGCTTCGCGACACCGCGCGCCGCGGGAATGTAAATGCCGGGCTCAACCGTCGTAACCATGCCTGGTTCAAGCAGGCGCCATTCATCGCCAACCTTGTAGTCACCAACGTCGTGCACGTCGATACCGATCCAGTGACCGGTGCGGTGCATGAAAAACTCGCGGTACGCCTCGTCCCGCAACAAGGCAGCCAGGCTACCCTCCAGCAATCCCAGCTTTTTAAGGCCTCTTGTAATTATCCGCACCGCCGCGTCGTGGGGTTCGTTCCAGTGATTACCGACGCGCGTTTTCTCGATCGCGGCAAGCTGTGCCTCGAGCACGATGTCATAGACGGCACGCTGCTCGGGTGAAAAGCGGCCGTTGACGGGAAAGGTGCGGGTGACGTCGGACGCGTAATAATCGAGTTCGCAGCCGGCATCGATCAGCACGAGTTCGCCGTCGACAAGCTTTTCACTATTGCTCACGTAGTGCAGTGTGCAGGCATTCGCGCCGCCGCCGACGATCGGGCTATAGGAATTCCTGGCGTTGGCGCGGCGGAATTCGTGGATGTACTCGGCTTCCAGCTCGAACTCGAACATGCCCGGGCGCGCGGCCTGCATCGCCCGGCGATGCGCAGCGCAGGCGACCTTGGCGGAGCGGCGCATCGCCGAAATCTCCGCACGACTCTTGTACAGGCGCATGTCGTGCAGCAAATGATCAAGCGCCACGAACTCATGCGGCGCGTGACTGCTCGACGAGCCTTTCGCGCGCAGTGATTTGATCCAGTCCGCGACCCGCGCGTCGAAATCGGCGTAGGCCCCCATGTTGTAGTAGACGCGGCTGCGCGATTCGATGATGCCCGGCAGGATGTCGTCGATGTCTTCGATCGGAAACGCGTCGTCGGCGTCGTAGTCAGCAACCGCTCCGTCCGGTCCGGCACGCGAACCGTCCCAGCGCTCCTTGGTCTTGTCTCGTTCGCGACAGAACAGCAGGAATTCGCCGCTCGCCCGGCCGGGCGCGAGTACGGCCACGGTATCGGGCTCGGCGAAGCCGGTCAGGTAGTAGAAATCACTGTCCTGGCGGTAGCGATATTCGACGTCACGGCTGCGGGTGCGGACCGGTGCGCCGGGCAACAGCACCACACCGTCGTCGCCGACCATGCGTAGCAATTGCTTGCGGCGTTTGGCAAATTCTTTGCGATTCATGCTCAGAAATCTAATCAGACTGAAAGATCAATGGAGGTGCTTGGCGCCGCGATCAATGTCGCCGGCGTCATCGGCGGCTACCGCGTCGCGCAGTTCGGCGAGCTCTTCGTAGGCAAGCTGCGCGCCGACTCGAACATATTCGACCAACTCGACGTAGGCCTGTTCATTCGCTTCCTCGTCGTCATCGTGATCGACTTCGGCCCGGGTGATTTGCAGCATGTCCTTTATGATGTCGGCGAGCGGCTCTTTGGCCAGCTTCTCGCGCACGCGCTCATTGCTCTGTCCCGACACCAGTCCGTGCAGGAATCCTTCGCACCAGCGCGCCAGGATTTCCGTGCGTTCCACAACCGAAGTCTGATCGTCTGGCAGCAGCAGCTCAAAGTCGGACTGCCGGCCTGCAAGCTGCTGATGACTGGTGCTGAACAAGACTTCCAGCTGCATTTCGCATTCGCGGCGCAATGCGTTGTCAGCGGCAACACCTTCAAGTACCACTGCAAACCAGTCCCGACCTGCGGCGGCACCGTCGGCGGCCAGTCGGCTGCACAGCAGCCCGTGCGCGGGTGCCGCCTCCCAGCTGGCACCGCTGCGGCGCAGCGCGCCATCCAGTGAGTCGTGATCGATACTGCTTTCCATTCTTAATAATCCTGCCGTTTGGCCTGCCTGAAGCGGCGCAATGATCCCACGGAATGGCTTGGCTGACCACGCGGGAGCTGCCGATTACGGGCGACGATTGATTCTCCCCCCTAGCGGTTCTATATTGCCGCCATGGCTAAAGAGACCAATACAGTGTTTGAAAACGACCTGAAGCGCCTGGAACAACGCGTGGATGCGCTGGTCAAGGTATGCGATCAGTTGCAGGATGAAAATCGCACCTTGAAACAGCGCCAGGACACTTTGACGGCCGAACGCGCCACGCTGCTGCAAAAGAACGAGCAGGTGCGTGCGCGAGTCGAAGCCATGATTGGCCGCCTGAAAGCCATGGAGCAGGGCGGCTGATCCGGAATGCATTGTTTCCACTGATGTCCGCCGGGGCGGGCACAGCCAACCATCACACAAGCAATTTGCGAGCGGAGTACTTCTAATGAGCGAGACGTATGCACATGTCAGCGTGCGGATACTGGAAAAGGAATACCAGGTCGCCTGCCCTGCCAGTGAACGCACTGATTTGCTGGACTCTGCCGAAATTCTAAACAAGAAGATGCGCGAGATCCGGGATAGCGGAAAAGTGGTTGGGCTGGACAGAATAGCGGTGATGGCCGCACTCAACATGGCTAATGAACTGCTGCACGCGAAAGAGCGTGACCGGGAAATTGAAGGCAATGTTGGTCAGCGCATCAAGCTGATTGCAGATCGTGTAGAATCAGCGCTGGGAACAAATCAGCAGCTCAACTTTTAGAAGTAGCAAAGCTCGCTGAAGTTTGACGAAACAGAATTGGCGTCTCCTGCAGTGTTCGATGTCGGTCCGGAAACCCCTCGACCCTAAATTTTCACTTCGGGGCCATGCACTGTCGGCAACATGTGTGCTAAACCACTTCGTGTGGATTGCCTGGTGTTGTCACGGCTAGCCCCACTTGTTGCTCCGGTTCGAGAGCGACGACCGGTAACGGCACAGGCGGGAGGCGCCTCCTTCACTTCCTCCTGAATTGCGCATTTTGCGCAAATCGCGCGCAAAGTTATCCCAAATCGCGGCACGCGCGAAGACGCGGTTCGTCGTCACGGACAGTTGCCAACATCAGCTTAGCGAAACTTTGACTGCGTTCGATTTATCATCGCGCAGCGGCGGCGCTGCCCTCCCAAAGATGTTGCGAAGATCGTTTTTCACCTCTGCAGTGACGCGCGAACTGCGCTGTGCCGGAAAATTCCGGATCGTTTCTCGAATGGAGACGGCAGCGTCGTCGCTAAATAACGACAGGCATCGAAAACGCCTCGAAAATTAACAATTGTGTCGAGCAGACGCGTTCAAGTTATTAGTTTTTCGTAATTTTTTTTGTATACGCACGCTCCGACTGCCTGGTGAAATTTGGTGTGTGCAAGGTGCTGCAGCACCAGAATGCCGGTTCAAACACAGCTCGCGCGCCGCGTCCGCGGGCATTTTGATAGTCGTCGATGGCACTGCGCGGCGCCAAAACCAGAACGCCGTTTTTTTTGTCGTTAGCGGCGCGAAACATTCCGCCAGCCAAGAAAAATTCTGCCGCGGCCGATATCACGCGCAAGAATCGAGTTTGCAAACGCATTCGGCGACGCCTCCGTAGTGTGAACGGCATCACTTAACTTGCTGGATTTTTTACTTTTGTTGTATATACTCGGCCCCGGGTACCCGACACGGAGAAAAAGTATGGCTACCAAGAAGAAGTCAAGTAAAAAAGCTTCGAAGCGGAAAACCGCCAAGAAGCGGAAAGTAACAAAGAAGAAAGTTGCTAAGCGGAAGGTCGCGAAGCGCAGCACTAAGAAGAAAGCTGCAAAGCGTAAGACCAAGAAGAAAGCAGCGAAGAAGAAGGCAAAACGCAAGGTAAAGAAGAAGGCAAAGAAAAAAGCCAAAAAGAAAGCCAAGCGTAAAGTGAAAAAGAAGGCCAAGAAAAAGGCCAAAAAGAAAGCTAAGAAGAAGGCGAAGCGCAAGACAAAGAAAAAGGCTTCGAAGAAGAAGGCTAAAAGGAAGACCCGTAAGAAGGCTTCCAAAAAACGGTAATTGAAGCGGGGTGAATTCAACCCCAAATCGAGGCACCGTTGGCCTTTGCCAAGCCTAAGGAATATGCCCGCATTTGCGGGCATATTTCGTTCTGGGCCCTGGCGTTAGGGAGACCTGCGCCATAGCGATAATTGCAGCAATGGGATAAGCTCCCCGCCCATAGTCACAAGAGAGGGCCTTGCCGAAGAATCGACATCGGCGCCAACAGCCCCGCGAAAATGACATGGATCAGACGGCCAAAAAAATGAGCGCGGCCAAAGCCGCCCTGGAATTTATCGAGACAGGCACGGTGCTGGGTGTTGGCACTGGCTCAACGGTAAATTGCCTGATCGATTTCCTGCCATCATTAAACGACAAGATCGATACTGTCGTATCCAGCTCGCACGACACCAC
>JBATFU010000378.1:0-2388 GCA_049665065.1 Woeseia sp. | reverse complement strand
CGAGAATACGACTCGTGGAATCGAGCGGGTCAACCGCGGGGTAAATACCGAGCTCTGCGATCTGGCGCGACAGTACAAGCGTGGCGTCAAGGTGAGCAAAGGTCGTTGCGGGCGACGGATCGGTAAGATCGTCCGCGGGAACGTAAACAGCCTGGAACGAGGTAATGGAACCCGTCTTCGTCGAGGTAATGCGTTCCTGCAGCACGCCCATTTCCTCAGCAAGTGTCGGCTGGTAGCCCACGGCTGATGGCATACGACCGAGCAGTGCCGACACTTCCGTTCCGGCGAGTGTGTAACGGTAGATGTTATCGATGAACATCAATACGTCGCGGCCTTCGTCGCGGAATGCTTCTGCCATCGTCAAACCGGTCAGTGCCACACGCAGGCGGTTACCCGGTGGCTCGTTCATCTGGCCGTACACGAGCGATACCTTGTCGATGACTTTCGACTCGGTCATTTCGTGGTAGAAGTCATTACCTTCGCGAGTACGCTCACCAACACCGGCAAACACCGAGTAGCCCGAGTGTTCTGCCGCGATGTTACGAATGAGCTCCATCAGCGTTACCGTCTTGCCCACGCCGGCGCCGCCGAACAGGCCGATCTTGCCGCCCTTCGCGATCGGCATGATCAGGTCGATAACTTTAATACCGGTTTCCAGCAGCTCGGTCGCCGCTGCCTGCTCTTCATAGGAAGGCGCTGCGCGGTGAATCGGCATGCTGACCGGCGCGCCGATCGGACCTTTGTTGTCGATCGGCTGACCGAGCACGTCCATGATACGGCCGAGCGTCTTCTCACCCACCGGCACCTGGATGGCCGCGCCCGTGTTGCGCACGTCCATGCCACGCTTCAGGCCTTCACTCGCGCCCATCGCAATCGTCCGCACGACGCCGTCGCCGAGCTGCTGCTGCACCTCGAGCGTGATGTTGCCTTCGTCGATGATCAACGCGTCGTAAATGTTCGGGATGGCTTCTGCCGGGAACTCGACGTCCACGACGGCGCCGATGATCTGCACAGTTGTTCCGGTGCTCATTATTAAGACCTCTAACCTGAGACGGCAGCTGCGCCGCCGACAATTTCTGAAATTTCCTGGGTGATCGCAGCCTGACGCGCCTTGTTATAGGCAAGCTGCAACTTCTCGATGATGTCGCCGGCGTTGTCGGTTGCGGATTTCATTGCAACCATCTTCGCAGCCATTTCGCTGGCAAAGTTTTCCACAGCGCCTCTGTAAACCTGGGACTCGATGTAACGCATCAGCACGTCATCCAGCAACTCGCCGGCATCCGGCTCGTAGATGTAGTCCCAATGATCCTGCAAAGACTCTTCGCCAAGGTCGATGGCGCTGACCGGCAACACGGTGGTAATCGTTGGCACCTGGCTCATCGTGTTGACGAACTTGTTGTTGACGAGAAACAGGCGATCAATCTTGCCGCTGCTGTAAGCGTCCAGCATGATTTTGATCGAGCCGATCAGCTCGTTAACGCTGGGCTTGTCGCCAAGGTGCGTTGCGGTACCGAGCACTTTGCCGCCGAGCCGACGGAAGAAGGCCACTGCCTTCGCGCCAACCAGCGTGTACTGGACCTCAACTCCCTTGGCTTTCCACTCGGTTACATCAGCGATAACGCGCTTGAACATGTTGACGTTCAGGCCACCGCACAGGCCGCGATCGGTTGAGATCACGATGTAACCGACGCGCTTCACTTCGCGTTCCTGCAGGTACGGGTGCTTGTAGTCGGGATTTGCGTGCGCGAGATGGCCGATCACACGACGAATACGCTCGGCGTAGGGGCGCGACGCTTCCATCTGATCCTGCGCTTTGCGGATCTTGGATGCGGCCACCATCTCCATCGCCTTGGTGATCTTCTGCATGTTCTTCACGCTTCGGATCTTTGTGCGTATTTCCTTTTCGCCTGCCATGCTCTCTTCTCTGCTGCTCGATTAGTTCTTAATTACTTAAGGGAACCGACGCGTACCTCAGTACGCGCCTTTCTCGGCAAAGTTTTCGCAAGCCTTCTTAAGACCAGCCTGGATCTCTTCGGAGTAGTCGCCCTTCTCGTTGATCTTCGCGAGCAGGTCCGCGTGATTGGCGCGCGCAAAATCATGCAGCGCGGTTTCGTAAGCGACAACCTTGTTGGCCGGGACTTTATCGATGAAGCCTTCGTTAACGGCGTACAGCGACAGGCCCATCTCGGCAACCGACAACGGCGAATACTGCTTCTGCTTCATCAGTTCGGTGACGCGCTGGCCGCGTTCAAGCTGCTTGCGCGTCGTTTCATCAAGGTCGGACGCAAACTGTGCGAATGCCGCCAGCTCACGATACTGCGCGAGCGCGAGACGAACACCGCCGCCGAGCTTCTTGATGATCTTCGTCTGCGCCGCGCCACCTACGCG
>JBATFU010000377.1:0-5043 GCA_049665065.1 Woeseia sp. | reverse complement strand
GCGACCGCGCACCGAGAGATTTAATGGCCAACCACGTTTTACTGGAAAACATTTCCCACAAAAATCTGAGAATCAACAAGGTTTACAAGCAAGGAGCGGGCTATGACCTTAGCCTTGCGCGAGTATTCCCGGTCGAATTCAATCAGGTTCAAAGGGAGTATCCGCTATTTTTTATCAAGAACGCGGAGTCTGGCCAGTTTGATGCGATTGCACTGTTTGGCTTTGACAAGAACGAAAACCTGTATCTGACTGAAAACGGCTGGGATGCAGCCTACGTTCCGCTGACAATCGACCGGCAGCCATTCCTGATCGGCTTCCAGGAAAAACTGGAGGACGGCATTCCCAGGCAAGATCCCGTGGTGCATATCGATCTTGATGATCCAAGCGTCAGTGAAAGTGAAGGGGAACGGGTGTTTTTGCCGCACGGTGGAGAAAGTCCTTTTCTCGAACGTATGACATCCGTGCTGATGGCTATTCACCAGGGTCATGAGATCAGCAAGAAATTTTCCCAGCTGCTCGTCGGACTCGAGCTCATAGAGTCCGTTGGACTGGAGATTGAATTCAAGGATGGGTCGAAACAGAATCTAACCGGCCTGTACACGATTGATGCAGAAAAACTTCGTGGCTTGAGTGCTAACGGTCTGGAGGTGCTGCACGCGCAAAATCACCTGAAGGATGTGTTCCTGATGATGGCGTCGCTGCAAAATATGCCGCAATTAATCGAAAGAAAAAATCGACGGCTGACGGGCTAAAAGGGCGGGAAAGGGCAGACATGACCCAGGCGATGACGAGAATCCCGGAAACCTGCGACTTCAAACCCGAAGGCATTGTGGAGCAGATCGCAGCGCAGACCGGGCCGTTGGTATTTCGCGGCTTGATGTCGGATTGGCCTCTCGTCAGGAGAAGTCAATCATCGATCACTGACATTAGCCGTTACCTTCTGGATTTTTATAAAGAAGCTCCGGTAACCGCTTTTATAAGTGACTCTGACATCGGCGGGCGAATCTTTTATACCGATGACCTGGCAAGCACAAACTTCAGGCAAGTCAAGACTCAGCTGAACGACGTACTCGCACAAATAGAGGAGCAGGAAGACAACGACGCGCCGCCCACCGTGTACATGGGTTCAACGGCACTTGATTACGTCCTGCCCGGGTTCAGCGAACACAACAGCCTCGCCTTGGGCGATACCAAGGCAACGGTCAGAATCTGGATCGGCAATCGCACTAGGGTTGCCGCACATTATGACGTTCTCGAAAACATTGCCTGCGTGTGTGTCGGCAGACGTCGTTTTACGCTATTTCCGCCTGACCAGCTCTCCAACCTCTATGTTGGTCCGCTCGATTTTACGCCGGCGGGTCAGCCAGTCAGCCTGGTTGACCTGAATGCACCAGATTTGGAGCGATTCCCGCGCTTCGCGGAAGCACTGGAGCACGCGCAGACTGCGGAGCTCGAGCCTGGCGATGCGATCTATATCCCGAGTATGTGGTGGCATAACATCGAGGGATTGGAAAAATTCAATATTCTGATCAATCACTGGTGGCGCGAAAGCCCGGCATACATGGGTGCACCCGGCGATGCCCTGTTGCACGCGATCCTCAGTATCCGCGATCTCCCCGACGCGCAGCGTGCTGCATGGCGAGGCATTTTTGAACATTATGTTTTCGATGCCAAGTCAGACTCTGCAGACCATATACCCGACGACAGAAAGGGCGTCCTGGGCGAGTTGGATGAAGACGCAGCACGACGTATCCGCAGCTTGCTGCGCAACAACCTGAATCGCTGATTAAGAGTGACATGATCGTCATGCAAATTTGGACCGCGCTTCATGAGTAAGATCAACAAAATCATTATTGTTGGCGGCGGCACCGCCGGCTGGATGGCCGCCGCGGCGTTTTCCAAGTCGTTTGGCAAAAACCTGCACATCGAGCTTATCGAGTCTGATGAAATCGGCACGGTTGGCGTGGGCGAGGCCACCATTCCGCCCATCAAGAATTTCCACCTGTTGCTGGAACTTGATGAAGCAGAATTCCTGCGCGCCGTGAACGGCACGTACAAACTGGGCATTCAATTCGTCAATTGGGGTCAACTTGGGGAGACCTATTTTCACCCGTTTTCCGGGCATGGGGTCGACACCTGGGCGGCCCAATTTCATCATTTTTGGGTGAAGGCGCGGCAACACGGAGAGACTGCGTCACTCGATGATTTCAGTCTCGAAGCGTTGATGTCTGGCGCCGACAAGTTCGGCAAAGAGGGCGTTCGAAAGGCCGCTTACGCCTATCACTTTGATGCCGGTTTATACGCCAGGCTGCTGCGCGGAATTAGTGAGAAAGCCGGTGTCAAACGGACGGAAGGCAAAGTAGTCGACGTCAGAACACACCCGGCCACTGGCTTTATAGAGTCGGTCACCCTCGAATCCGGCGCCACTGTTAGCGGCGACTTGTTTATCGATTGCAGCGGTTTTCGCGGCTTGCTAATCGAGCAGACCCTGAAAACCGGCTGGGAAGACTGGTCGAACTGGTTGCACAGCGACCGCGCCATAGCCGTGCAGACTGAACTGGTTGCGCCACCGTCACCGTACACTCGCTCAACTGCTCGCAGTTGTGGCTGGCAGTGGAAAATCCCCTTGCAAAACAGGGTAGGGAATGGCCTCGTTTTCTGCAGTAGCTACATGTCGGACGATGAAGCTCGCAAATCCCTTCTCGACAATCTCGACGGTAAGCCAATCACTGAACCGCGGGTCATCCGTTTCACGACGGGACGGCGCCTGAAACAATGGAACAAGAACTGTGTCGCCCTGGGTCTGGCCAGCGGATTTCTTGAACCGCTGGAGTCGACCAGCATTCACCTGATTCAGAATAATATTATTCGACTGATCAAGCTTTTTCCCAGCAATGGCATCGAGCAATCCGAAGTCGATCAATTTAATCGTGAAGTCAAAACGGAAATCGAATTCATCCGCGATTTTATCATTGCGCATTATCACGTCACGCGCCGGGCTGACACTGCTTACTGGAAAGACTGTCGCGAAATGGCGGTGCCGGATACCTTGGCTCACAAGCTGGAACTGTTTCAGCAAGGCGGCAAGATTTTTCGCGACAATAACGAATTATTCACTGAACCGTCCTGGGTCGCGGTGTTGATCGGCCAAGGCTTACTACCGGCCAGTTATCATCCGTTCGTCGACAATATGAGCGATGGAGAACTGAAGGAGCACATGGCCCGGGTCAGGTCGTCATTAACGCAACTCGTCAAACAGCAACCGACGCACCAGGAATTTATTCAGCGCTACTGCAAAATTACCGCTGCATGAAAAAGCTGAGTGTGGCTGTTCTTCAATCGGAGAGAATCAGTGATAGATTTATTAAGGATTGCGGCCTTGACGGCAGTTATTAGCTTGCCAATTACCGCATGCGAACGTCAGAGCACCGAAGCGGACCTCGTGTGGGCTGTCAATATCGGTGGACCGGCTTACGTTGGTATTGATGGCACCGAATATGAGTCTGAGAACTCTGTCGGCGGTGGCGTAGTCGGCACCATGGAACTCGTCAAAGGCTCGCAGGACCCGGCCCTGTACCGTACGTTCCGTGAAGGGGATATCAGGATTTCACGGCAAATTCCCAACGGCAGATATGACGTTACTTTTCACTTCGCCGAACCCCGGGATTACGGAGGAGGGGATCGCGTACTAACCGCGTACATAAATGGCAAACCGGTCATAGAGGACCTGGACGTGATGCGTGCAAGGGATGGAAAGGTGGATTCTGCACTCACTGTGACAGTTGCCGATATCGCGGTTACGAACAACGCGCTGAAAATAGATTTCAAAGCATCGGCCGGCGAACCGATATTAAACGCGCTCGTCGTCAGAAAAAAGATTCCGCGACATGCTGATTGGAAGCTGGTCTGGAACGATGAGTTCGATTACACCGGCGCACCCGATCCGGACAAATGGGAGATAGACGTCTGGCCCGCGCGCAAGGTGAATGATGAAGATCAGACATACACAGCACGCGAAAAAAATCTGCGCGTTGAAAACGGCCATCTGATCATCGAGGCCTTCAAGGAACAGCTCGACAACGCCGAATACACATCCGGCCGCCTGCATTCCAATGGCAAAGGCGACTTCCTGTACGGTCGTTTCGAAGTACGCGCGAAACTACCGCAGGGCATGGGTACCTGGCCCGCGATCTGGATGCTGCCCAGTGATCCATTTCGATATGCCACAAGCTGTGAAGCGGGCGCAGACTGGCAGGGCAGCTCTACCTGCGATGCCTGGCCGAACTCCGGTGAGATCGACATCATGGAACACGTCGGCTACGAAATGGGCCATGTGCACGGCACCGTGCACAACGAGGCGTACTACTGGGCCAAGTGGGAACAGCGCAAGGGTCGTATCCTGGTGGACGACGTTGCCAGCGCATTCCACGTTTATGCGCTGGAATGGACACCTGAGGACATTCGTATCTTCGTCGACGACCACCTGTATTTCGTTTACGTAAACGAGAACAACGGCTGGCAAACCTGGCCTTACGACCAGCCGTTTCACGTCATCCTGAACATTGCCGTCGGTGGCATGTGGGGTCGCTCGGGCGGCGGTATTGACGACAGCATCTTCCCGCAGCGGATGGAGGTGGATTACGTGCGGGTTTATGAATCTGCGAAAACCGGAGGAGACTGATCCGCGATAACGGCGCAAGTACCTAAACAATTCCCTGCCGGCACCTCCAAAACCTGCCTGCTGCATTAAAGGGTGCCGACAGACCGCCATTGCATCAGCGATCAGCAACCGACAGGCATATTTCAGTCCGCGTTACGAAACAGCGCGGGGTCGCAGCGGCTCCAGCCGCAACAGAAACTCCTGCATGCCGTTGGCCAGCAAGCGAGCGCGATCAATATTGAAATTACCCATCAGCTGGCCAAAAGCTTCCGGCGAATAGCGCGGCGCGGCAATTTCCGCACTCGGCGTGGCGTGGTTCACCAGGCGACCGTCCTGCATGGGAACATAACGACGCGGACGATCCGGCATCGAACGTTCCGAGT
>JBATFU010000376.1:0-2554 GCA_049665065.1 Woeseia sp. | reverse complement strand
GTATTCGATAGATGTCGATCTGATACGCAGGCGATTTCTCGATAATAATGCGACTCTGAAAATTGCTGACTTTCGGCACGCATTGCTACAGCGTGAAATCCTGCTGGTAGGTTTCTGCCGTGACCAGCAGCTCGACGTTTCCAGCGATTTCTCCCCGGACTTCAAGAAGAACCTCAATCTCGACCCGCTGACGGACTACGAGGATCTGCAGAAAGACCTTCCTGCCGCGTGTCATCTTGTCTGTGCCGCTGTAAACCCCAAATCGTTCCGGAAACAACGTTTGCCAGGCATTTCAAGTCGTCGCCACGAGACCAGCGAAGCAACAAGCGAGCCGATCTCGATTTTTCCACCACTTCCGCCCGACGCCACAATCCTGATCATTGGCAAGCGTGCGGCGGCTGATTCGTTAAAGGACTACTTGAACAGGTCCGTTGACCAGATTACGGTTGATATTGTCGCGACCGATGTTGCCTCGGACGTGCCACTCGACGAACAAATCGTTGACCGGGTGACCGCCAGGGCATGGACGCATGCTGTTTTGCTTTCAACATTGTCCGAGTCGTTTGACGCAACCGAGTATTCGCGGCATTCGAGGCATGCAGATTCTGAAACGATTCTGCGTGCCAACCTGATCAAGACGACGCTTGCCGACGCGGGCCGCAGTGCGATCATCATCGCTGAATTGCAGAATGCACACAGCCGGCGTATGGCGGAAGATGCCGGCGTCACGACCGTGGTGTCCACGTCGGTGGTGGTCGAGCGCATTTTGGCGCGTCTCGTCAGCGGGCGCGGCCACGTATCGGAAATGCTGATGGCCATGCTGTCGATGGAAGACGGCACCTACCTACGTTCGTTCGAGCTGCCGGCTGATCATCCGCTCATAGGCCGCACTTTCGGCGATGTCTTGAATACCTGGTTCGCGGACGGCCGCGTGCTGGGCCTGTTGCCACATCACGCCCGTGAAAGGTACGCCAATGAGGAAGAGGATTTTGGCACGCATTTCGCGATGTGTCCTACAGAATCAGAGAGAGGCCTGCGGCTCGCCGAGCAGGATGTCCTCATCGTATTGAACAAAGACAGCTACCGCCAAATATGAACACGCACTGGACTTGCCCGATGCACCCGGAAGTTGTTGCCGACGAACCAGGCCGCTGCCCGAAATGCGGCATGTTTCTGGAAGAGACTTCGGCTGCAGAATCAAAGGCGCAACAGGAAAAGTCGGCGAACGCGGAGCCTGAATCGAGCTGTTGCCATCACAACGACTCGGCGCACGAAAAAACAGAGGGCACATCGTCAACAGCAAACTACACCTGCCCGATGCATCCGGAAGTCGAGTCCGACAAACCGGATAGCTGCCCGAAGTTCGGCATGGCGCTGGAAAAAAACAACTTCACAGCACAGAAAAAGCACTACACCTGCCCGATGCATCCGGAGATTGTGCGGGACGAGCCAGGCAGTTGCCCGATCTGCGGCATGGCGCTGGAACCGGTCATGGTCAGCGAAGAAGAGGACACGAGCGAACTCGACGACATGACGCGACGCTTCTGGATCAGCGCACTGCTGACACTGCCGCTTTTTGTCTATGCGATGGGTGACATGATTCCCGGTCATCCCTTCGAAAAACTCGTGCCTTACGACTGGCGTCAATGGGGACAATTCCTGCTGGCGGCACCGGTGGTGCTGTGGGGTGGCTGGCCGTTTTTTGTGCGCGGCTGGCAATCCGTGCGCACGATGAACCTGAACATGTTCACGCTGATCGCGCTCGGCGTTAGCGTGGCGTTCATTTACTCGCTAGTCGCGACCGTGTTTCCCGGAGTGTTCCCGGACGCGTTTCGCGATATGTCCGGCAACGTTGGCGTGTACTACGAAGCTGCGGCCGTGATCACGACGCTCGTATTGCTCGGTCAGGTGCTGGAACTGAAAGCACGCAGCCAGACGTCCGGCGCCATCCGCGCGCTGCTGGAACTCGCGCCACCGACGGCGCGGCGCATCAATGCCAACGGTGAAGAGGAAGAGGTGTCACTCGATGAGCTGGCGACGGGCGATCGCCTGCGCGTGAAGCCGGGAGAGAAAGTGCCGGTCGATGGTGCTATCGCAGAGGGCAGCAGTGTTGTGGATGAATCCATGATCAGCGGCGAACCAATCCCGGTTGCAAAGCAAGTGGGCGACAAACTCATCGGCGGCACGGTCAACGGCACCGGCAGTTTTGTGATGGAAGTGACCCAGGTCGGCGACGATACCGTGTTGTCGCAGATCGTGCGCATGGTGGCCGAGGCGCAACGCAGTCGCGCACCCATTCAGAAACTCGCTGACCAGGTGGCGTCGTGGTTTGTGCCAACTGTTGTCGTCGTTGCTGTTATCACTTTTATTGTCTGGTCGATCTGGGGACCAACGCCCGCGATGGCGTATGCCATCGTGAACGCTGTGGCGGTGCTGATCATCGCCTGTCCCTGTGCGCTCGGGCTTGCGACCCCGATGTCGATCATGGTCGGCACCGGTAAAGGTGCACAAAACGGCATTCTTATAAAGGACGCGGAAGCACTGGAGACCTTTG
>JBATFU010000375.1:0-4213 GCA_049665065.1 Woeseia sp. | reverse complement strand
AATAGCGCGCGAATCGCAAGCGTAGAATCGCAATAGAAAAAAGCCCGCGTCGTGATTCCGACGCGGGCTTTTTCTTTGCGAACCGTTATTCGCTAAATCGTGACTCAGTCCAGCCGCTCGCGTACCGCGCGCCAGGCGGCATCGATGGCACCGTTAACGTACGCGAACGCTTCCGCATCGGACCCGGCAATCGACACGCGCCCGAAGGCTGCGCGCGCAGCAATGTGCGGGCCTTTGTAGCGATTAAACTCAGGTGGGTCATACAGGTCGTTGTATTCGTAGGCATAGCCATGCGGCCAGCGATTGACCGTGATGCCCGCTATATCGCGGGCGGGATCGAACGCGGTGCCTGACAAGGCGTCTGCCAGCTGCTGGCGCATTGCGCGCTCGTAATCGGCAAAGGTCAGGCCCAGCATGCGTGCGCGGCCGGCGCGCATCTGCTGCCGGTTGTCGAGTCCTCTGCCGGGTTCTGCAGGTACGAAGGAGAAGTGCAGCAACATCGGATCATCCGGTGATTGCGCGAAACGGTAGTCGCCGAGGCTGACCGGGAAATCGAGCGTTACGCTGTCCATCAGCCCGCCAGGGTAGCGAATCGATTGCATGCCGGCTTCCGCAAAGCCCCGCCAGTTATGAAGCGCAACGTTGGCATACAGGAGCGGCGCTTTGACCAGGGGCTGAAACTGCTCCGCCTGCGTTGCCGGAAATTCCGGAAAAATGTGCCCCAGCATTGCGCTATAGCCGGCATAGATCACGTTCTTCGCAGTGACCTGCCAGGCTTCGCCGGCCTTCACGTAGGTAATATCGACGGGCGCTGCTGTTTGGCGTTTGCCCCGGTGCGCCGCATTTATGGCCGTCGCGTTAAGTCGCAGTCGTACAGCGTTGTCCGGGTTATCGAGCGTTGCGTAGTCGACACGCGCACCAACGATATCGTCCATCGTCGAGCCGGGCGTCGAGTTGGAAATGAGCTGACGCACCAGCAGCCGCGCGATGCTGGCGTTGCCGTCCGGGAAGTGAAAAATGTAGGGCTCGTCGTGTTCTGCCGGTGCAAACGGATCGTCGCGTTGCAGGTCGATCCCCAGCCCGCCAAAGCCGGCCATCCACATGTGCATTGCTTCGCGAGCCGAAATCGCATCCGTGCCAACGCCCCACAGGCCTTTCGGAACGGGATTAACGATGCGCAGGATGCGCTGCGAAATGTTCGCGTGACTTTCGAGGTATTCCTGGTAGCTGATGCCGCGCAAATGCGCGACCTTTGCTGCGGGCGACAGGCCGGGCAGATAATCCGTGTTGCCTTCAAGCAGCGCGATGAGCGCGGCTTGTTCCGCTGCGGAATCTGTCAGGTCACGCGCAAAGCCGTGGATGCCGTCCGGGTGCTCGGCAGCGCCCCAATCGATGAAGTAGTTGCCGCGCACCAGTTTGCCGGTGCCGAACTGTTCCTTGTCGAGGTAATAACCGCTGCCGAGCCCGTATTGCGCATAAAGGTCGGCATCAAAGGCCTTATAAAAACGTTGCGTGTCGATCGACAGCGCGCGCAGCAGGTCACGCGCCTCGGCGCTGTATGAAGAGGGCGTGTCAATCGACTGGCTGCCGCCGTAGCCGATGACGGTCTTATCGCCTATCGAGAATTCGTTGCGCTTCGCGTGGCCGCCGAAGTCGTCATGATTCTCGAGGATCAGGATCTTCGCGTTGGGCTGTTCGCGCCTGAAGAACCACGCGGCGGCGAGACCGCTTAAGCCGCCGCCGATAACGACGAGGTCGAATGTTTCTTCTCCCGTGGTTTGCGCGTTTGGCCATGACCTGCCCTCGTGGACAAGGCCGTGCGCAACTTCAAAAGATCCGGGGTGCGCGCCGCGCAGGCCGAGTGCGGCCGGCGGGTAGTAGTTGCCGCTGATTTCGGGCGAGCCGTGAAACGCAGCCTCAGTCGCATAAGGCAGCAGGTTTGCCAGGAGGCCTACCGCAGTACCCTGGCAGAACTGGCGCCGGTCGATGGCTCGCTTCAGACCCAGTTCTTTGTCGTTGGTCACATTCGCACCTCGCGCGATTACCTGTATCGATGATTCTGTCTGCTGACACTGTGTATCATCCGGTACGCAAGCGCATTGTAATCAACGTAAGGTCCATGAGGTAAGCGAAATGATTAAAAGAGGATCTACTGCCATTGCAGCCATCGCACTGGCTATTGCCGTGGGTTGTTTCGGATTCGTTCTCGGCAAGCACGAGGTGTCAGCCGCCACCGTCAGTCACCCGGTAATAATGACGAAGCTGCAGATCGAGGGGCAGATTTTCAAGGACTTCGAGCCGGTGGTCGAAACACACGGCGCTGACACGACCTACGACGTTGAAGCCTTCCTGTCGAGCGACCGCCATTTCGATGCGGGCGTGTATCGTGCGGGCAAAAGTCGCTACGACATACAGGAGCCGTACGGAGTGGACGAGTACATGCATTTTATCGAGGGCGGCGTCACGCTGACTTCAAGTGATGGCACCGTTACCAAAGCAGGACCCGGTGACTCAGTCATCATCCCCAAAGAATGGACCGGAATCTGGGAAACCGACGGCTACCAAAAGATTTACGTCATCTACTCGCCGGATGCACCACTAAGCGAGTAGACAGTTCTGCTGCGGATGTTGCAGTCATAATTAACGCAGCAGCCGAATGCGACCAGATTGATTGAAGGAAAAGGCTATGGACAGAGCATCGACGCACTTGAGCCTCGCGCTTGTTTTCATTGCTGCGCTTTGTATTTGCGCGCCGTTTGCGGCGGCGCAGGAGCCGGCGCTGCAGGAACCTGTAGCACTTGAGATTCCCTCAGCAGCCAGATCAGGGCCGGAATTCGATGTGGATCGAGCGACCGAGGCCTACATCAGCCTGCTGAGCGGTGAAGCGCAGGCGCGGTCCGATGCCTACATGGAGGGCGGCTACTGGCTGGAGCTGTGGGGCTTTCTTTACGGTGTTGCCGTCGCGTGGCTGATGCTGGCAACGCGCCTGTCGAGCGGCATGCGCAACCTGGCCGAAAAAGTCGGGCGCTGGCGCTGGCTGCACACGCTGGTCTACGGAGTGCTCTATATCCTCGTCGCCTCCGTGCTGTTTTTCCCGCTGACCTGGTACCAGCAATTCCTGCGTGAGCACGCTTACAACCTGGCAACACAAACTTTCGGCGCCTGGATGGGCGATCAGTTTACCGGCCTGTTCGTTACGGTACTGCTGGGCAGTGTCGCGCTGACGCTTGTCTATGCGGTGATTCGCAAAGCGCAACGCAGCTGGTGGATCTGGGCAACGGTCGTTTCCGTGGTGATGCTGATGTTCATCGCGCTGATTTCGCCGGTGTTCATCAGCCCGCTGTTCAATGACTACAAGGCACTCGAAGAGGGACCCCTGCGAACGTCCATACTGTCGATGGCGCATGCCAATGGCATCCCGGTCGATGATGTTTACTGGTTCGATGCGTCCCGTCAGACCACGCGCATTAGCGCCAACGTCAGTGGCTTTCTCGGTACGACGCGCATCAGCCTCAACGACAACCTGCTCAATCGCACGTCGGTTCCGGAGATTGAGGCCGTCATGGGCCACGAGATGGGCCACTATGTTTTGAATCACAGCACCAAGCTGATCATAAATTTTGGATTGCTGCTGGCGTTCGGCTTTGCTTTCGTCGCCTGGTCGTTCGATTGGGTGCTCAAACGCTGGGGGCAGAACTGGGACGTGCGCGACGTCGGTGACACGGCCGGCTACCCGCTGTTCGCCACATTGTTTGCGGTTTATCTATTCGCAACAACGCCGATCAGCAACAGCATCATTCGCGTGCATGAAGCGGAGGCGGACAATTACGGCGTCAACGTGTCCCGGCAGCCGGATGGTTTCGCGCGCGTTGCCATGCGCCTGAGTGAATACCGCAAAATCAGCCCGGGACCGTGGGAGACGTTCATCTTTTACGATCACCCCAGCGGCCGTGACCGTGTGTATCGCGCCATGCTGTGGAAATCAGTCAATCAGGACAGCGAGCCGGGTTCAGCGGTCCGCTAGCAAGCTCAAGACATCTGCAATGCCGATTGCGGATGGCGCTGATGTGCCGTCACTGCGTACATTTCCCGCACCGAATGAGTGCCTGCCAGTCCGGCGACGCACTGTTGTCGCGCAGAACTGCCGACTCGCCCGCCTGTCACCTTCACAGTGTCTTTTTAAATATTTGTTTTATAGGAAAAAAATAAAGTC
>JBATFU010000374.1:0-2676 GCA_049665065.1 Woeseia sp. | reverse complement strand
CTACAGCTTCCTGTTCTGCATCGAGAGCACAAGCGCCGATGGCTCGACACCGGGCAGCAGGCGCTCGTCAGATACGATCATCCCCAGCGTCTGCGTCAATGGCAGCGTGCCTGCCCAGATCGGGATGTCGTAGTCCTCCGGTTCGTCCTTCGGCAGGCCTTCCGAGATCTTCGCTGACGCGCTGTCTATCGATACCGCGATCACACCGGTCATCTTGACCTCGCGCTCGAGCGGCGCACGCAGTTCGTCCCAGCGCCCCGGCATCAGGTGCTCACTGATGCAGCGCATCGCCGCAATCTTTTCCTGTTCACCCTCGATCAGCGTCGGCGTGCCGAACACCGTTACCGAGCGGTAGTTCATCGACGAGTTAAACGCCGAGCGGGCGAGCACCAGGCCGTCTACCAGCGTGGCGTTCAGGCATACCTGGTCGGTCTGTTCGAGCAGCTTGATGACGCGCGCTTTGCGCGCACCGTGCAGGTAGAGCGTTTCGCCGTCACGCGCACAGATCATCGGCACGACCACGGGCTGCCCGTCCTGCACGAAAGCGACGTGCGCCATCAGGCAGGCATCGAGCACGCGATGCACGGTGTCGTGATCGTAGCGCGCCTTCTCGCGCAGCTGGCGCACTTTGTTTTGCTTTTTTATCTTGTAGTCTTCGCTCATAGCTGTGCTCGTGTTGCTAGTGTAGAAATTTGGGTGCCAGTGTCATTGCTACAGTGGACACGACGACAATCCCGATCAGGTTCAGAACAAAACCGGCGCGCGCCATTTTCGGAATGGTCAGCATGCCGGAGCCGAATACGATGGCATTCGGCGGCGTTGCAACCGGCA
Source organism: Woeseia sp. (assembly GCA_049665065.1). Classification (GTDB taxonomy): domain Bacteria; phylum Pseudomonadota; class Gammaproteobacteria; order Steroidobacterales; family Woeseiaceae; genus Woeseia. The sequence goes on along the minus strand of JBATFU010000374.1, from coordinate 1,845 downwards.
GCATGAAGGCACAGCTGGCCGCCAGCGTAACGGGAACCGTCAGCACAATCGGGTCGATACCTGCTTCTATAGCAATTGCGCCGACGACCGGCAGGAACGTTGCTGTCGTTGCAATGTTGCTGGTCAGTTCCGTCAGGAAAATGATCAGTGACGAAACAATGATGACAAGCATGACGAGTGGCAAAGTGCCGAACGCATTCAGCGCATCGCCCAGCCAGGCGGCCAGGCCGGTCTGGCTCACCGCGCCGGCGAGCGACAGGCCGCCGCCGAACAGCAGCAGGATGCTCCACGGCAGTTTCTCCGCATCGTGCCAGCGAATCAGCAGTGGATCGCTTTTCGCGCCACTCGGGATCAGGAACAGCGCTACCGCTCCGGCCATGGCGATGCCGGAATCGTCGAGTGCCGCGAGACCGGGAAGTTGTGCGAGCAACGGCCGGAAGATCCACGTCAGCGCCAGCAACACAAAAACTATAGCGACGCGTTTTTCCGGAATCGAAATTGCGCCCATGTCGTCTTTCATCGCTTTGAGCGCCGCGCGCCCTTCGCCGGAGGTCTTGAAGTCGACTAAAAAAACCCAGCGTGTCAGCGTCAGCCAGGCAAGCGGCAGCATTACAATCGCCAGCGGTACCCCGACCATCATCCAGCTGGCGAAGTCTATAGACGTGTCGTAGTTGTCGAGCAGAAACGCCGCCATCATCGCATTAGGTGCGGTTCCAACAAGTGTCGCCATGCCGCCGATCGTGGAGGCGTAGGCGACGCCCAGCAGCAACGCGAACTGGAAATTTTCTTTGCCCTTGTTATCGAGCGAATCCACGGTGTCGTGTACGACGGCAATAATCGAGACTGCGATTGGCAGCAACATCATTGTCGTCGACGTGTTCATCACCCACATGCTGAGCAGGGCGCTTGCCAGCATGAAGCCGCCGACCAGCGAGCGACCGTCACCGCCAGCATGTTGCAGAATCGTCAACGCGATGCGTCGGTGCAGATTCCAGCGCTGCATTGCCAGCGCGACGATAAAACCACCCAGGAATAAATAGATCACCTTGTTCGCGTACGGCGCAGACGTTGCCTGGATATCAGCGATGCCTAGCAGCGGAAACAGCACGAGTGGCAACAGCGCCGTGACTGCTATCGGCACGGCTTCGGTCGCCCACCAGGTTGCCATCAGGATACCCATCGCCGCGGTATGCCATGCCGCCTGCGACAGGCCGGTCGGCGCATCGCTGAGCAGCATCAATAGCGCGAGCAGCGGCCCCAACAGCAACCCGATGTACTGGTGGCGCTGGCGGCCGCTTGCGGTGAAATCGTTCAATAGTGTTATTCCGGTGACGAGCAGAAGCGAGTGAGAGTACCGCGAACTTGCCGATTGGACGAATGGTGCCCGAATTCTTGCCGTAAAACGGGGTCTTCACCACATCTAGTGCAGGCTTGTTCTTCCGCCACTACATGTAGTAGCATCCTCGCGGTACCAACTCGGTACGCACGGAGATGGGTGTTTTTCGGCAGTTCCAGCGGTATCGCGGGCGGGATAGCCTCTCAGACAGCGACCTTGCGCAATTCCTCTCTATTGCGCCGATCGTCATGCCGCACCCGGAGCGGCGTCTGCTAAGCGGTTCACTGGAAATGAAATCAGGCGGACTTTGTCGCCCAAAACGGACTTCGGTTGGCATTACCCTCTTTCTGAATTCAGGCCAGCAACACCTTTGCCTAAGGCCGCCCGCAACCCGGGCGGCTTTTTTAATGCCTGCGCCAACCGGCTGAAAATAATCTCTGGAAATTTCCTGCGGCGCTGACCGGCCGCGACGATTTGTGTATCGTCAGCGCCATCCGTTGATATAAAGA
>JBATFU010000373.1:0-2301 GCA_049665065.1 Woeseia sp. | reverse complement strand
CGTGCTCGTTAACGTACGCGGCATCAACGACAACCTTGCTGCCACTCTTGTCAGATGCCTCGAACGATATCTGCTCAAGCAGGCGCTCCATCACCGTGTGCAAGCGTCTTGCGCCAATGTTTTCGGTTGACTCATTGACGTGGAATGCGACCTCGGCAAGGCGGCGTACGCCGTCGTCGGTGAACTCAAGGCTCACGTCCTCGGTTGCGATCAGCGCTGTGTACTGCGAGGTGAGCGACGCATCCGGTTCCGTGAGGATGCGCACGAAATCTTCCGTGGTCAGTGACTTCAGCTGCACGCGAATCGGGAAGCGGCCCTGCAGCTCGGGAATGAGATCGGAAGGCTTCGACACGTGAAACGCACCGGAGGCGATAAACAGGATGTGATCCGTGCGCACCATGCCGTATTTCGTATTGACCGTGCAGCCTTCCACGAGCGGCAACAGATCGCGCTGCACGCCTTCGCGCGATACGTCGGCGCCCATCGATTCAGCGCGGCGCGCGACCTTGTCGATCTCGTCAAGAAACACGATGCCCTGCTGTTCGACGGCAGTCACCGCCTGCGTCTTCATTTCCTCGTCGTCGAGCATCTTGGCGGCTTCTTCGTCGGTCAGCAGCTTCATCGCGTCGCGGACTTTCAGCTTGCGGGTCTTTTTCTTGTTGCCGGACAGGTTCTGGAACATGCCCTGCAGCTGGCTCGTCATTTCTTCCATGCCCGGGGGTGCCATGATTTCGACGCCAACCGGCATTGTCTGAACATCGATCTCGACCTCGCGGTCATTGAGCTTGCCCTCGCGCAGCATCTTGCGGAATTTCTGGCGGGTGTCGCTCGTATCGGCTGCCGCCGGCGCTTCCGCGTGCGGACTGCGGGGCAGCAGGGCGTCGAGCAGGCGATCCTCGGCCGCGTCTTCGGCGCGGTGGCGGACCTTGTCCATCGCGGCCTCTCGCGTCAATTTGACGGAGATATCGACAAGATCGCGGATGATGCTGTCGACTTCGCGGCCAACATAGCCAACTTCCGTAAACTTGGTGGCTTCCACCTTGATAAACGGCGCCTTGGCGAGCTTCGCGAGCCGCCGGGAGATTTCGGTCTTGCCGATGCCGGTCGCGCCGATCATCAGGATGTTCTTCGGCGTGATTTCGCTCCTGAGCGGTTCGTCGATCTGCACCCGCCGCCAGCGATTGCGCAGGGCGATCGCCACCGCGCGCTTGGCCTCGTTCTGGCCGATGATGTGCTTGTCCAGTTCCTGGACGATTTCTCTGGGGGTCATTTCAGACATGTTATTGCTGCCCACTGACAGAGGGCAGTTCCTCGATGATGACGTTGTCGTTCGTGAAGACGCAGATAGCGCCGGCAATTTTCAGCGCCCGCTCGACGATCTCGCGCGCACCGAGTTCAGTGTTTTCCAGCAGGGCCATTGCAGCGGCCTGCGCAAACGAGCCGCCGGAGCCGATCGCCATCAGGTCGTTCTCGGGCTCGATGACATCGCCGTTGCCGGAAATAATCAGTGACGCCTCCTCATCAGCAACGCACAGCAGGGCCTCCAGCCGCCGCAGCCGTCGATCCGTGCGCCAGTCCTTCGCGAGTTCAATCGCCGCCCGTGTCAGGTTGCCGTACTGCTCGAGCTTGCTTTCAAACAGTTCGAACAGCGTGAACGCGTCAGCGGTACCGCCGGCAAACCCGGCGATTACCTTGCCGTTCGCCAGTTTGCGAACCTTACGGGCATTGCCTTTCATGATCGTGTTGCCGAGGCTGACCTGGCCGTCGCCGGCAATAGCCACCTTGTTACCACGTCGTACCGAGACGATCGTGGTGCCGCGAAATTGTTCCATAGGGATGTGATCCTGCCGTGATTGGCGCCCGGGCAACGGCCCGCCGGCGCAACAGTATAAGCGCCGCGGCCCGCAGCCTGCAGGCCGCTCGTAACGTCTCTAGTCCTTGGGTTTAGCCCGGGCGCGTGGGTGAGTCTGGTCGTATATCTGGGCCAGGTGCTGGAAATCAAGGTGAGTGTAAACCTGCGTCGTGCTGATGTTCGCGTGGCCGAGCAGCTCCTGCACACCGCGCAGGTCGTGGCTCGATTCGAGCAGGTGCGTCGCAAAGGAATGCCGCAGCAAATGCGGGTAAACGCGCGAGTCGATGCCCTGCTTCCTGGCCCAGTGTGCGACGCGTTGTTGCACCGCACGTCGCGACAGGCGGGCGCCGTCGCGGCTGACGAACAGTGCCGGCTGGTCGGCCGGCGCCAGTGCCGGGCGTTCCTTAAGCCAGGCCCTGACGGCATCCAGCGCCTTGCTGCCCACGGGC
>JBATFU010000372.1:0-9366 GCA_049665065.1 Woeseia sp. | reverse complement strand
CCTCACACACTTAGCCTGGACACACTTTGCCTCATTTGGCCTTCACCGGGTTGCCTACCGACCCGGGAATAAGTCTGACGTACTCCCGGGCGTGACAAAGACCCGAGGGACCATACCCGAGAACTTTCTGCGCCGGTTAGTCCCCCACAGACTCGCGCGCCTCGGCGAGTTCAGCCCGAGCGCCCTGATCCGCATGTGCGCAAATCGACAACAGGTCGCCGAAATACAGCTTCGCTTTTGCCATGTCGCCCGTTTGCTGCGCAGCTACGGCGGCACCGTACACCGCGCGGAAGCGGTTAGGCTCTTTCGCCATGGTCATCTCGAACTCAGTCAACGCTGCGGCAGGCATGTCGTATTCCAGCAGCATCTCACCGAGCATTTCGCGTGCCGGTTTCAACGGACCGGGGGAGATTGCACTTTTCTCAGTGGCATCCTCCATCGCTACCGCTTCGCGCATTAATGCAATCGCTTCGTCTTTGCGATTCTCAGCAAACGCTATCCAGGCGGCGGCACCCTTTTCCTGTATCGCAACCTGGCCGCCCCAATATTCATTGCCAGCCGCTTCAAGTCGATTCCTTAAGACGCCAAGCGTGGCAACTTCCTGCTTCGCGGCTGCGACGTCGCCACTACGCGCCGCGCCGAGCGCGCGTGCAAAGTGCGTGATCGAGTCAACCCAATCAAAGCGCGTCTGGCGAACCGGCAACGCCGCAGCTTCTGACCAGATATTTCTTTCGAGCGCATAGCGTGCGGGTATTGCAGCCGACGCGAAATACCCCGCCGGTGACGGTGCGGCATTGCCCGCCGTACTCGATTCTATGCGGTCAGCGATCGAGGGCACCTGTTCAAGCACGGCTCTGGCAGCGGCATCCTGGCCAGTCTGCAGGTAGGCGTAGACCTGGTAGTCGAGAGCGTGCAACTCTTCAGACGCGGCATTGTCCTTTCTAGCCGCGGCGGCGGACGCGATGTTGGTGTCTATCGATTCCTGCCATGAGCCGATGCGCGTGAATGTATGCGAAGGCATGTGCAATGCGTGCGGTGCATCAGGCGCGATGTGCGCATAACGGTGTGCGGCGTCTACGGCGCGCGGCGCAAGCATCGGTACGTCGTAACTGTGGATGATGTAGTGCGCGATGCCGGGGTGATCAGGTTGCAGTTCGAACTCACTCTCAAGAATTTCCGCGGCCGCAATGAGTTTGCTGTAGCTCTTGTCGCTCGGAAGATGATTTTGATCCAGCGACAGAGCGTAGAAAATTCGTGCCTCGGAATCATCAGTGTATCTGTCCGCAAGCACTTTCATTGCGCGCTCGTAGGCTAACGTTCGACTGCGCTGATCAAGGGTGTCTGCGTTCTTGTATAGCAGCTCAACTGCGGCGATATAGTCGCGTTCCCTGGCTGATTTTGCGTTTGCTGCCTTTGCAGCCTGCACCGCGGCCGTGCCGTTCTCTATGGCAACCGGGGAACGGAACGAACCGAAAGGATTACCCCACCAGCTCATCGCGATTCCCCAATGAGCCATCGCACATTGCGGATCCCGTGCTGCCACGGCGTCAAACTCCCTGATGGCGGCAGAAAACCAGAAGGAATGCAGCAAGGCGACAGCACGATCGAAATCTTCGGCAACGGCCTGATCGCAGGTTGTGGCGAAATGCACCTTGCCGAGCCGCTCGGGTGGCTTTGCAGGAGTCACGTCACCGGAAGGCGCTGTCCCGGCACAGCCAACTATTGCGCTGACGCAGATACCGACGAACACTTTTGAAAGATTCATGACGCACCCCCACTTTCCGACGAGGGGGGTGATTCTACTCCACTCCGGGAATGAACGTATCCAGCGGTTGCGAAGAAACTATGAAAACGGTGAATGCGGCTCCGGTAACGAATCGCATCCGCCTGTACAAAATATGAGAGAACTCCAGCACCTTGAATCGGCGTCCGAATTCTCCGTACCAGTACACGGTTTATCCGCCTGAAGAATAGCTCGGGAACCGTCATCTTTCTCGATTTTGTGCAGAACTTCGCGGTACAGACTGGAATCTGGCTGGCATCGTAGAACAGCCGCTCACGCCAGTCTGCTGCAAACAACGACGTCGTATCCATTTTTCACGTTAGAGCGAATAAATCTCTCGCACCTCGCGACGCTGCCGAGTCAGCTCGTCCCTGGCCACAGCTATCAAGTCTTTATACCCTTGCGTATCCCGCAGGCCCTGTAACGCCGGGTCTATGTCAATAGCCCATAACAACTCCAGCTTCTTCTGTTCGACCATTTTTGACAATGCGTTCAACGCCGCTGAATTTCTGCCAGTCGCGCCATAGACCACGACCTGCGAAAACAAATCTGCGTCCGGATAATTTTTCCAGTCATGAAATCTGATTAAGCTATCCGCCAGGCTTTCCCCCAGCTCACCTTTACCGGTGCTCATGCACAGCTCTATCCAAAGCTCGACCTCGGCGCTGTTTGCGTCATCAATCTGCGGCTCCTCCTCCGCCAGCTCTGGATATAAACGATAAAGCCATGACAGGAACCCTTCTCCGTCACCGCTCTCAACGCCATGGTAGAGGAGCCACCACATCGAGACAGTACGGGCACCGAAGCGTCGCGGCGCACCCTCTGCCAGGACTTTGCGCGCGAGCGCCAGTCCTTCCTGCGCAGCACCGCTCGCTGCGTAAAAGTCGAGCATTCCTGCTTGCGCGGCCGGCGAATCTGGCGCCATTGCAATGCTTTTCTCAAACCATGGTCGCGCGGCTTCCGGATCGAGCATGTCCAGAAATAAACGTCCAATAACAACCGGCAGTTCGTGATCCTCGGGATCGACCTCAATCGTTTTCAGGTAAGCACCGAGTGCAGAAACAAAGTCTCCCTTGCCTACATAAATGTTCGCGGGGAACGAATACCCAGCCGGCGCGTTCGGATTTATTTCGCGAATCAGCGCAAACTGTTCGAGCGCTTCGGCATCGCGGCCCAGGTCGTGCAGCGCTTTTCCATAAACCACCAACAACGACTCAGACCTTGGATCGAAACGAAGTGCATGCTCCGCAAAGCGCAGGCCATCCGCAGGCTTGCCAAGATCATCGACTAAAAACTCGGCGTAGTTTTTCAGCGCTGCTACGTTGTCGGGTTGCGCATTAAGCGCTGCTACGAACGCGCGTTCTGCAACTTTGAAATCCGGGTTACTGCGAAATCGTTCCACTCGACCGGTCACAGCAAGAACGTCTGCCGATTTTCCAACGAGCGATGTGGCGCTCTCGATCAATGGATCGATCTTGGCAACCGCTTCCGGCGCCAGCAACAAGCCGGTGTCGCGCATATCGAGGTAGGTTTCAGCCAGCGCAATATAAGCCTGTGCATAGTCGGGATCGATTCTGATTGCATCACGATATTGCTGCTCAGCGTCGAGCAACGCGCGATACGTTCGCTCCGCCTGAAAATGCCGGCCTCGCAAATAGGCTGCATAGGCGTCGTAGTTGCTCGTCATACCCGCATTGGTTTTAGCCAGCGCTTCGCCGAGCAAAGTAACCTGTAGTGCATCGACAACTTTTGCCGCGATGTCGTCCTGGATGGCAAAAATGTCCTGAAGCTTGCGGTCATAGTTTCCAGACCAAAGATGGAAGCCGTTCTGCGCATCAATGAGCTGAGCCGTTACGCGAATGGTATCGCCTTGGCGGCGTACACTTCCTTCCAGCAAATTCCTGACACCTAATGCCTTGCCAATATTGGCAACGTCGCCTGCCTCCCCTTTAAACTGAAATGACGACGTTCGTGCAGCAACCTGCAACTCTCTGACTTGTGCCAGCCTGTGCAACAGGGTTTCTGCCAGTCCATCCGAGAAGACTTCACCATCTTCATCGCCCTGTACGTTCATGAAGGGCAGCACGGCGATGGTTCGTTCCGGTGGAGCAGCGGCGCGCAGTAGGAACTTGTCCGCCAACAGCAGTAGCACAGCAGCAGAAAGTACGCCGATCACCAGGAAATCTATGCGCCTTGCCGTATCGCGGCTGATAGATTTGTCGCGATCAACCTCGTGTTCCCGCTTTATGCCTTCGGGAGTGAGCTCAAAGACCCACGCAAGAATCAATACAATCGGAAAACCGATCGCGAGCAGCAGGAGAACAACCGACATGGCCCATGCCGGGGCATTCAGCGCCGGCAAGATAATGTCGGAAACCTGCAGCGTCAGCCAGGAAAAAGCGCCGTAGAACAAAGCGACGCGCAGGACGTTTCGACGCCTTAGTTCAGCCAGAAACCCCGTGGGCAACGGTTCTTGCGATGGGTCAACCATGTCAGAACTTATGTAGTTGGGTGATCGAAGTATATCATCGGCGCTCGCGAAAAATGGTCGGTGCGTAACCCGGCATGACAGTAGTACGCGTGGTCAAACTGGATTGATGCGATCGACTGAACTTCCTGTTTGAACAGCTTTTGGCACTGCCAAGATTCTTAGAAATGTTGCGAGCCAGTATCTGGCTCAGACATCTTCACCGTAGTGTCATTTATTGCGCGGGTACGCCGCCTGCTGTCCAAGTATTGTGCGACAAGCTCGATGGTCCATGCCAATCGGTTGTTGCCGGTGAAATTGCGTTGGTCGAGCCTTGTTGGATGTAGCGAATACGGCTAGCGGCAGGACAATTGTTTTCATGAGAATTTATCTGAAACCTGGCATCCCGGTACGTGCTCTCAGAAAAACAACCCGCCAGATTAATTCTTGCAATAGATTAACCTGACCCATTTTCTGTCTGCACAATGTCATCCGCGAGCCGTGAAATTGCGCTAGCATATTGCACGTGAATCCACGCACATACCTGCGCCAAACGCCCGTGCGACCGGTCGGCCGCGCCGTGTCCTGATGCAACGCTATTTCGATTATCACTACGCCGGCACGCCCTTCGAGCTGTTTGGCCCGGGGCATCTCGCTGCCCTTGGAATTCTTGCGGCGATTATTATCTTCCTGTTTGCCAGCAAACATGACCTCGGCGAGGCCGCCAGGCAGCGCGCACGTCGCAGCCTGATCGCCGCTTTTCTTTTCGTGGAGGTCGCCTACCTGGTCTGGCTGGTGACGAGCGATGCCTGGAACTTTCGCGAGCACCTGCCGCTGCACCTGTGCTCGTTCAGCATCTGGGGATCGGTCTATGTGCTGGTAACCCGCAGCTACCGGGCCTATGAGATTGTCTTTTTTCTCGGGATTGTCGGCGCGTCGCAGGCGATCCTGACGCCCAGCGCCGGTCAGTACGGGCTGCCGCATTTTCGCGCCTTCCAGACGCTGTCGTCGCACAGCCTGGTCGTCATTGCGATGGTCTACATGACGGCGATAGAAGGCTTCAGGCCGACGTGGCGTTCGGTATGGAAGGCAATGCTTGCGATAAACCTTCTCGCACTACTGGTGACCGGAATGAACCTTTTGCTCGGCAGCAATTACATGTACACGCTGCATAAACCCGCGACAGCCAGCCTGTTCGACCACATGGGACCCTGGCCCTGGTACCTCGTCTACACCGAGTTTCTCGCGCTGGCGTTATTCTCCCTGCTGTACCTGCCCTTCATGCTGACCCGGTCGCGCAGATCCTCCCCGGCAGAGTAGTTAGTGCAAGGATCTTCTTTCGGACCGGCCTGGATAAATAAACCTGGCACCGTTTTGTGGCGCCGTTTTGTGCGGAGTGAGCAGTACGACGGTCATTTTCGGACTGGCGCGGATGGACAAACCCGGCGTCTTCCTGGAGACCTCTTTGCGGACACCCTCTTGCGCCGCGAAACCGGCAACGACTGCACAAATATACGTACAACTACGTGCCAAATGACGACAATCGCTGATACCGCGCGCGCAACAAAATACTGATCATCGACAGATATGATAGGGAGAGTTTTTTTGATGCGCTCAGATGCTGCCCGCCGGACCGCTTTCCGATCGCCAGCTTTCGCACTGGTTTTACTTGCCTTGCTAAATGCCTGCGCGGCGCATCCGCCGGTGATCGCCAACGTCAGTTACCAGAACCCGAACGCTGCGGCCGACATTCGCACGTACCGCGTTGAATTCCAGGGTATGCCGGAATTCCTGAAACCCATGCTGCGCGACGAAGCGAGCCGCGTGCTGGCCGACTTCGGCCTGGATTACACGGAGGGCGACGCGCACGCCGTGCTGTTGATGACCTTCGAGAACCGGCCATTGCAGTCCGCCATGGTGGCAACCGGTAGCGACTCAATCGATATGAAGACCAACACGAGTGAAATTGCCGCTCGCTTTGACGCGCGCGTTGCGGTGGAACTAAAAGACAGTGTGTCGGGAGAACGGCTGTGGGCCGGAACGCTGTCGCGCGTACATTACGCCACGGCGGATGCTTATATGCACGAGCCGCCGGCGCGAATCGCCATGCGCGACGCGTTTCGCGTGATATTCGCGGACCTGCCGAATCGGCTCGAGAGGATCCCGGCACAGGATTGACGATGAACAGTCCGTCACGCGACAGCCCCGCGGCTTGCGACGCAGTCACATTCCCTGACCTTTCCTTCGACTTCCTGCGCGACCAGACGGTAGGCGTGGACTTGCCGTTTGCATCGGCGTTCGGCGAGCGTCGGCTGGTCTACTGTGATTTTACGGCGTCCGGACGTTCACTGTATTTTATCGAGAACTACCTGCAGGCGCTCGCGCAGAGCTACGCGAATACGCATACCGAGGACGACATTACCGGGCGCCGCATGACAGCGTTACTGCACGCGGCCGAACAGGATATCAAGCAAGCCGTCAACGCCGGGCCGGATGGTTGCGTTATCGCGGTGGGAACCGGCGCATCCGGGGCGATCGACAAGCTGCAACAGATTCTCGGCATTGCCTGCCCGCCCGCGACCCGGCTTCGACTCGCGCAGGCATGGGGCGAACACGGTAACGCGGAACTGAACGACTGGCAGCGGCGGCATGGGCCGGTCGTATTTACCGGGCCGTACGAACACCATTCCAATGAAGTCAGCTGGCGCCAGGGTATCGCGACTGTGGTTGAAGTCGGCCTGACGAGTGATGGCGCTATCGACCTTGGGCATCTCGAACGCCTTTTGGGCGCGCCGGAGTACCGTGGGCGCCTGCGTGCAGGCAGCTTTTCGGCAGCGTCAAACGTCAGCGGTCGCCTGTCACCGGTGCGCGACATTGCGAGGCTGTTGCACCGGCACGATGCGCTCGCCTTTTTCGACTATGCGGCCAGCGCACCGTACGTGAATATTGACATGAACCCGCCCGATGACGGACGTGGTGACGCATCCATCGATGCACTGTTCATCTCACCACACAAGTTTCTCGGCGGGCCGGGATCGAGCGGCATCCTGGTTTTCAACAAGTGCCTTTATCCCGGGGAACTGCCGCCGACCGTGGCCGCCGGTGGCACAGTGGACTACGTCAACGAAGTCGAGCAGGATTTCATCGCCGACATCGAACAACGCGAAAAAGCCGGCACGCCAGGCGTGCTGCAGACACTGCGCGCGGCACTTGCCTTCCAGCTGAAATCGGTCATCGGCACTGCGCGCATCGAACAGCGTGAGCAGGAACTCCTTGCACGCGCGTTATCCCGCTGGAGCTGCGACAGTGCACTGCACGTTCTTGGTGACCCTGATCCTGAGCTGCGCATCGGCATCGTGTCTTTCAACGTTCGCACGCCAGACGGACGCCACCTGCACCCCAAGTTCGTCACCACCTTGCTAAACGATTTGTTCGGCATTCAATCGCGCGCCGGCTGCTCCTGCGCAGGTCCGTACGGACACCGCCTGCTGGGAATCGACCGTGTCCGCTCTGCCGCCTACCGACGCGCCGTTCAACAAGGGTACGGTGGCGTGAAGCCGGGCTGGTGCCGGGTTGGCTTTCATTACACGATGGACGACGCCGAGGCGGACTTTGTTATCGACGCCGTATCGTTCGTTGCGCGCGCAGGCCTTCGATTCCTGCCGCTGTACCGCTTTGATCTGCGAACCGGAAACTGGTCGCACCGCCAGTCTCCCGAGCTGGATACGACCTTGTCGCTCCAGGACGCACTGCAAGCGGCAGCGCCGATGGCGACGGCCATGCCACGTGACGCGCGTCGCCGGTACTATGCGGAGTGTCTCGCTGCAGCCGAACGCACGGCGGCAGCAAACCCGCCGCAACGCTGTGACGTTACCCTGCCGGGTGATCTGGCCACGCTGCAGTTTTTCCCGCTGCCGGCATCGACAACAAACTAGCGAAAAACGCACCGCGTCCACTTATCAAACGCCTTGCCGTCCTGACTGAAACCCACTGGCGACAGTTGCATGTCAAGCGGTTACTAACGAGGGCTAAAAATAAACCTGCACCCGTTTTTGTTACTATCGCCTGCAATGAGCTCAAGCCGACGCCCACAAACAAGGAATGGCAAAGCACCTGAGTACCGCTGGGCGGACTACGATGACGAGTCATTACTAAACCTCCGCTTAAGCAGCCTGCGGTTGCGGCTGCGGGACAGTCCGGTGTGGCCCGACGTGCTGCGTTTGCGTGACGACCTTGAACGCCGGGACATCGGGTTTCGGCCGCATGTCTGGCTGTCGACGGAATGGTTTTCGCCGGACGGTATTCCAGGCTTCGCGATTCCGTTTTACCTCGTGCATCCGCGGCTGCAACAACTCGAACGCAAGATCATGGGCGAGGTTGAAGGCGGCAGCAGAAAATGGCGCATGCGCATAATGCGCCATGAAACCGGGCACGCCATCGACAATGCGTATGCGCTGCGTCGTCGTGCCGACTGGCGGCAGGTATTCGGCCGCGCCTCAGCGCCGTATCCCGATGACTATTCGCCACGACCAAGCAGTCGCCGCTACGTGCTGCATCTCGGGCACTGGTATGCGCAAAGTCACCCGACCGAGGACTTCGCGGAAACCTTCGCGGTCTGGCTGCAGCCCCGGGCCCGCTGGCAGCGCGACTATGCCGAGTGGCCAGCCCTTCGCAAGCTCGAGTTTGTCGATCAGCTCATGGAAGACGTTGCAGCGCGGGCGCCGAAGCATCGGGATCGGTCCGTCGTAGAACCGCTGGCCAGCGTTGACCAGACGCTGCGCGATCACTACCGGCTAAAGAAAGAACGTTACGGCGGCACCGACTATCGCTATGACCGCTGGATGGCGCGCGTATTTGTGCCGCGAGACAGGCGGCCTCGCGCGGTCGCAGCCAGTCGTTTCGTACGCGAGATGGAGCCGCAGCTAAGGCGATTGCTGGAACGTCGCGCCAGGCTGCACCCGTACTTCGTCGACTACGCCATCCGCACCGTCAAACAACGAGCTCGCCAGCTTGACCTTGTGCTTCGGGGTCCGCGCCGCGACGCCAAACGCCAGGTCGTACGCCTGCATGAACGAATAGTGCTCGACGTATTGCGCCGCAACAGGGAGAACTACGC
>JBATFU010000371.1:0-7892 GCA_049665065.1 Woeseia sp. | reverse complement strand
CGCATGCACCGTGGTGGCTTCCTGCAGTCGCCCGCCATAGCCTACGAGACCTGGGGTGAGCTGTCGGCGCAAAAAGATAACGCGATCCTCTTGTTCACCGGCCTGTCGCCGTCTGCGCACGCAGCGTCGTCACCTGAAAATCCGGCCAGCGGCTGGTGGGAGCAAATGATTGGTGCCGGTTTACCGCTGGACAGCGATCAATACTTCATCATCTGCGTAAACTCATTGGGCAGCTGTTTCGGGTCTACTGGCCCGGCGTCCATTGATCCCGTCACGAATGAGCGATACCGCCTCAAATTTCCGGCACTGTCGCTGGAGGACGTGGCTGCAGGTGGCTACGAGGTGATGAAGCATCTCTGTATCGAGCGCTTGCATACCGTAATTGGTTGCTCGATGGGTGGTATGAGTGCGCTTGCGTTTTGCGTCTCGTATCCTGATTGCGCTAAGGGGCTGATTTCCGTTTCGTCCGCGGCGCGTTCCTTACCATTCGGCATCGCGGTGCGCTCGCTGCAGCGCGAAATGATCGAGAAAGATCCAAAATGGCTCGGCGGCAATTATTCGCCAGACGACCCGCCCCTCGTCGGCCAGCGGCTGGCCCGCAAGCTCGGCATGATTACGTACCGATCCGCGGTCGAATGGCAGCAACGTTTCGGCCGCGAACGCATTGCGGGAGAAGGAAATCCGGCAACGCCGTTGTACGGCGACTTCGCTGTCGAGTCCTACCTCGAATCGCAGGCTAACAAATTCACAGGTCAGTTCGATCCGAATTGCTACCTGTACCTGTCGCGGGCATCGGACCTTTTCGATCTGGCCGAGCATGGCGGCTCGCTGAAGGCGGGTTTCGCCCGCATTCGCCTGCAGCGCGCGCTCGTCGTTGGCGTGACCTCCGATATCCTGTTCCCGTTGCAGCAGCAGCAGGAACTGGCGCTGGGGCTGGAGGCGGTGGTCGATCGAGTACGGTTTGAGGCACTTGATTGCATCAAGGGTCATGACTCGTTTCTTGCTGATATGGACGCTTTTCGGCCTGTTATCAGCGCTTATTTCGAGCTCTAGCGGCGCTATGTCAAAGTGCAGTATCAGCGCGGCCGCTGGCGCGTTATCATGCGGCCACGCATTTTCGGAGCAAGACGTATGACCACTCCTGGTACCGCAGAACTGATTCGCCTCGTCAACGACGCGGTGACAAAAAGTTCCGTCTCGGAGACGGTGGAGGCGATCAAGGGCAGTTTGTGCAAATTGATACGCTCCTCGCAAATTGATTTACCGGCTGAATTTACCGCACCCTTGGCAGGCCACTACGCGCGGCGCCTGCTGCACCGCGATGATGAACTGGGTTATACGATCGTCGTTATGACCTGGGGCCCCGGCCAGAAAACGCCGATACACGATCACTCCGGCATGTGGTGCGTCGAAGGTGTCTGGGGAGGCAGTATCGATGTGCAACAGTTCGAACTGACCAAAAAAGAAAACGATCATTTCCGCTTCGAGCCACGCAATTCCTACGAGGCAGGCGTCGGCAGTGCCGGTTGTCTGATACCGCCGTACGAATACCACAGCATCAGCAATGCCAGTGAAGAATCACCGGCAGTGTCGCTACATATTTATGGTGGTGAAATGAAAAGCTGCTGCGTGTTCGTGAAACAGCCGGACGGCAGTTTCAAGCGTGCCGAGCGCCCGCTCGGTTACGACAACTGAGCTAGCGAGGCTCGGGGCTGACGAGCAGCAGAGCCGGATCGACCGGCGTGCCGTTAAGATACGTCGCGAAATGCAGATGCGCGCCTGTCACTCTGCCGGTTGCGCCAACTTCGCCTAGCAACTGACCTGTTTTCACTGTGTCGCCGGTCTCGACGGCAATGCTGTGCAGGTGAGCGTAGAGCGTTATCAGCCCCGCGCCGTGATCCAGGAACACCGCGTTGCCGGTGAAGTAAAAATTTCCCGTCAAGATCACCTTGCCTGCGAGTGGCGCATGAATCGCCGTGCCGGCAGGGCCCGCAATGTCCATGCCGCGATGCGGTGAGCGCGGTTCCTTGTTAAAGAAACGACGTGAACCAAAACTGTCGCTGCGCTTGCCTGCAATGGGTGCCTGGAGTTGCACTGTCGCCGGCGCAGCAGCACTCTGCGTGGCAATCGCGGCGGCAATCAGCGCGCTTTCCCGGCCGATGCGCTCGATAGCGACGGGATCGGGATTCACGTAGGACGGCGCGACGGTAAGGTGCTGCTCACGATACCGATGGGGCGCAATTTCGAAGGGCTGGGGCCTGCCGTCTACCGCGATTGACGCGCGGCCTGCTGCGGCTTCGAGCGGGATCCCTACGATGGCAACCCAATTATTTTCATGGCGTGTAACCAAAACGGGTTTGTCGTTGAACGAAACGACCGGTCGATTCGCTTGATCCCCCAGCGCTATTACGGCGATGCCGCCCGGTCGCGGCGCATTCTGCGGCAGGCTGAATGCGAGCGCCGGCACGAGCAGCAGCGTCAGCAAAAATCTATACATCGCTATTATCGTTTCTGTCGTTCTTTGCAACGATTGCGGTAAGACTGCCGCGCGCCAGGCGCGCACGAATGGTCGTGCCTGCGACAACCTTGGACGCGTCCATGATCACCTTGTTGCTTTCTGCTTCGCTGACGATCGCGTAGCCGCGCTGCAGCGTGGCGAGCGGGCTGACCGAATCGAGCGCGCGGGCGCTCAGCGCGAGGCGTTGCTGCAGAATCGCGACGTAATGCTGGCCGGCGCGGCCAAGCTGCTCGCGCAGATTGCGCAATTGCCAGGCGTTGCGCTCCAGTTTTTGCGCGGGCGATTGCCGCAGCAGGCGCGCACGTAAACGTTCAGCGCGCCGCTCTGCCAAAGAAAAACTCTGTCGCATGGCGATCGCTATGCGTGCGCGGGAGTTTTTCAGTCGTTCGGACTGGCGTGCAACGGTTGCGGCCGGGCTGCATTGGCCGAGGCGCCTGGCGAGCCAGTCCAGCGACTGTGACTTTTCTTCGAGCTGGCGCCGCATCATTGATGACAGTTTGCTGGCGATACCGGACAGGCCGCGCTGCCATTCTGCCTGGTCCGGCACCACGAGTTCCGCCGCGCCGGACGGCGTCGGCGCGCGCAGGTCGGCAACGAAGTCGGCAATCGTGAAATCCACCTCGTGGCCGACGGCGCTGATCACCGGGATCGGGCTCTGCCGGATCGCGCGAGCCAGCGACTCGTCGTTGAAGGCCCACAGATCCTCGAGTGAGCCGCCGCCGCGACCAATGATCAGGACATCGACCTCCGCGCGCCGCACGGCTGTCGCAAGTGCAGCCAGCAGCTGCCACGGCGCCGCGTCGCCCTGGACGGCGGCAGGGTAGATAACCACAGGTACGGCCGGGAAACGCCGGCGCAGGACGGTCAGGATGTCGCGAATGGCCGCGCCGGACGGCGAGGTAATGACGCCAATCGCGCGTGGCAATACCGGCAGCGGGCGCTTTAGCGATTCGTCAAACAGGCCCTCCGCCGCCAGTTTGCGCTTCAACAGCTCAAAGCGGCGTCGCAGCTCACCTTCACCGGCAGCTTCGAGACGCTCGACGATCAGCTGGTAGTCGCCGCGCGGCTCGTACAGGCTGACCCGGCCAAGTGCCAGCACCTGGTCGCCGTCTTTCAGGCCCAGCGTTGGCCCGCGCTGGCGCTGGCGGAAGTAGGCACAGCGAATCTGTGCCGAGGCGTCTTTCAATGAGAAATACAGGTGGCCGGAGGCGGGTCGCGCCAGATTCGACAACTCGCCTTCGACCCAGACCCGGGCGAAGCCGCGTTCCAGCAGCGATTTCGCCTGCCGATTGAGTTCAGAAACGGAAATCGCGTCTGCGGTCTGCGTGGCCAGTGTGAAGTCAGTCATACGGGCAGTATAAAGGCTGGCAGCGAGAGGCGTTCTGACAAATAAATACCGAATTGCCGTTTACCGTCATATGCCTGCCGCGTAGAATTGCGCGTTTACTCGCAACCGGCCAGCCTTTTTCATGCGAATTGCCAGCGAAGCACTGACTTTCGACGATGTACTCCTGCAGCCTGCGTACTCCGATGTGCTGCCACGCGAAGTTGATCTGAGCACCCGCCTCACCGCCGAGATCCGGCTGAACATTCCCTTGCTTTCGGCGGCAATGGATACCGTTACCGAAGCACGCCTTGCCATCGCGCTGGCGCAGGAAGGGGGTATCGGCATCGTGCACAAGAACATGACCCCGGACGAACAGGCGCGGCAGGTGCTGCAGGTCAAGAAGTTTGAAAGCGGCATTGTCCGCGACCCGATCACGGTCCGGCCGGAAGTGAGTATTCGCGAAGTTATTGCAATGACGCGGCAGCTTGGATTCTCGGGCATGCCGGTGGTCGACGATAAGGGTCTGATCGGTATCGTTACGCATCGCGACCTGCGCTTCGAAACCAATCTCGATGCGCCCGTATCTCGCGTCATGACGCCGAAAGAGCGGCTGGTCACTGTCGGTGAGGGCGCAGATTCAGAGGAAGTCATGTCGCTGCTGCACCGCCATCGCATTGAGAAGGTGCTGGTGGTCAACGACAACTACGAACTGCGCGGCATGATCACCGCGAAAGATTTCCAGAAGGCATCGGACTTCCCGCGCGCCTGTAAGGACGGCCACGGTGCCTTGCGCGTCGGCGCTGCGGTGGGCACCGGTTACGACACCGAGGAACGCGTCGAAGCGCTGGTCAAAGCAGGCGTTGATGTCATCGTCGTTGATACCTCGCACGGTTTCTCGAAAGGTGTCCTGAATCGCGTCACGAGTATCAAGAAAGCGTACCCGGACCTGCAGGTCCTTGCCGGCAACGTCGTCACCGGTGATGCCGCCGAAGCGCTGGTGAAGGCCGGGGCGGACGGCGTCAAGGTCGGCATCGGTCCGGGCTCTATTTGCACGACACGCGTGGTCGCCGGCGTCGGCGTGCCACAGGTGTCGGCTGTCGCCGAAGTCGCGGCCGTGCTTAAGAAGAGCGGCGTACCGCTGATTTCTGACGGCGGCATTCGTTATTCGGGCGACATCGCAAAGGCACTGGTTGCCGGCGCGCATTCCGTGATGATCGGCAGCCTGTTTGCCGGCACCGAGGAATCCCCCGGTGAAGTCGAGCTCTACCAGGGCCGATCCTACAAGTCCTACCGCGGCATGGGATCTCTTGGCGCGATGAACATGGCGCACGGCTCGAAAGACCGCTACTTCCAGGACGCAACCGAAGAACTCGAAAAGCTCGTCCCCGAAGGCATCGAGGGTCGCGTAGCCTACAAAGGCAGCGTGATAGCAATCGTGCACCAGTTAATCGGCGGCGTGCGCGCAGCGATGGGCTACACCGGCAGTCACAACATTGAAGAGATGCGGACCCGGCCACAGTTCGTACGCATCACCGGCGCCGGCATGCGCGAAAGTCACGTGCACGACGTTGCGATTACCAAAGAAGCACCCAACTACCGCTCCAACACCTGACGCGATGAGTTCTGCCGCGCCCGTCAACGCCAGTCCCGATATTCATGCGCAGCGCATTCTTATCCTGGACTTCGGCAGTCAGTACACGCAGCTGATCGCTCGCCGCGTGCGCGAGTGTGGTGTGTACTCCGAGATTTATCCCTGGGACACGAGCGATGCAAAAATTCGCGCTTATGCGCCGGCGGGCATCGTGCTGTCGGGCGGGCCGGAGTCTGTCAATTTGCAGAATCCACCGCGCGTGGCTGATGCGGTTTTCGACCTTGGCGTGCCAGTGCTCGGCATCTGTTATGGCATGCAGGCCATGGCCGCGGCACTCGGCGGCAAAGTCGAGGCTTCGGCGCACCGCGAGTTTGGCTACGCTGAAATCACGCCAACGGAATCGGAGCTGTTTCATGGCCTGAGCGATGCCGGCATTGATGCTCCGCCAGCATTAAAAGTGTGGATGAGTCACGGCGATCGCGTCGAGAAACTGCCTGATGGTTTCGTCGCAACAGGCAGAAGCAGCAACTCGCCCTTTGCGGCAATGGAACATCGGCAGCGTCGATACTATGGCGTGCAGTTTCATCCGGAGGTGACGCACACCTTGCAGGGACAGATGATCATCGAGCGTTTCGTTCGGGAAATTTGCGACTGCAGTGGCGACTGGACACCGGGCAATATCGTCAGCGACGCGATTGCGCGCGTTCGGGCAGAAGTGGGTAGCGGCAAGGTGCTGCTGGGATTGTCAGGCGGTGTGGATTCTTCCGTTGTCGCCGCTTTGCTTCACGAAGCCATTGGTGACCAACTGACCTGCGTGTTCGTGGACCACGGCCTGTTGCGCTACAACGAGGGCGACCAGGTCATGGCCACGTTCGCCGAACACCTCGGGGTCAACGTGATACGCGTGAATGCGGCAGAACGGTTCTTCAACGGCCTCAAAGGCGTCAGCGATCCGGAACAAAAGCGCAAAGTGATCGGCGGCCTGTTTATCGACGTGTTTGACGAAGAGGCCAACAAGCTCACGGATACCGACTGGCTCGCGCAGGGCACGATCTATCCCGACGTCATCGAGTCCGCTGGCGCAGCGACCGGCAAGGCGCATGTGATCAAGTCGCATCACAATGTTGGTGGACTGCCCGAGCACATGCGGATGAAGCTGATCGAGCCTTTGCGCGAGCTCTTTAAAGACGAAGTGCGCAAGATCGGCGTGGAGCTTGGTTTGCCACCGGCCATGGTCTACCGACACCCGTTTCCCGGTCCGGGACTCGGTGTGCGCGTACTGGGCGAAGTAAAGCCCGAATTCGTCGCCCAGCTGCAACTGGCCGACGACATCTTTATCCAGGAGCTGCACAAGCACGGCCTGTACGACAAAACGAGCCAGGCCTTTGCTGTTTTCCTGCCGGTGCGCTCGGTCGGTGTCATGGGCGACGGCCGCCGCTACGACTATGTCATCGCACTGCGCGCCGTAGAAACCATCGACTTTATGACGGCACGCTGGGCGCGCCTGCCCTATGAATTCCTGGAACTTGTTTCCTTGCGCATCATCAACGAAGTTGATGGCATTTCACGCGTCACTTACGACATCTCAGGAAAGCCGCCTGCCACGATCGAGTGGGAATAGCGCGTTCGTCTCCGACGATACCGCTGTTTTGCGGTCGCGATTCGCTGATGCCGAGTGCGTGGCATCAATAGAAGCACAACGTCTCAATGTGCAGGAGCTGGCCGCCGTTGCAATCAGAGCACAACAGTGAGTTTTCGGGGTTAGATGAACTCCTGGCAATAGACAGGAGTCTCGCCAATTACAATCGGCATATCGTTGGCCTGTTCGCCGAATTTTTGGGGGACAGCCGGAATGTTGTCGATTTCGGGGCCGGGATCGGAACCTTGTCGAAAATCTACCGTGCAAAGACCGGCATTAGCCCGGTGTGTGTCGAGATTGATGCGGACGCCGGCAATTATTTGACGGGAGCAGGGCTGGAAACGCGACGTTCAATCGATGACATTGCTGTTGCGATCGACGGATTGTTCACATCGAACGTACTGGAGCATATTGCCGACGACGCTGCTGCATTGCGCGCAATTCATAACAAGATGAAGCCGGGTGGCAAGCTCGCCATATACGTACCGGCTTTCATGCTGCTGTTTTCCGACATGGATCGCAAAGTGGGCCATTATCGACGCTATTCGAAAAGCGAACTCGTTGAGAAAGTCCGCAATGCCGGTTTCTCGATAAATAGCGTGCGTTATGTTGATTCCGTCGGCTTTCTTGCGTCGCTGCCGCTCGTGCTCATGGCATCATGGAAGACATCCGGATCGCCGCAAATGCCGGTCAGTGCATCGTCCATGAAATTCTACGACCGCTATCTCTTTCCGTTGAGTCGGCTGCTTGATCGAGTCGGTTTGCGGCATCTACTTGGCAAAAACCTTTATCTGCAGGCGGTCAGGGACTAGCCGTG
>JBATFU010000370.1:0-7899 GCA_049665065.1 Woeseia sp. | reverse complement strand
GTCGAATAAATTGCCCGAACACCTTCGATCAAAGGCTCGGAGAATCGGCATTGGAGCCGCGCTGGTTTTGAGGCTGGGGCTGCTTGCAACCATTGCGTTTATTATCAAATTAACGACGCCAGTATTTGAAATACTGGGACAGTCGTTCTCTTGGCGCGACTTGATACTTATCAGCGGCGGATTATTCGTGATTTGGAAAGCAACTACAGAGATTCACCACTCAGTCGATCCTGATCCCGGTCCGGACCGCTTAAACGCGGCCATCGTAGCAACCAGCATGGGTGCGGTCATTGGCCAGATTCTCCTGCTGGACCTGATTTTTTCACTCGACAGCATCATCACGGCGGTCGGCATGACTCCACACATCCCCATCATGGTTGTTGCTGTGGTCATCGCTGTCATGACAATGCTTCTTGCCGCAGACCCATTGGCGAAGTTTGTCCACAATAATCCAACGGTCCTCATGCTCGCACTTGCCTTCTTACTGCTAATCGGTACGACACTGGTTGCCGACGGATTCGGCGCTCCGATAGCAAAAGGTTACATATACGCTGCAATGGCCTTTTCGGTGCTGGTCGAAGGCCTCAATATGCTGGCGCGGCGGGCGCGCCAGCGCCGGCAACTGGACCGTACTCACGACAACTGATGGCGGCTATTGCTTCGGTCCAGGTCGGCGACGATGCCTGAAAGCGTTGCCGACCTTCTTTTTTCCTTCCGTGATCTTCGTTTTGACCTGCTGCAGCCAACGTCGTGCCCACGCAAACTCTATTGCGAGAATCGAAAGACCCAGCGGAATGACCAGGAAGGCAGGACCGGGCAGCAGGATCATCGCGACTCCAACCAACAGAACCGAAGAACCCAAAATCAAAACAACAGCTTTGCGGGCCTGCCTGTAAGAAGTAACGACAAGATGTTCAAGTTCGTTGGCCAGCGGAGACAGCAGTGCGGCGGCGTCTGATGCAGACTTCATCGATGCGATAACTCCTACCGACAGAATGCCACCGATAACTGCCAGTGATACTTCAGTTGGAATCGGGTAGTGATGGAGAAGAATCATTTTGACGCCGATGAACGCCAGCAAGAAAACCAAACTCATCTTCAGATAGCGGAACTTCTCCATGAGTCCCGCCAAAACAAAGTACAGGGATCGCAAGCCGAGAATCGCGAACACATTTGACGTAAAGATTATGAATGGATCTCGTGTGATCGCGAAGATCGCCGGAATCGAGTCGATAGCGAACATGACGTCACTTGTTTCAACAAGCACCAGGGCGAGAAAAAGCGGTGTCGCAGTGCGGACGCCGTTAAGTTCGATGAAAAAGCGACTGCCATGAAACTCCGTCGTTACCGGATAAATTCGTCGCACCATTCGTACGACCGCATTTTCCTCGAGCGAGGCGCTATCGTGCCGCACGACAAGCATGCTCGCTGCCGAATACAGAAGCAGCGCTCCAAGCAGGTAGACAACCCAGTCAAACCGCTCGAGTACTGCAACGCCGCCGAAAATCATGATGCCGCGCAAGACAACCGCACCCAGAATTCCCCAGAACAGAACTCTATGCTGTTGCGCGAGCGGTACCTGGAAATGTGCGAACACCATCGCGATGACAAAGATGTTGTCTACAGACAGTGATTTCTCGACCACGTAACCCGTGAAGTACTGAAGTGCGGCTTCCGCGCCGGTCAGTTGCTCCGTGTCCATATCCCAACCGGCCGGGTTGAGATCATAGAGGTAGTAAATAGCAATATTGAAGGCTAGCGCGAGAGTGACCCAAACTGCAGTCCAGCCGAGTGCTTCGGGAAGGGTAACGACATGTGCCTTCTTGTGAAAAACGCCGAGGTCCAATGAGACGACGACGGCGACAAGCAGCAAGAAGCCGATCCAGACCAGCGTGGTGAATGAAATAATCAATTTTTGTTGGTTTTCTGCGTTGCGACGGAAACAGGATACCAGCTATCGAATCTGCACATATTTTGATATACAACACGAGGTATTTTTTGGCGATCCTACCCGGATTTCTGTGCTGCACCAAGGCAAGCGGATAGCTCAAACCATTTGCTTCAACCTTCTTGACCGCTTCGCTTCGGCCGCAAGGAAAGTTCGCAATCAGATCCGCAGCTGAAGTGAATAAAGAGCGCTTACCCACACAAGGCGGATATTCTGCACCCATTTTGGGTAGACTTTGCCTGATCGCTACTACTGACGAAAGCTGCCGGTCCGTCGGATCGATCCAGGTCGGAAGAATCGCTTGTATCAACGGCTCGATTGGAGGCGTCCTCGTCGAAGGGGGAGGCATGACACTGAAGAAAACACCAATCGACATCAGCGCCGGGGACCGGATGATTGAAATGGCGCGGCGCCAGAACGAGCAGCACGCGAAGGGCTACCGGGCGCAGGCTTTAAAGCTGTATCCCAAGATATGTGCACGTTGCGGCCGCGAGTTTAGCGGTAAAAATTTGCGGGAGCTCACGGTTCATCACAAGGACCACAACCATGACAATAATCCAGCGGACGGCAGTAACTGGGAATTGCTTTGTCTTTACTGCCATGACAATGAGCATGCGCGCTATCAGAATGCTGGCGACGGGAACGCCGTTGCGGCGGGCGAACAGTTAGCGCCATCGTCCACTCATACGCCATTCGCCCTTCTTCGAAAATTGCTGAAACGGGAGCCGTGACTGCTTGCTCGAATTAGTTTGCCACAAGAAGAACAGGTTTCGACCGTCATTGTTCGCAAGAATCGAAAGACCCAGCGAGACGTCGAGGATTCTGGTTGTTTCCGTGTCAGGCCGCCAAAAAAACTCCCCGCACAAGGCGGGGAGCAGGGGGGTGCGCATAAATGCGCGTTGGGGGATCGGATTGCCTCGCAGCTAGGACTCTTCTCTTTCGCCGCGCGGTTCAGAATCAGGGGGACCACCGGCCGGGGCGCAAACGAGACTCTCTTCGCCGCGCGGTGGAACGATGCAGGTGCCTTCCGCGTCACCGCGGCGGCCCGTGAAACTGCAGGCGTCACCTTCTACTTTGGCGGTGCAGGCTTCAAAGGCTTCCGGTGGCGGGCCACCACGTCTGCCATCGCGCTCACCGGGATTGGCGTTGGCCGCTGGCATCGACATGCCGGTCGTGAGTATCAGCGTCGCTGAAGTGATAAGAAGGTTTCGTAGATCAGGCATGTCCTGCTCCTTGTAAATGTTTGAGTGTTGACAGTATTGCGGGCAAGCAAGGAGCCGGTATGGGGGAATGGTGAAGAAACAGAGGAGTGTTGCGAGGCGCTTGCCACGCCGGTAATTCCTGCGCTATTGATTCGCCTGTAATGCCTGGCGTTCACGACCGGGCGCAATAGACAGGACGCGAGACACACCTTGCCGGGTGGTCGTAATTCTGAAGTGTTGCTGTTCGTGTTCCGCA
Source organism: Woeseia sp. (assembly GCA_049665065.1). Classification (GTDB taxonomy): domain Bacteria; phylum Pseudomonadota; class Gammaproteobacteria; order Steroidobacterales; family Woeseiaceae; genus Woeseia. Next base: position 4,493 of record JBATFU010000370.1, on the reverse strand, counting down.
CCTTTGAGTGCCATTTCGAACTCGAGCGCCGCATCTTCTTCTTCGACAAGAAATCGCCCGAGCGCTACTACGTATTTGGCAGGTGCAGCGTGCGCGTCATCGGGATGCGCGAGTGACAGCATCAGTCCCTGCAACGGCAGCGCTTCTCCTGCGTCGTCCAGCAAGCGAACATTACTTTGTAAATGTTGCTTTATCTTTTCAGCGTTGCGCGCCAGTTCGGACTCCGACAACGCTCCGTCGCTATCCTCGTCCGCGTCTGCAAAGGCTGAGACCGGCACTGACAGCACCAGGAACGCGCCGCCGTTTTTGAAGTTGATCGTGCCCTGCTGTTCAACCATCAGGTGCGCTTGCACCGGGATTGTTGCAAGACTCAGGGCGATGGCAAATGCCGCAATGCTCGCGACGAACCTTTTCGTCATCACTGGGAGCCCTTTACGCAACGTTGCATGAACGGGTAGCTGTCAGTGGCGTAGTAGTGGTAGATCCCTTGCGGAAACTCGGGCGTCACGCCGGTCCGGCCATTGCACTCATCGAGGTCGCCGTAGCCCGCGACATACTCGTAGTCCTGTGCGAACGTGCCCATGGGGTAGAGGCTCACATCGGGGCGATTCGCGTCGGGTGACGATTGCAGTTGGTAGCTGCCCAGCACGACTGTTGTACCCGACGACGCATCCATCGGCTCGACGTAGCCGTAACGTGCGTAGATCGGGAAGCCGTCCGCGGCCCAGCCAATCAAGGTCATCTCGGTACCCTTGTTCAGTTTTGCGACAAACCCTTCCGGTATGCCGTGGTAGTGATATTCGCCGGTCGGTTGCACATGTGCATTGTTTGAATCCTCACCGAAATCGAACGAGTCCTGGCCCAGTGCCTCGATTCGCCATGCGCCTGTGCCATTGCCAAGGTCGCAACTATCGCCCGCGTCGTTGCAAGCGCCTCCCGTGCCCGGATCCATTTTCACGCCATTCAGAATAAAGCCGACTGCGCCTCTTGGTCCGCCAAGTTCCGTGGCCGTCGTTGTTTCCGCTGGCGTCAGCGTAAAGCTGGCCGACACAGTGTGTTCTGAAATTGTATTGGGTTTCGCGGCGTTGGGGAACGTGCCGACCTCATGGTCGGGAATACCGTTGGCCGACAACCAGCGTGCGCTGGCATCACAGAACCAGTCCGCGGTGCTCGTCGTGTTGACGGACGGTGAGCTGTTGAATGCGCTGTAGCTGTACGCGCACTCGACATCAGAAGTCGAATACGAAGTTGTGCCCGTATCGACGGGAGTATCTGCCGAGATTCCTTCATCGGAACTGCTCGAACTCGAACCGCAGCCCGCCAGCATCAAGCTCACGACGATACCGAAAACGCCTTGTTTCCTTGCGAATGTCATCTCGCGCTCCCCTAAAGTCATAGTTAATCGAACTACGCATAGCGTGAGCTGAGAATAAGGAGTCAGTGTGTGGAAACGGTGGATTTTTGCCGAGTTGAAAGCGGCGGGCTCCCCAGTCGGTGCAGGGCCTCTGCAGAATTTGAGTTTCTGCGCCTGAGGCAAAAACCAGAGACTTCTTCTCGAATTCTGCACTGTCCGTACGCAATTGGACGTTAGCGTTCAACTCTTGTCATTTTATAGAGTAACTACCGTGCTACGCGCCCATTCCATCCAGAGTAGATTTGATCAATTTGTTCGCAAAAGCGGACTATTAATGGCATCGGTCTTTATGACGTTGGCGTACGCCGGTACGGCATATGCGGAATCGCTGGCTATGAAAGGGCAGCTGGACAGTGAAGGCTATCTTGTCCAGATTGTGAATGACTGGGATGGTCTGCTGAAGCTGCGCAAGTCACGCATCGCCGCTGGACTACGGCTCACAGATATTGAGTTGTACGACAAGGATGGAGGGGTCGGTTTCGTTGCCAAGTGGGAAAAAGGCGACGACGAGGACTATCTGTGGCGGGCAAACACCTGGAGCGAGTTCGAGGAAAAAACGCTGGAGCTGGCCTCGCGCGAACTGCGGCTGGTCGATGTCGAAATCTACATCGACCAGGGCCAGGCACGCTACGTGGGCGTATGGCGATCAGGAAGCGGCAACTTCGCTCTTTGGACATGCCCAACGTGGGACGCCTTCACTGACAAATGGCAGGTATTTTCGATGAGCGGCTTAAGCCTGATCGACATTGAAGTTTATCGCGATCAAAGTGCAACACATTATTTCGGGCTGTTTCGCTCCGACGTGAGTGAAGAGACGCTTTGGACGGACGAGGATTGGGATGAAGTATCGCAGTAAGGTTCGGATCAGTCGGACGCCGTTGAATCGTCATTGAACCCGAGTTTTCTCCGCGCCGCGGCGAACTCCGGCTCATCGAGTATCGGATCCCGATAGACGTTGGTGACTATGCCCATCAGCAGATTGAAAGCCTCGCGCAGCGCTCGTTCGCTGCTGGTTTTGATGAGTCGATTCAGAGCCTCCGGTTTCTCAGCGCGTCTTATCGTACGGTATAACCGCTGCCCTCCAGGCATGCCGTCAAAGCGCGGCGGTAGTTGGACTTGCGAAGCGCCATCTCCGCCGTGGATTGTGCGATTTCGTCTGCTACGCGTCGCGCTTCCGCCTCGGCTTTTTCTCTCGCTTCTCGTCTCCCTTGATCTTCAATCGTCGCACCGGCCATGGTGCCCAGGACCGCGCCGATTACCGCGCCTTCGGCCGTGTCGCCCTCGTGCGAGCCAATGACGGCGCCAATAACAGCTCCGGAGACAGCGCCTTTGTTTGCAGCGCCTTTTGCTTCGTTTCGTGGCACGGGGACCTTGACCATTCTCGGTGCGACAACCTCGTCGAACTGGCTCGGGTCGAAGCCGCTTTCATCTACGGCCCACCGATGACACCTGTAGCGATCCTCGGCAAGCTGTGCATCGGTCTGTTCGTTTGCGGGATAGACGTAAATGTCCTGGCTGCGCGCCGCCTGGCTCAGCAACACAAAGATGGCGACGAGGCAGTAAAAGCCGGCGGTATGATTTGTCGTTTGCATCAGATCTTCCTTATCTATTTCACGGTATAGCCACGGCCTTCGAGGCAGGCGGATAGCGCGCGACGATAGTCGCCGGCATTCCCAGTGTCGGGATCACCGGCGCCGGGATCGTAGCCGGTTTGCCCTGAAGCCCAGAGGTAGCACTCGTATCGGTCGCGATCACGCTGTTCGTCGCTTTGCCCCTGGTTGGGATAGACGAAAATTTCTGATGATGTCGTTTCACTTGCGGTGACGAGCGTTTCTTCGGCACCCTCCGGCTCGACGACGACAACGTACTCCGACCTGTCCCGGTCCCACAGAAAGTAGGTGTAGTTGACGTAAAAATAGCGGCGGGCTCCGATACCGAAACTTAAGTATCCCGGCGGCAGCGCGTTTACCCTTGCACCGATAGGCGCGCGGACGACGACATAGACGCCATTGTTGCCGGGACGATAGAAGCTGCCGTTGTAGTAGCGATAGCTTTGGCGATCGACGCGAATCGTCCTGTGACCCTGCGGAAGCGTGCGGACCTGGCGCCCAACCCGGGGGTATTGAGCCGCCCGATGAGGCGCACTCTCCGCGACCCGTTTCGGGGTCTTGTTCTGTGCTTCGGCATCGACTATCGACGCTGAGACAGCGATACCGATAGCTGCTGCAACCAGGAAGCCTGTTCTGAAGTTCTTTGTCATGATCTTTCCTTTGCTGTTTTGCCAATCACTACTGTATTAACGCTCGGCCGCCGTGATGGTGTACCTGCAAATGCGGAAGAACTGTGAAGATTTCTTGAGCCGCAAAGCGCTTGCGCTCTCAGGAGACAGGCTTGCCGCTCTGCGCGCGGATATCTGCGTTCGTCAAATTAAGAATGACGGCTAATAGACTCATTCTTCGATCAGCTCTCGCAGTCTGTGTCGAATTGCTGCTCAGGCTGCAATAGGCGGTCGGTATCCATCTCGGCGGTGACTCTGCTGGCGGTAAGAATGCAGATCTACGGTTCTTGATCGCCTGCTACGAGCTCCTGCGCCTGCTTTTTCACCTTCCGATGCCCAATGGCAGTGCTGATGACCATAGAATTTTTTGAAGGGACGAAATTTTCGAGTCGCGGCCTGACAAGGCATTTGCCAACTAAAAGGGGACTAGCCTCCTCCAGGCCTTTTACCGTCACGCGGCCCGCGGCCGCGAGATCCCGGCCCGATTCGAAGTTCAAGCTCACGTCGGCTCAACAGTCCATCGCGATCGGTGTCCAGGGCTTCAAATTCCAACACGTCGCTTAGCGCACTTGCGGAATACTCCTCCCGCGTCAGGTAGCCGTCGCCATCAAGGTCGAATTGCAGCTCCTGCTTACGCGGGTCCGGCTTCGATGAGGCGCAGCCCGCCAATGTGATACAGGTGGCGGACGCTGCCGCCAGGACCAGAATGCTTGTTGATTTCATCGTTGCATCTCGCTTTGAATAAAAACTCCTCGCCAGCTCTTTGTCCTTTGCGCGCCATCCCTTGGGGGGGAAGAGAGG
>JBATFU010000369.1:0-1862 GCA_049665065.1 Woeseia sp. | reverse complement strand
TTCGTTTATTTTCATTTTTTCAACGCTTGATGAATTACGAAGTCGTCGACTCGGCACCGAGACCGGACAGGAGAGCAACAGCATGAAAGCCCTACGAATTCTGGCCCTGGTAACAGCTGCCGCTGTTTTGGCAGCCGCTCCGACCCAGGCCGCTGAAGCCGATTTCAGCACCGCGGTGGCCGACGTCCTGGCGCTGCCGTACAACCCGGCCGCCGTACCTATCGGCACCGACAGCGCGTTCGGCGCCGACGACTACCCCGCCGCGTTCCCGCTCACTGACGCGGCAGGCGGCGCCTGCTGCACAAGCCCGGTACCCGATCAGCCGGCACTTGCCGACCTCGCGCCGCCGTTCGCCGAATTCCCTGACGGCTTCGAACTCATCGAGATGGAATCCATTGATGGCACGCCGCTGCATGCTTTCGCAGCGCTGCGTCCGGGAGCGCCCGGCATCGTGGTCATGCACGGCTTCAACACCAACGGCAAATACTCGATCGTGCGCTATGCGGCCTTCCTGTACGCAAACGGCTACTCGGTTATTGCGCCCGATCATCGCGACATGGGTCGCGAGTGGGCACGCAATGGTTCCTATCACCCGGATGGCACGAGACACGGTCAGACGCTCGGCTGGAAGGAAGCGCAGGACCTGTTGACTGCTGCGGAGAGGCTTGATGCAAACGGCACCACCGAGATCGGCGTGCTGGGTTTTTCAGAAGGCGCGCAAAACGCGATGCTTGCGCTCGGCATTGATCACCACCGCATCATCGATACCGCGCTGACCTTCTCCGGGCCGGCCGACCAAAAGACACTGGCGCAGCGCAATTCGGCATCAACCAGTGCCCTGTTGACAACGGTCGTAAACAATCCGGATCTGTGCGGCTACCTCGCAACGGTTGGCGCGCGTCCCGAATTTTCAGCGACACCAAACTTTATCTTGGACAACGATTCCGCGATCGACACACTCGACGGCCTGCTCGGCAGCGGCGTTACGGCACCGGCACTGCACTTCTACGCGAACGACGACGAGCTCGTGCCGACCTGGAACGCAACAATGCTCGCCAGTCGTACCAACACGATGCCAAACCAGCACACAGCACTGCTGCTCTCCGGCAATCACGCTTACTTCACCGACCGCTACTGGACACAGCTCGCTGCGTTGACATGGTTCGGTGCGTGGCTCGACCCGGACGGATCGCACACGACCGCGGTGCCGAGCGTTACGCAAACACCAGGCGGTATTCCGGCTGGCGAGCAAAAGATCGACTTGAGCGGCGTCACTCGCGCACAGGGCGATGCCGAACGATTCACCGGTGATCTGTGCCCGGTCGCGACTGACCCGGTTGCTCCCAGGGCTTCACTCGAAGTATCCGACAGCGGCACGACCCGGCAGCTGGATGGCCGGCGCTCGTATTCCGGATGGGAGGGACACGAGCTCGTTGCATGGTCCATTGATCCGGGCGACGGCTCGCCGGCTGTGAATGGCACGGACATCTCCTCTGCCCTCGTCGAGCATCGTTACGTGCCCGGCACGTACACGGTAACCCTGACCGTCACCGACGACACGGATCAGCAGGATTCTGCATCCCGAACCATTGAAGTTGATGGCGCTGACGACGAAGTTCCAACAGACGGGCGCGTACACGGTTCCGGAAAATGGCAGCGAGGCTCGGGCGACAAGCACGACAAAATCGACTTCAGCTTTGATGCGAAAGTCTCCAAGGGCGCGCTGCAAGGCAAACTTAAAATTAAGGACAAGGATCTCGACCTTGAGATCGATTCGAAAACCATTACATCACTCACCACCGGCGCAGGCGTGAATTGCGACGGCGTCATGCTCGATGGCATGAACACCTTCGCGTTTACCG
>JBATFU010000368.1:0-1918 GCA_049665065.1 Woeseia sp. | reverse complement strand
CCCGTAATGCCCGTTATGCAGGTGATGCCGTCTCGCCAGGATGTCTTGAGTAAGGCGCAACCGCTTCGGCGATAAAGAACCCGGGGTTGTTATCCGCGACTGTATTTGCATACGAAGGGATTGAATAGATTCTGCATGTTCGGGCCTTGGTTCTATCTGAAATTTCGGGTGCACCTTCGAATCGGCACATATAATTGGCGCAAACGGGGAGCCACATGAAAAAAACCATAATCCTGCTGGCGTTTTTCGCGACCAGCCTCGCCCAGGCGAGTGACCACGACGACCTGCTTGAGCTGTTCGAGGAATGGCGGGCTTTTGAAATGCCGCCGCAGCGAAATGGCGCGCCTGATTACACAGCGGCGACCTTCGAGCGCCGCTACCAGGACTTTCTCAAGCTACGTTCTCAATTAAACGCGATGGAGATTGATAGTTGGTCAATTCCGGAGCAGGTCGACTGGCACCTGGTGCGGGCGGAAATGAATGGCTACGACTTCAACCACCGCATCCTCAAGCCCTGGGCACGGGATCCGGCTTTTTACGACACCGTCTGGATGGACCGAAGTGATGTCCCCGCGCATGAGGGCCCAACGAACCACGCCGTTGTCGAAGTCTGGACTTACTCATTCCCCTTAAGCGCTGCAGACGAAGCGCGCCTGGTCAACGAACTCAGTGCTATCGCGCCGCTAATGCAGCAGGCCCAGCAAAACCTGACTGGAAATGCCCGGGATTTATGGATAACAGGAATTCGCGATGTTCGATCGCAGATTGGAAAACTCGACCAGGTATTGAACATGGCGGGCGGCGGTGCCAGCCGAAAATTGCGCAAGGTCATACGGGAGGCGCAAGCGGCCACAAAATCTTTGGTCGGCTTTCTTGAAACCGAAGCGCCCTCCAAAACAGCTCCGTCCGGCATCGGCAAGGACAACTACACCTGGTACCAGCAGAACGTACACCTGGTGCCGCTTACCTGGGAGGAAGAAGTCAGCCTGCTTAAGCGTGAACTCGATCGCGCCTGGTCATCGCTGAAACTCGAAGAACAACGCAACCGTGACTTACCGCCATTGGTCGCTGCAAATAATGCCGAGGAATACCAGGCGCTCGCCGAAGATGCTGTAGATCGCATCATGAATTTTCTGGAAGAAAAACAGATTCTCACTGTTGCGCCTTACATGAAGCCAGCTATAGCCGCGCATATGGGTGAGTTTATTCCGGAGGAGAAACGCAACTTCTTTTCAATTGCCGCACATTACGATCCGGCGCCGTTGTTCACCCACTTTTATCACTGGATGGAACTTGCGCGTATGGATCTCGAGCCACATCCAAGCCCGGTCCGGCAAGGCGCGTTGTTGTACAACATATTTGATAGTCGCAACGAAGGCACAGCAACCGGCGTTGAAGAAATGTTCATGCACGCGGGGCTCTATGACGACCGACCGCGATCGCGCGAGCTGGTATGGATCATGCTGGCGCAACGCGCCGCCCGCGGCCTGGGATCGCTTTATGCCCACGCCAACGAGATGACTATGGAAGAAGCCGGCGGCGTGCATCAGGACTGGACACCGCGCGGGTGGATGAAAACCGAGAAAGAACTGCTGATATTCGAACAGCATCTGTATTTGCGCCAACCCGGTTACGGCACCAGCTACATCACTGGCAAATACCTGCTTGAACGTGCGCTTGCCGACTTCGCCAAGCAGAAGGAAGAGCGCGGCGAGAAATTTCAGATGAAGGAATTTTTCGATCGGCTGAATAAGATCGATAGCATCCCGATCTCTCTTGCCCGCTACGAAATGACCGGCCTCGATGACGAAATCACGATGATGGGTCATTAGTGCATTGATGCCGGAAAACAGGGATCGAACCGAGGTTTTTTTTAGTGCGGCTCAATTTGGGCGCCCGGCTTGCCTTTGTCGGAGGT
>JBATFU010000367.1:0-3209 GCA_049665065.1 Woeseia sp. | reverse complement strand
GCTCACAGGATCCGGATTGGTGGTGGCCAGGCCGCGTGTCGAGTAAGCGATGTAGGCGCGACCTTCATTGTCGAACGTCATGGTCGGGTAGCCCGTGGTGCGGAAGGAATATTCAGACGTGCCCTGTTCGAACGGATGGTATTCCGGTCCGGTCACGGCAAGCGGCGCCGAGAAATCTTCGCCTGCATTTGTTGATTGAACGGTTACGATGGCATCCGGATTCAAGCCGCTGTAGCCAGTGGCCGCAACGGTCTCGCAGCTTTCAGGTCCCAGCAGGCCTTTGTTGAAGTCCCGCAATTTCTTGCGCAGGATGTTGCCTTCCTTTTTCGCATTTTTCTTCGGCTTGCTGCCCAGCGGGTTCTTGACAAGCCAGGCCTCTGCAGCCTCCATGGTCTGCTTGATCTCGCTGTTGTTCGCGCCGGCAAGAACGTTGAGCCACGCTGCCAGCAACTGGCGCAGTACGCCGCTCGGGTTATCAGCGTCGTCATCCCAGTCGTTCTCGAAGTTCTCATCCCATTCGTGATCATCCGAATCGGAGTCCGAGTCGTAGTCATCACTGTCGTCAGAGTCAGCATCGTCAACGATGACGCTATCTACGTTGTCCGGCGTAATCACATAGCCAGCAAGTTCAATGGACTGTACCGGCCAGGCGTCGCGATTATCGCGCCAGTAGTTGGCGGGCTGTACGCAGTTCAGGGTGGAGTTGGCAAACTGTCGCCAGGCGACCTGGACCCGGCCATCGTAGGGATTAACAGCAATTGCCGCTCCCTGGTTGATCGTATCTTCGGCCGATATCACTTTTGGAGCAGAGAATGTTTTGCCGCAATCATCGGAATGCGAAAACATGATGTCGGAACTGACCGCTGTCGTGCCGTCGCCGCGGATGCGTGCCCAGGCCGCGTACACGTTGCCGCATTCAACGTTTTGCAGAACAGGCCCGTTGGCAGTCTCAAGTTCGATCAGACGAGAATTTGCCCCCAGCCGCGGTTTGTCGACTGCGATCCACGGCTTGTCTATGAACTCCGCGCCATCGTCGTTGAAGTCAAAGCGCGTGGTGCCAACATACTCAATGCTGCTTTGTGCCTCGTCGTTATTGAGGTCAATATAGGTCGCGAGAAAAACTGCACTGCGCGGACTCTCGCCGCGCGTGAAAGCGATACCGCTGTAATAGAAAAGCCCATGCGTGCCTGCACGAATGACCGGGTCCGCGGAGGCATCGTAGCCTTTAATTGGTGAAGCCATTCCGTCCGTGGAATCATCCTGAGGGTAGCCAGGCAACAACGTGGACGTCCAGCGGCCGCCGCCGTCGTGCGACCTGTACAAGGATATCCACGAATCACCAATGGTTTTGCCTCCGGGGAGGCCGGGCAGGTCTACCGTTCTGTAATCGTTAGAGCCGGCAAGCAGGTGCAGCGGGTTGCGGGTACTGACCGCAATGGTCGGTTCGTTTTGTCGTTGTAAAAACGGATCGCCGTCAGGCCATTCTGTGCCGGATACCATGTTGATGTTCTGGCCCGCAATTAATGGTGATTCCTGCGCACTTGCTGATGCGAATAAAAAGCAAAGGAACAACAAGCGGAGAGCTGACACTGCGGCTGCGTAGGTGTTCATGATGTTGTGACCCCATTAACTGAACTGCGATTACAACCCTCCTGATTACTCCTCGCAGAAAACTGCGGCAATGAGTAGAACACCCCAGCAATACCGAGCCGAAAGTTTGCCAACAAGTCAGTATTGTTCTGGTTGTATTTAACGTTCGAACCAGTTCATGTTGGAGCGCGCGTCATTGCTTGAGCGCAGCGATTTTGCGATTTAGACAGTTGGAATAATTACCGGTAGTGACACGCTTTTGATTTTACAGAACCGGGAAATTGTGCGATGAAAAATAACCAAAAGTCATGTCTTGATCTTCAATCAACGGCGAAACAACTTTTAGTTGCGCAGCGGCTTTTGAAACGAATAATTATTTGTCACGCGTACAAAAAAGCCCGGTCGGGCATGGTGCCAAACCGGGCTTTCTTGATACGACGAGCAATTTAGATCTCTTCGATCTGCTCCTCGGTGTTTTCGGCGACATCCTGAACCGCCTCGCCGGTTGCTTCGACGTCCTCGCCAAAACCGCGCGTCGTGTTACAGGCAGTCATGCTTAGTCCGAATGCCATCAGAATCATCATGTAGAAAAAAGTTTTCATAAGGTCTCCTGTTAAAGGTGCAAAAGGTGCTATGCCCTGCGCTGCGCTACACAGGCGGGCGTCCACGCACCGCGGCAGCAATCGCACTGATCAGCAGCAATGTCAGGAACACGAAGAACAGCAGTTTCGCGATACCCACTGCAGCACCGGCGATGCCCGTGAAGCCGAGTACACCGGCAATGAGCGCCAGGATAAGAAACGTAATTGACCATGAAAGCATGTGAATCTCCTCTGCGTGAATGAAGTTTTCCCTTCTCACAAGGGGAATTGCAGTAACCGTGCCAATTTGCTGAATTCAAGTGGAGAACCGCACAACGGTGCGGGTTTGGCGGCTTTTTCATGCGACAGGAGGCGTTAGCAATGACGGCGAATTCACGTCTTTGCCTGAACGAATTACATGAATTTTGGTAAGAGTTACAGCTTTCAGGCGACCAGGGATTCTGCAGGTTGCGGTACGCGGAGGCGTACGGCCGTACCTTTTCCGGCCACCGCGTCAATATGGAACGTGCCGCCCGCCTGGATGACGGTTTCACGGATAGAGAAAAGCCCAAACCCGCCGGATACGGAGAGCGCGGCAGGATCGGCCGGCGCATCCATGCCAATGCCGTTATCGGCAACTTCTATGCGGAGCTCCTTATCGAGCCAGTCGATGCGAATAGTGACGGCGTTAGCCTTTGAATGGCGTGCCACGTTGCTGAGCAGCTCACGCACATTTCTGTGCAACATGACCTTCTGATCTTCGCTCGGCAGCCAGCTTGCGCCGGTCTCGATTACCTCACAGTCAATGTCGTGCATTAAACGGAAATTATCAGCGAGAGACTGGATCGCCGGCACCAGGCCCAATTCGTAAAGGATTGCCGGGCTCAGGTCGGCGATTACGTGGCGCGTGCCCAGCAGAGCCTGGTCGATCAACTCGCGCGCTACTCGCCACTGTTCGGATTCTTCCGGTTGCGACGCAAGAATCTGGCCGATGCGCATGCGCGCAACCGCAAGGTTCTGGCCAATGCCATCATGCAG
>JBATFU010000366.1:0-3160 GCA_049665065.1 Woeseia sp. | reverse complement strand
GGGCATCACGACGGCAGTGGTTCCCGCGGTCGCGGCGGCGGCGCAGTTCCTGAATGCAACCATCGTTCTTCGGCATCGGGCCAGACCGCGAGCGGCCGAGTGGGCTGTCGCCGTCACCAGCATCGTGTTTGGCTGCACGCAGATTGCATCGGCCACCATTGCATTGTGGCAAGGCCCGCTCGGCAATGCGTATTTCCTTGGCCTGTACACGCACCTGAATTTCCTGTTCCTGCCGGCCGGCTACACCGCAATGGCGATGTTCGTCGTATTCATGCTCGCATCCGACCTGTCCGAGGAAATGAAGGCGCTCGCCACCCGGGATGCACAGACCGGCATGTTGAATCGCCGTGGTTTCTCTGAACAGGCGGCCAAGGCGTTTTCGCTGGCGCGCCGCAACGAAAGTAGCCTTGCGGTTATCGCAGCTGATATCGATTTCTTCAAACGCATCAATGACGAATTCGGCCACGCAGCCGGGGACATTGCGCTCGTACATTTCACCAAACTGCTTGGCGAGGAGCGCCGGGCTGAGGACATCATTGCCCGGATGGGCGGCGAAGAATTCGCGATCATTCTGCCCAATGCGGACAGGCGCCAGGCGGCCATGGTCGCAGAGCGCCTGCGGGCGAGACTTGAGCAAACTCCGGTGGCGGTGAAGGCTGGCCAAATCAGCATGACCGCCAGTTTTGGCGTGGCGGAGCTGTCGGCGCAGGACGCCGATATCGAGTCCATACTGGTGCGTGCCGATGAAGCCCTTTACCGCGCCAAAGATTCCGGACGCAACCAGGTGGTTCCCGGATTACCGCGGTCCACGCAGCACAATCCGCAGCAATTGCGCAGGCCGGGCCAGGCTGGTCAGCGCGTCGCCGACGAGACCACGCTCGAGCCGCCGGCAGAGCGTGCTCAGTACGCCAATCGCTAATCGCAGTCTGAGCCGGCCTGTAGTGTTCCCTGCGCATCGCGCAGCGGATGGTGAGACTGAAGAAAACTGAGCACGCAGACGTCACAGAGTAGGGCTTGCGGTCGCGCGTTCAGCCGCGGCCGGTATCAGCGGCCGACAGACGCAAGAAGGGGGAGATGCTGAGGTGGCTCGATGCCGGCCGCCCCACCGAGCAAAGGATTGCGGGAATCCGCCGGCATGCCGACACGCGGCATATTGCTGTCTTTTTCCATACTCGGGAAGCCAGAGGCAACTCGCTCGCGACCTGCGCGGCGCCTGACCCGGTCGACGCCGCATACTCTTCGCCGCAAATTAACCCGTAATTCTCCGCGCAGACTCATACAATGGACCTGTCAAATTCGCAGATAGCGGGGAAGCAAGTTGATGGCCACAAGAAGACGTATACCGTTATACCTGACCGCTGCGCTGTCGATTCTGGCGTTGGGCTACTTCGTATTAGAAAAATTCGACACGGCGCCATCGACCCCGGAAATTTCGTCCGACTCCTCGCTTGCCGGTAAGCCGCAGACTGCTACCCCTCCTCCGGCTGTGAGTGCGACCGCCGATTTATCCATTGCTATCCTGCCATTCGAAAACACAAGCGCCGATGCCGACCAGGACTACTTGTCTGAAGGAATATCCCGCGAATTGTTCGACCTGTTGTCTGAGATCCCGCAGTTAGCGTTCGCCTCGCGTGGCGCGGCGTTTCAGTTTAAGAGCAACGCTGTCGATGCCGCAGCGGCAGCGCGTGAACTTGAGGTCGCTCAGGCGCTGACAGGCAGCGTGCGGAAAACGGATGGCACCGTACAAATCTCCACGCGTTTGATCAGGGCCGAAGACGAAGCCGTGCTGTGGTCCGCGAGCTACGACCGGCCGCTGCAAGACATCTTCGCGATTCAGGATGAGATCGTGGCATCCGTTGCAGCTGCGTTGGGCATTCAGCTCGGGGCCAATGCGCCGCAAGCTGAGGTCGTCGATCCGGAGGCGTACCTGCTGTGGCTGCAGGGTCGTTATTTTTACGACCAGTGGGGCGAAGAAAACTTTGAACGCGCGGTTGACGCCAATCGGGCGGCGCTCAAGATCGATCCGAATTTCGTAGAAGCCTGGGCCAGTCTTGCGGTCACTTACCTGACCCAGACGCAAAGCGGTTATCGCGAAATTGCCTACGGCACTGCGCTTACTCGCGATGCCATCGACAAGGCGCTGGCGATTGATCCCGACAGGGCCTCGGTGCTGGCGCGGCTTGCGCACGTGCAGCTGATGATCGAGTGGGACTGGAATGGCGCTGCTGAAACACTGGAGCGCGCGTTGCGGGTCGCACCCAATGACACGCGCGTTTTAGGCGCTGCCGCTTACCTGGCCAGCTGCTTCGGTCGCAGCGACGAAGCGCTCGGCTACCTCCAACGCGCATTGGCCGAGGATCCCAAAAACCCGGTCACGATGTACAACTACGCGGAGATTCTGCATCGCGCGGGCCGATTGAACGACGCAACCGCGGCGTATCGACGCTTACTGGAAATCAATCCGCAGGATCCCGGCACCCACACCCAGCTCGCGATAATCCTGCTGCAACAAAACAAACCCGAAGCCGCCTGGGCCGAACTGGAACTGGAAACGGAACCACAGCAGCAGGCATACGGCAGGTTGCTGGCACTGCCGGCGCTCGGCCGTGGTAATGAAGTCGATGAACGGCTCGAGCAGTTCATCGAAAAGAATCAGTCCTGGGGTGCCTACCTTATTGCCAACGTCTACGCCTGGCACGGCGATCAAGACAACGCTTTCCTGTGGCTCGATCATGCCTATCAGCAACGCGCTGCAACGATAACCCACGTGTTGCTCGAACCAACGCTGCTTGGCCTGCACGACGACCCGCGCTGGAGTGAGCTGCTGGGCAAGTTAGGTTTGCAGCAATAGCGCGCAACAAGCTGCCGCAGCAACACGTCGCGAACGGCATTCGTTAAACGACGACAGCCCGTTTCGCGACGGCGCCAAGCCGCGTCGAACTTGATCGAATCCTGATTAGGAAAAGTGTTCCTGCCCGCCCCGATCAATTGCCCGCAGCCGAATTTGAGTTCGGCCCTCGTATTGTCGACGTCGGGTCATGTGCTCGTTTCGCACAACTATCAATGACGTAGTAGCGCAACGGGTGCGGCCGCACCTCGTCCTTGGCGCTTTCTCCAGCATCTGCAGAAATCTCCGGTCACTGAGGAATTCACCCCATTG
>JBATFU010000365.1:0-48375 GCA_049665065.1 Woeseia sp. | reverse complement strand
TTCTGGCAAGCGCGCCTCGCGTTCGCTGAAGACTTTGAACAGCAGGCGACGATGTTGCAGCCCGTTGGCGGCATGGATCGCATCGCAGAGGCCTTCGCCGCAGCGGTGCAACCCGGCATTATTTACGATGCAGAGGTAAGCGAAATTCGCAAACGCACGAACGGTGCGCGCGTTGTTTATCGCAATGCCGTCGGCGCCAGCATTACGCTCGACACCGATTATTGTGTTTGCACGATCCCGGCGACGGTACTGCGCGGCATTGCCAGTGATTTTTCGTCGGCACACAGAACGGCAATCGCAAATTTTGCGTACGCGCCTGCGGTGAAAACCGCCCTCCAGTCACGACGCTTCTGGGAACAGGACCACAGTATCTACGGCGGCATTTCATGGACGACGCAGGACATTACCCAACTCTGGTATCCCAACCAGCAGTTCGGGGCGGCGAACGGTGTATTGCTTGGCAGCTACATTTTTGGTGGCACCGCGGGTAGCCAGTTCGCCAGCCTGTCACCCCAGCAACGCATTGATGCAGTTCTGCAGCAGGGCTCGGCGTTGCACCCCGAGCTCGCCAGCGAAGCAAGCCGCGGCATCAGCGTCGCGTGGCTGAAGGTTCCTTACCAACTCGGTGCGTGGGGCGTTTCGGACCCGGGCATATTGCTGACGCCTGACGACAACCTGCTGCTTGCCGGCGAACACCTGAGCATCCTGCAGGGCTGGCAGGAGGGCGCCATTCTGTCTGCCTACCATGCGATCGACGAGATCGTAGCGCGGGATTCGATTTAGGTTTGCCGTGCGCGGCACAGGCTGATTTTGGGGTGATTGGCGGTGCCTTGATAATTCCGGCACCGCGAGCCGGGGGGATCATCCGGCTCGCGGGCGGAATTTAACCAGTGGTCGTCGAGGGAGAGTAATTAACCACTGACGTCTTGCTCATTGCGCGTGCCGCCGGGGCAACGCTTTTATTGCTATATCGTGGGGTCATTATGGGCAGAAAGGGGTTGCCCTGCCCATGGGGTGATCTACCCAGTGGGACGGGGAATTTTCACCCAGAGTTGAGGCGGCGCAGGCCCGCTCGGGGTACTGGCGGGCGTCAGTCGCCTTGCCTGGCCGGGCCGCCCTGCGTGCCGTCCGGCATATTGTCGGGCAGCAGGCCTTTGCGAGCTGCGTAGCGGACAATCTCGGCAGTATTGTGCACACCAAGCTTGTTCATCATGTTGCTGCGATGGTTATCTGCCGTCTTCGCGGCGATTTTCATGATGCTCGCTATTTCCTTGCTCGTCCGGCCCTCAATGACAAGATGAAACACCTCCCGTTCACGGTCAGTCAGGGAACCGTAGGGGTCGGCGGCAACGCGCGACGGACGCTGGTACTGCTCCGCCAGAACGCGACTCGCCTGGCGGCCGAAATAGGTATCGCCTTTGGCCAGCGCGGTGACGGCATCGGTCAGGTCTGTTGAGGCGCTGTCCTTGACGAGGTAACCCGACGCGCCGGCCTTGACGATCGGCACGATGTATTCCTCATCTTCATGCACGGTCAATACGAGGATACGCATCCCCGGCAGCGATTCATTGATGCGACGCACGGCATCAAGACCTGACAGGCGGGGCATGGTCAGATCCATAATGACGATATCCGGCTTCAGTTTGGTGGTGAGCTCAACGGCTTCGACGCCATCGGCGGCCTGCGCCACGACTTCGAATCCCTCGGCATCTTCGAGTATGCGCACGATGCCTTCACGAACCATTCGATGGTCGTCAGCAACAACGATGCGTACGGCTTTGGTCATGCAATGGCCTCCGGGACCGTCAATGTCACCAGAGTGCCTTCATCTGGCACAGAATTCACGTCCAATTTACCGCCAAACAGTTCGGCCCGGTCGCGCATGCCGCGCACACCGAAACCGTTTTCTGCGACCGACAGTGCGCTGCCCGCGTCGAAGCCCTTACCGTTGTCCGAAATGGAAACTTCAAGATTGCCTTTAATCCGTTGCAGCACGATGCGACTGCGGCTCGCGCCGGCGTGCTTGATGATGTTGGTCAGTGCCTCCTGCACAATCCGGAATACCAGCGTTTCAGTTTGCGGGTCAAGCGCAAGCTCCTCCTCACCGAGTTCAAGCATTACGTCTAGCCCGCTGGCTTCCGAGGTTGTCCGGGCCAGCCAGCGCAATGCGGCTGCCAGCCCAAGGTCATCGAGCACTGAGGGCCGCAGCGCGCGCGACATACGGCGCACTTCGCTCAATGCCGACTTGGCGAACTTGACGGACTCGTTCTCTTCACCATCAGCCTGATCGCCAGCGGAGTGCTGCAGGTGATTGATCAGCGCTGTTAGCACCTGGCCGATGCCATCGTGCAACTCGAGTGCAATGTTGCGGCGTTCTTCTTCCTGCACGCGCCACACTGCTTTGGCAAGTTTGCGGAATTTAAACTCGCCGCTTTCAAGCTGCCGCATCAGTGCTTCGTTCTCCGCCGAAATCTGCTGGACGCGCTGGACGATATCGCCGAGTGGCGATCGTGTTTCCGAGTCTTTCGGACTTTGCTCAACTTTCATTGCTCTGCTTCCTCGTGATTCAGCACCAGGCGCACGGTCGCGAGTTCACGAAATGATTCGCGCTGCGCATCGTTCTGCATTTTCATTGCGGCTGAGACGCCGACACTGGCCTGCTTCCATTCCGTCGCCGCGGCGTCAGCGGCGCCTTCTTTCTCGTATAACTCTGCCAGCATCAGGTGCAGACGGAACTGCCGATGATATTCGGCAGCTCCGCGCGGCGGCTGCAGCGTTTCGCGTATTGCTTCTTCAGCATCAGAAATTTTTCCCGCGGCAAGGTACGCGTGGCCAAGTGCAGCGCCCGCTTCGTAACGTAGCAGGCTGTGCCCCATGCGCTCCGCGGCTTCATAGATATTTCTTAGCTCGGCTAACTGCGCGTCGTTGCTACTGTCGACCCGCGCATGACTGGCTGCAAGTGCCAGCCGTGACTTCAGAATCGCGAGTCGTTCGCCGCTCGCTTGTGCCGCAACCAGTGATTCCTGCAGTTTTTTCTCGGCAGCTTCGGGCTCGTTCATGCGGTCGCGCCAGGTGCCTTCCACGCGCAACAACAGCGCACGCCGCGCCTTGTTCTGATCGCCCTCAAGCAATGTCCTTGCCTGTTCAATGGCGGCCTCGGCACGTTTGTACTGGCCGGTATCCAGTGACAACTCGGCATCGAGCATGCTGAATTCCGCAACGCCCGGGTCATCGCTCAGGGATTTCAGTTTTTCCATCGCGGCGTCAAATGATGCAGCTGCCGCCGCGAAACGACCCTGCAGATGGCGCGCCTGGCCGATGTAACCTTCGGCTATACCTTCCGCCTGCTTGTCGCCAAGTTCGCGACTGAGTTGCAGGGATTCCAGCAGGGCCTTGAGTGCATCGTCGTAACGGCCGCGAGCAATTTCCAGGATGCCTTTGGACTGACTGGCGAACATGATGCCTTCGCGGTTGTCCGTGTCGCGGTAAGTGGCGAGCGAACGATCGATAAACACCACGGCGTTATCGTATTCGCCGAGCAGGTAGTAGGTGTAACCAACATTATTAAAACTTTCTGCCAGCGCGCGCTGGTCGCCGAGATCGTTACGCAGGCGCAGCGCCTCGCGATAGTGCTCGAGTGACTTTTCGAACTGGCCTTGCTGTTCTTCGAGAAAGCCAAGTTCGTTTTCAAGGTTGGCGGTAGTCCAGCGATCGCCGATACGCGCAAGGCGATCGCGCGCCGCCAGTAATCCTTCGCGCGCCGCATCTCCGCGACCTTCACGCAGATCAATTCGGGCAAGATTGGCGAGCACGGCAGCAACTCCGCGTTCATCGCCGACGGCTTCGCGCAGCGTCAGTGCCTCCCGGTAGTAGCGGGTTGCTTCGTCGAACTGCCCGACACCCTGGTAGGCGATACCCAGCGCATTGAGCGCATCGGCGCGACCCTTGGCATTGTCCAGGCGATTCTGCACGACCAGAGCCTTGACCAGGAAATCGTCGGCAGCGCGCCGCGAATCGCCTGCGAGAATTGCGAACTTGCCGAGCAAAAACCAGGCCTGCGGATGATTCGGGCTTTCCCGGACGAGCGACTGCAATACGGTTTCTGCTTCCTGATAGCGGCCCGCATCTCCGTAAATTTCAGCCAGCATCAGCTGCGCTTCACCGTCTGCCGGATACTCTTTTAGCAATGTTTCTAATCGCGTCGTCGCGCTTGCGAAATCACCATCGATTGCCGAGGCGCGTGCCCGAATGAGTTCCGCGCTGCGGCCGCCCTGATCGCCCAGCGCAGAAACGGCACGGCGCGACGCAGTGATCGCGGCACGGTCGCGACCTGCCTCAGCGCGTGCCAGGGCCAGGCGATCCCAGGCTTGTGCAAAATCCGGCGCGCTTCGCACCGCCGCCTCGAGGGGCTCAATTGCATCCTGCGTGTTGCCGCTGGTCAGGAGCTCGACACCTTCCGCATACAGCGCAAGCGCTTGCGGATTAACCGTCTTTTGCTCTGGCAGGGGCGCTCCCGGTGCAGCATCGAGGTTGGCACGCAGCAATTCGGTGAGTTCGTTGATGCCGTCAAACAATCTTGCTACAGAGTCCACCTGCACTTCGGCGCGATACAAAGTTTCGCCGGAGCCGGCGCGCTGCAGCTGCGCGATCAGGCTGAAACTTTCGGCAAGTTTTTGCAGCCGACCGGTCACCAGGTAGTCGGCATCAAGCAGTTCGCCGAGCAGCTTGCGATCAGCGGGTAACAGGGAATCAGGGCGCAACTGCAGGTCGCGCAGCGTACTCGCGACACGCTGGCTGCTGATGACAGTAAGGTCGGCGCTGTCGGCAAGCCGTTCACCGAGCAGTTCGGTTAGCACCTGCGAAAACCCGTCAAGCTCACCGCTGCTGTCGGCAATCGTGAACGGCAACACAGCGAGCGGCGCCGCTTCCGTAATCTGCAGCTCGGTCTGCGGTGCGGGCGCTTCACGATCTGCAATTACGTACCAGGTGCCCGCTGCAGCAACGCCTGCAATTATCGCGGCACCGATGACCAGAGGCTTTGGCCGCCAGCTGAAACGATGTGCCGCGCCCCCGGCCCTGAGGTCGGCAGCCAGTTCATCTGCAGTCTGGTAACGCGCAGCCGGATCAACAGCGAGACAGCGCTGCACAATGCGGCCCACCGCCGGGTTGGTCTGCTTCGCAATTTTGTCGAGATCGCGCGGACTCCCGAGGGTGCGCTGCGCCAGCACTTCTTCGGCGGTTTCGCCTGTGAACGGCCGCTTGCCCTGCAGCATTTCGTAAAGCAGCAAACCGAGCGCATAGATATCAGAGCGGCCGTCAATCTCTTTGCCCATCGCTTGTTCAGGTGACAGGTAGTCGAGCGTCCCGACGATCTCACCGGTCTTGGTCATGCCACCCGACTGCATGGAGCGGGCGATTCCAAAGTCGGTCAGGTAGGCGCGATCCGCTGTGATCAGAACGTTGGCGGGTTTTACATCGCGGTGGACGATGTCATTTCGATGCGCTTCGGCGAGTGCATCCGCGATGTCGGTTGCGATGGAGAGCGCATCGGCCAGTGGCAACGCTCCATCGGTTTCCAGCACCTGCTTGAGTGAGCGGCCCTCGACGAAATCCATCGATATAAAATTAAGATCACCCGCCTGGCCAATGTCATGAATCCGAATGACGTTGCGATGTGAAATCTGGCGGGCAAGGACGAGCTCGCTGCGGAATCTCTCGAGGCTTTGCTCGCCGGGCAAGCCGTCGTTGCGAAGGACCTTCAGTGCAACATCGATGTCGAGCTGCTGGTCATGCGCGAGGTAAACCATCCCCATACCGCCGACGCCGATGAGGCGCACAATACGGTAACGGTCAGAAACCAGCGAATCTTCCGCAAGGATCCTGCCGCCGCCTATGGAGGTCTTTGTTGCGTCGTTACTCAATGATCCACGCCGGCCACGGCAACTTTGCCAGGTCCGGACTGGTTGAGTTTCGGCAACAGCTCTTCGAGTTTACTGATCAAGGCCGTATCCGCCTGCGTAGCTTTTGCCAGTTCGGTCGGCAGCATCGCGCTCAGATCGACTATGTCTTCGCGAAGTCGTGATACGCCGATCACCATGGAAGCATGATGCGCCAGCGCTTCGAGAATATCCATGTCCAGATCCGTAAACTGCTTACCCGGTTCACGGCTGTCAACGTACAGCAAGCCCTGCATGATGCCGCCCACGACGAGCGGCATGGAAACCAGCGCTGAGATCCGGCCGGCGACGATACTGGCCTGTTCGACGAGCAGAGTGTCCTTGCGCACATCACTGCAGACGATTGGGCGCCGTTCGTCAAAGGTTCGCTTGACGACGCTCTGGCTCCCGGCAAATTTGTCGCCGCCTGCAAAGCCGGCATCCGCCTTTGCAGTGTCGGCATCGCCGCCAAGCATCACGAAGCCACGCTCCGCGCCGGCAACTTCGATAAAGGATTGCAATACACGTTGCAGCACTTCGTCGAGATTCGTGGAGGGCTTGATAGCGCGACTCAGATGCACGGAGGTTTGCCAGCGCTGGGTGAAACGCTGCTCCTGTTCGGCGAGGTGTTCATCGCTGACCTGATCAAAGCAGGCCAGTACGCCGCCGAGTTCAAACCACTGTTCGCCCGTCAGGTCACACTGTGCGATCGGCCGTCCGGCCAGGAGCGTTCCGTTCTTGCTGCACAGGTCGATGAGCCGCCAATTGTTTGCCTCGAACTCGAGGCGGGCATGGCGACGCGACAAGCGCTCGTCATCAATGTGCATGACGCACGCCGTATCGCGGCCAATCAGGTAGCTTTCTTTGGTATCGAGCAGGAACTGGCGCGCGGGATGGTCTGGCTGGTAAATAGTCAGACGCGCGTGCATGGTTCGTGCAGGGAAACTAGCTGTTGTTCAGTGCCAATGTCAGGCTGAAACGCAGCGTAGCGGCCGCGGCACGCAGGCGACCCGAGATATTCTCGAGGCTGTGTGCGGCACCCCAGATGTTCGGGATTGCACTGCCATGACCTTCAACGGCGTCTGCGAATGTCTCGACGTAGGTTACCGCCGCGACGAGTGAGTTGGCAGCGAACGCGCTTTCTGCTGCGCCCAGCAAGCCGGACAGCTCATCGTAGATGTCGGCGTCAATGTCGTTCGAATAGCCGTTCAACATCGTCCGCAGGTCAGCGAGCTTGGCGCTGCTTGCCTGAGTCGGCGTGCGGGTCTCGACAACAATCATGAATTCCGAGAAATTGCCTTTCGTGCCGCCACTGCGGTAGCTGCCCGCGCCGTGGCTGCTCGTCACGTCAGTAAATGTGCCGCCCAGCGGTGCCGAGTACAGGCGCAATGGCGAAGCAGCGATAAATTCGAGGTCATGGGTGTACAGCTCGACGTTCACCGTGCCGGCGAAGCTCAGGCCGCGTGCCGGATCAGGCTCGATCTGTACGAGCATCGGGAACGCGGCCGGTATGCCACCGGACGTCAGTCCGAGACGGGACAGCAATGCGCTGTCAGCTGGATTAACTGCCGTTGCGCTTATGTTAAGGCTCTGCGCGCTGAGACCAATGACGTCTTCAAAGGTAACGGTGAGTTTCGCGGAGTAGCCGCCTGGAACCTGCAGGTCTGCAGTTAAGACGTTGTCATCGACTGACACGTTGAGCGGCGCCGCGGCATTCGCCGTGTTTGCCAGCAGCAGAACACCCAACGCCAGCAGCGCCGAAGGAACCCGAAGAATGGTGGTTAAAGTCTTCATTATTCTGCTACCCGCCCCGCTATGGGACTGCATCAAATTCGGCTGCGAATCATATCATACGCAACAATTAATGCTATCCCCTGAAAAAACAGCCACTTAGTCATAAAATTGACTAACCGGTACGTACTCCATAGTGAGCATTGGACCGCAATGACGCCCTTGCCGTCAATGAGGTCTTTTCCCTAGTCACCAGCTGCGTGCCCAGCCGTCCAGCACAAGCCTGCCCGCGTGCCGCCCAAGAGACGCCGCGTCCCTGTTGCCCTCGCCCGCCGAAACGATCGAACCTTTCATCAATATGTGCCAGACACCGGCAAAGGTATCGGGATTCACAAGACGGGCATCGGTCGCCAGTTTTTTGAGAATCTGGCGAATGTTCGCGAGGTGCCCGGAGGCCGCGTCACGAATCGCCCCGTGCTTCTCGGATTCAAGCAGGATATTGACGAACGAGCAGCCCTCGAAATCATCGCGATGAAACCAGCCGTCAAAAACATCGAAAATCGCCAGCAGGCGGCCTTCCGGTGTAGACGCCAGCGCGTAGATCGACTCCTCGAGCCAGCCGTGTGTCCAGGCAGTTTCGCGATCTTTGAGGAACTCAAGCGCGAGCTCTTCTTTAGAAGCGAAATTATTGTAGAGGCTGGATTTGGCGCAACCGGACTCGGACACAATCGCGTCGATGCCGACGTTACTGATGCCCCGCTCTGAAAATAATTTATATGCCGCCTGCAGAATACGTTCTCTGACGTTTACAGGCTGCCTTGCAATTGCGGTGTCCAAGGCCGTCCCCCCAATGTGCGGCATCCACTACCCGCTCCCGGGTTTGCAGATACGCTTTAAACGAATGTGCGCCTTTCTAATTCGATGCCCAAACCGGACAATTTTTTTTGGCGCCAAGGTGCACAATGTTAGCGCAACCGGAAGCGCTTATGTGTCATTTTTGAGTCATGTATTTGTGGTCAATCGCGACCTTTTGCGGCATGTGCGCCGCGCGTTTAATCAGCGGGGCTTAAAGCCTTGAACGCTTCCAGCGCGCGCTCACGCGACGCTTTCAAATCAACCACGGGCTCAGGGTAGTCGCGCCCAAGCCTGATGCCAGCGCTTTTCAGTGCTTCCTCCGGCGCTTCCCACGGCGATTGCAGGTACTTGTCCGGCAGCTCCGCGAGCTCCGGGATGAAGCGTCTTACATAATCCCCGTGCGGGTCGAACTTATTGCCCTGCAGCACCGGATTGAAAACACGAAAATACGGCGCGGCGTCCGCGCCACTGCCAGCAATCCATTGCCAGCTCGCGCTGTTGTTGGCCAGGTCAGCATCGAGCAGGGTATCCCAGAACCAGTCCTCGCCGTGGTGCCAGTGCAGCATCAGGTTCTTGACGAGGAAAGAGCCGACGATCATGCGCACGCGATTGTGCATGTAGCCCGTTTCCCAGAGTTCGCGCATGCCTGCGTCAACAATCGGATAACCCGTCTCGCCCCGCTGCCAGCGACGCAGTGCCTTCTGGTCCTTGCGCCACGGGAAGCGATTAAATTTTTTCTGCAGGTTCTTGCGCGTGATCTCTGGCCAGTGGAACAGCAGGTAGTAAGAAAATTCGCGCCAGCCGAGCTCACTGAAGAAATGATCAACCTCTTTTTTGAGCTTGGATTTTGTCTGTAGCGGCTGCGCCGCAGCCCAGACCTGGTGCGGGGACAACTCTCCGAAATGCAAATGTGGCGAAAGCCGCGAGACGTATTGCTGATCGGGACGGTTGCGACCTTCCTTGTAATTTGTGATGCCACTTTCGAGGAATTCTTTCAGCCGGGCGGCGGCACCCTGTTCTCCGGGTGTCCATTCTTTCGCTATGGATGCATACCATTGCACGTCTGGTAGCAATTCGAGACTGTCGATAGCCGGCCGGTCGGGTATTTTCCGAAGCTTGAGACTTTTCGGTTCTGCAACGAGCTTGCGAGGCTGCGCGGATCCCTCCAGGCAGCCCTTCCGCCAGAACGGCGTAAACACCTTATAGGGCGTGCCGTCCTGCTTGGCGACCGCCGTCGGCTCGAACAACAGGGAGCCGTTAAACGTGCGCACCTCAATGTCGTCGTCCTGCAGGGATTTTTTCAGCGGGGTGTCCCGCGCGATGCGCCATGGCTCGTAGCAGCGGTTCCAGAAAACGGCGGATGCAGTGAATTGTTTGACGAGCTCGGGAATGACCGCGTCGGCCTTGCCGCGGGTCACGTACAGCGTGTTGTCGAGCGCATCGTTGAGTGATTCAAGACTCTGCTGCAGCCACCAGCGGCTGGCAGCGCCCATGGCCCATTCACCAGCATTGTCATCGTCGAGAACGTAGACGGGCAGGATTTGTGCGCCCGACTCTGCGGCGGCGGCAAGCGCCGGATTGTCGGCGAGCCGCAGGTCCTGGCGAAACCAGACAATTGCCGTATTTTGTTTTTTCACTGTGTTTCCATCGGATCAGATTGCGGTAAGTATAGGTGTCTCATGCGTCAGACGTCGGCGGGAATCACGTGCGGCGTCTGCACCTGCAACGCAACAGCAGACGTCGTCGCGTCGCATGCGCAGCGGTGCTGCTTAATAGGGAATGGTCTTGCCGTCCCATGCAAAAAAGCCGCCGCTGGCATCAGCAGGCAGCGCGTCGATAACGTCAAGCAGCTGCTCTGCTGCGCGAGTCGGCGAAAAGAGCTTCTGCGGGTCGACCCTGCCAGTAAAGGGTTTTGAAAGGCCCGTCTCGACCGTTCCAGGATGCAAGGCAACGACCAGCGCGCCCGGGCGTTTTCTCGCCTGTTCTACAGACAGTGTTTTGACGACCATATTCAAGGCTGCCTTGGAAGCGCGGTAGGAAATCCAGCCGCCCAGCCGGTTGTCCGTGATGCTGCCAACCCGCGCAGACAGAACCGCAAAGACAGTACGCGCATCGGCTCTCAGCAGGGGAAGAAAGTGCTTTGCAACAAGTGCAGGGCCAATGGTATTGATCGCCAGCACGTCCGCCATTTGCCCGGCGTCTACGTCTGCCAGCGATTTCTCGGGTCGGATTTCGTCACCGCGGTGCAGGATACCAGTGGCAACAACCACGAGGTCGAGTGGGCCGTCTTGTGAAATGCGGTCGGCAGCTTGCTCGATGGAAGCTTCGGAGTTGAAGTCCAGCAGGTGCTCGGTGACACGAGCGTCGTGAAAGCGGGCAGTTGTGCGAGCCAATGCATAGATGTGTTCAAGTGTGGGGTCCGCTGCAAGTTCTTTGACAAATGCCGCGCCGATACCGCCGGAAGCGCCGATGACAGCAGCGCGAGCCGGATGCGTGAAATTTTGTAAAGAGGACATAGGGGCTGGAAGTTGGTGAGTAACCGGCACTTCCCTGTGCCGGCTAGCTCGCCTTAAGCTATCAGTTCGGCAGGATAACGCTGTCGATTACGTGGATGACGCCGTTACTCGCCGCAATGTCGGTTTTTACGACCTTCGCATCGTCAACACTGACACTGCCATCGGCTACTTTGATCATCACGTCGGAACCGTTAACAGTTTTGGCGCTGTTCAGTTTGACGACGTCAGCGGCCATGACCTTTCCGGGTACTACGTGGTAGGTAAGAATCGAAATCAGCTGATCGCGGTTCTCAGGCTTCAAAAGGTTTTCCACGGTACCGGCCGGCAGTGCTGCGAAAGCGGCATCGGTCGGGGCAAATACCGTGAACGGACCATCGCCCTTCAGGGTGTCGATAAGACCAGCGGCCTGCAATGCGGCAGCCAGCGTGGTGAAGTCACCGGCAGCAACGGCTACGTCGACGACGTCGTTTCCCTTCATTTCTTTATCTTTGTAATTTCCTGCTTCTGCTGTTGCAACACTCAGGCCGAGAAAGGCAACGACCAGCAGCTGCAGGGCTGCGAGGCGACGTAAAGCGGGTATAAAGCGTGTCATAAAAAACTCCTCGTGGTTTTTGGGTGATTGGTTTGACGGGACTTAGGCTAGCAAGGACGGAGGCCGGCAGGTTTTCCCTGACGTATGCGTTTGTATCAGGAAGTTTCAGGACGATTCGATAAGCCGCTTTAGGTGGCATAGTGCTACCTCTTCTTCACGGGTCACTCGTATGGCAGACGCAAGAGCCTTTCTTGTTCTGGGCAATCAACTGTTTCCAGTCGCAGATTTGCAGGAATACGCGGATGCACGATTCTTCATGGCTGAAGATCGCGAGCTGTGCACCAATGTGCGCCATCACCAGCAAAAGCTGGTGCTGTTTCTAGCAGCGATGCGTGAATACGCGGATGCGCTTACTGAGAAGGGCTTCGACCTCTGCTATTCCAGGCTGGACATGGCGGATGACCGTCGTTACGAAGAAAAACTCGCAGACTTTATGAAGAAGCACTCTTTAACGGAGCTGCACCACTTCGAAATAGAAGATCATTTTTTTGAGAAGCGCATTGCCGGGTTCTGCGAAAAGAATGACGTGAAGCAAGTCATCGTCGAATCGCCGATGTTTCTCACCCGGCGGCGCGTCTTCAGTGATTATCTTGGCACCGTGAAGCGTCCGTTCATGGCGGACTTCTACAAACAGCAGCGGCGCCGGCTCGACATCATGGTCAGCAAAGACGGCGAACCGCATGGCGGCCAATGGAGCTATGACGAGGATAATCGTCGCAAACTGCCGAATGACGTTGAGATACCGCAACTGCCCGAATCTCGCTGGTCGGATCATACGCAGGATGTCATTGAGCTCGTGCAGCAGCATTTCGCCGACCATCCGGGCGATGCGAAGGATTTCTGGTGGCCTGTTACGCGACGCTCAGCGTTGTACTGGCTGCGCAGCTTTCTCGCTGATCGGCTTGCGTGCTTCGGTCCCTACCAGGATGCGATCACGCAGCGCAGCGAAACCGCATTTCACAGTGTTATCTCACCGCTTTTGAACCTCGGCCTGATCACACCGCAGGATGTCGTCGACCAGACTCTCGCGTATGCAGACGAGAATGCGATCCCGCGCAACAGCCTCGAAGGCTTCATCCGCCAGGTGATTGGCTGGCGCGAATTCATCCGCGGCATCTACCACGAATTCGATGAGGAGCAGCGGCAAAGCAATTTCTGGGATCACAGACGGCAGCTAACCAACGCCTGGTACGACGGCACGACCGGCATCCCGCCGCTGGACGATGCAATCCACAACGCGCTGCGACTCGGCTGGACCCACCACATCAATCGGCTGATGGTCGTAGGCAATCTTATGAACCTCAGCGAGATTGAACCGGGCCAGGTGCACGACTGGTTCATGGAAACGCACGTTGATTCATCCGACTGGGTGATGGGCCCGAACGTTTACGGAATGGCGCTGTATTCCGATGGCGGGATATTCGCGACGAAGCCCTACATCTGTGGCTCCAACTACCTGCTGAAAATGAGCGATTACAAAAAAGGTCCGTGGTGCGACATTGTCGACGGCCTTTACTGGCGCTTCGTCGACAAACACCGCGAATTCTTCGCCGGTAACCCGCGATTGTCGATGATGGTTCGCATGCTCGATAAGCAAAACGAAGATCGCCGCAAGAAGATCTTCGACGCGGCGGCAGAATTCCTCGACAAACACACAGAAAGCAGCTGATTCCAGGCCAGCGCTGGCTGCTTACTTGGCAGCAAACAGGTACCATTGCGCCGGGCAGCCGTAAAAGAGAGGGCAACGCGTCATGCGTTGGCGAGGCCGCCCGAGCGCCCGGTAAGCGGGCATTCCCCGACTGATTTGGCCGTTAAGCGCATGTCACAGCACGTAATTTTTGTCGCCCCGTTCTTTATGGACGCCACGCTGCGCTTTGTGCGCGGTGCGACCCAGGTCGAGGGTATTCACGTAAGCGTTATCAGCCAGGATCCGGCCGAGCGCATGCCGGCAGACCTGCGCGCACGCCTGGCGGGTCACTGGCGCGTCGAAGACGGCCTCGATCCGCAGCAAATGGTGGACGCCGTGCGCCAGCTCGAGCAACGCCTTGGCAAGGTCACGCGCATGATGGGCGCGCTGGAACAACTGCAGGTTCCGCTGGCCCGCGCGCGTCAGGCACTTGGCGTACCGGGCTTGAGCGTCGATGCGGCAATCAATTTTCGCGACAAGTCCCGCATGAAGGACGTGCTGCGCGCCGCCGGCGTGCCGTGTGCGAGACATGCGCTCGTAACATCACGCGACGAAGCGAACGCGTTCGCAGGCAAAGTCGGTTTCCCGCTGGTCGTCAAGCCACCGGCCGGCGCCGGCGGTAAAGGCACTTACCGGCTGGACTCTGCCGTCGATCTTGCAACGTTTCTTGATCGCTACCCGCCGCAGGGCGGACAGCCGACACTGTACGAAGAGTTCGTGCGCGGCACCGAGTATTCCTTCGACAGTGTCGTGATCAATGGCAAACCCGTCTGGCACTCGATATCGCGTTATATGCCTTCGCCGCTCGAGGTTCTCGAGAACGACTGGATCCAGTGGTGCGTGATGTTGCCGCGCGATATCTCCGGTCCACAGTTCGATCCGATTCGCGAGGCGGCGTTCAGGGGACTCGAGGCCTTGGGCCTGGAAACCGGCCTTAGTCACATGGAATGGTTTCAGCTGGCAGATGAGCGCATCGCCATTTCCGAAGTGGGCGCGCGACCGCCGGGCGCGCAGTTTACGTCGCTGCTTAGTTATGCGCATGACATAGATTTTTATCGCGCCTGGCCACGCCTGATGGCGCATGAGCAGTTCGAACCGCCGCCGCGGCGCTATGCCGCCGGCGCGGCCTACGTGCGCGGCCAGGGCCGCGGACGCGTCAAACGTATTTACGGCCTCGATGAAGCACAACGCCGTTTCGGCGATATCGTCGTCGAGGCAAAACTCCCGCGCGAAGGCCAGCCGCCTTCAGACAGTTACGAAGGCGATGGCTACGTCATCGTGCGACACCCTGAAACCGCGGTCGTCGAGCAGGCACTGCAGCAGATCGTGCAGATTATTCGCGTCGAACTTGCCTGAAGCATCAGAAGCAAGCAGAACAGCACTACTATGATCAAGCGACTATTGCTCGGGCCGCAACGTCCCATCAGGAACCTTGGCGAGGCAGTCGATGCCGCCGGTATCCCGCAGGAGCCTGTTGCGGTGATTTCCGCTGGCTGGCAGGAGGCCGAAGGCGACACGGACGACGTGAAAGAACTGGTCAAGCGGCCACTGCAGGATCTGCAGCTCTATCGCCGCGCCGAGAATGTCTTCCTTGCTGACCCGCAGCTCGCCAGCGCCTATCGCCAGCGCCAGGAACGCATCATGGAGCTGCAGCTGCTGTACCAGCTGCGCCTGCGACGGCTGATGATGGCGGCCCGCGAAACGATGCGCGCCAGCGCCGATAAAGATCTGGTTGCCGCTGAATCGCGGCATGCGATTTCGCAACTGCGGGCACTGGATCGCCATCACCTGCACCGGGTGCAGTCGATGATTGCCGAATTTGAAAGCAAATACTCGCCGCATACCTCCGAGCTGCTGGCCGAACACAAGACTGACATCGAAAAAATCCTGGCGCAGTGCCCGACGATCCTGCTGACAGGCGGCAACGTCATCGTGCTGTTGAACCGCCTGCGCCTGTTCGGCGTGCATCGCCTGCTCGATAAACATCACCTGATTGCCTGGTCGGCCGGCGCCATGGTGCTGGGCGATGTGATCGTGCTGTACCACGACCGTACGCCGCAGGGGCGCCGCGACCCGGAAGTGCTCGCACCCGGTTGCTGTGTGCTGCCGAGCTACGCATTTTTTCCGGATGCCAATCGCCGGCTAAGGCTGCACGATTCCATACGCGTCGACCTGATGAGTCGACGTTTCTCGCCCGGTGTCTGCGTGACGCTGGATAGCGGCTCACAACTTTTGTTCGACGAGAATCGCATCGATATCACTACCACTGCTCACCAACTAAAACAGGGCGGCCGC
This sequence comes from Woeseia sp., assembly GCA_049665065.1. Classification (GTDB taxonomy): domain Bacteria; phylum Pseudomonadota; class Gammaproteobacteria; order Steroidobacterales; family Woeseiaceae; genus Woeseia. The sequence continues at coordinate 32,763 of JBATFU010000365.1, read as the reverse complement.
GTCGAACGGCTGCACGCCGCGTGAATCCTGCTCTTCGCAAACTGCTGCGCAAAAAGCCGCCTGACGCCGCAGCGATTGATGCGTTTATCGCTGCCAATGAATTTCCGCTGGTCAACGGTCGTGACATTACGTTCGTCTATCGCGGCAAAGCGGATGCCGTCTACCTGCGCTGCTGGATCTCCGGTCTCGATACGTCGCAACCCCTGCAGGCATTGAAAGATACCGACCTGTGGGCCGCGACGATCGACCTGCCCGAAGGGTCGCGCATCGAGTACAAGTTTGAGCGCAAGACCAACAACCACCGGGAACTGATTGTTGATCCGCTGAACCCGGTGCTGGCGCACGATCCGTTCGGTGCGAACTCAGTCTGCCAGGGCGCTGGCTATGAACGGCCCTCGTGGAGTTTTCCGGACCCGGATGCCCGCGCGGGGTCTATCGAAACGGCACGCTTACCGAGCAAGGCGTTCGGCGGCACACGTGACATCCAGGTTTACCTGCCCGCCAGATTTCGGCGCAACCGCCGCTATCCGCTGCTGGTCGCGCACGACGGCATCGATTACCTGCGCTACGCGGAGCTCAAGACGGTGCTCGACAACCTGATACAGGCGCTGGAAATTCCCGAGATCATCGTGGCGTTGACGGAATCGCCCGATCGGCTGCGTGAATACGCGGGCGACGATCGCCATGCGGACTTTATCGTGCAGGACCTGCTGCCCTACATGACCGAGCACTATCCGCTGGCCGATGACCCACGCAGCCGTGGCCTGCTCGGCGCAAGCTTTGGCGGGGTCGCCGCGCTGCACACGGCATGGCGCCACCAGGGCGTCTTCGACCGCCTGCTGCTGCAGTCCGGCTCGTTTGCATTCAGTGACTTCGGCCGCCACCAGCGCAGCGAAGTGTTTGATCCAGTCGCGAAATTCATCAACGAGTTTCGCGAGGCACCGGGTTGCCCGGCCAACAGGATCTACATGAGCTGCGGTATCTACGAGTCGCTCATTTACGAAAATCGCTCGCTGGTACCGCGCCTGCAAAAAATCGGTATTGACGTGCAATTCGAAGAGGCGCGCGATGCGCACAACTGGGAAAACTGGCGCGACCGCCTGCGCAACGGGCTCTCCTGGCTGTTCCCCGGACCGGTCTGGATAGTGTACGAATAAAGGGTTTTCGCCTGCTTGCAACGCCGGGCGCAAAATTTAACTATAGTGAAAAGAAAAACGAGGATCTGACTGTGGCAAACGTAACCCGTCGAATTGGACTGTCACTGGGCGCGGACATCTGCTGGCCCATCTGCTACGAAGAACTGTTCCGCCAGCTGAAGCTTTCGATCCCGCATGACAAAGACAAGCTCAGTTTCGAAGTCGAGCGCATCAACATCGAGCCATTCAACCTACAGCAACCGGTCAAGTATGACGTGGTCATCGATCGCGTCACGCACTGGTACCACATGTCGCGCGAATGGATTAAGAAAGCCATTCTGATGAACGACATCTACGTGTTTAACAATCCATGGACACTGACCTCCATGGAAAAACACACGAGCTATTGCGCGATGATGCGACTGGGTTTCCCGGTGCCGGAGACCTGGCTGATCCCGCCGAAAGAATATGTCGAGAGTGCCGATTTACAGGCAACGCTGTCGCGCTACGCGAAACTGTTCGATCTCGGCGCCATCGGCGACAAGATCGGCTACCCGCAGTTCATGAAACCCTACGACGGCGGCGCCTGGGTTGGGGTAACCGCGATCAAGGATCGCGACGCATTGAACAAGGCTTACGACAGCAGCGGCACGCGAGTTATGCACCTGCAGCAAGGCGTGAAGAATCACGACGCTTTCGTGCGCTGTATCGGGCTCGGCCCGCAATGGCGCTGCGTGAACTACGACCCGGACGCACCGCTGCATGACCGCTATCGCATGGACATCGACTTCCTGCCAACGCCCGAGCAAAAAAAGCTGCAGGACATGACGATGGTCATCAACGCGTTCTTCAGCTGGGACTTCAACTCCTGCGAATCGCTGCGCAGTAACGGTGAATGGGCACTGATCGACTTTGCAAACGCCTGCCCTGACTCGCAGGTCACCTCATTGCATTACCACTTCCCGTGGCTGATCAAGGCCAACCTGCGCTGGTCGATTTTTTGCGCCGCAAACAAGCGCAAGGTCAACCCGAACCTGGACTGGCATGAATATTTCAAGATTGCGGACACCGACAAACCGTTTGACGAAAAACTTGCCGGCTACGTCAAGATCGCGCGGAAGCGCTTCGAGATCGAGAAGTTTGAAGAGTTCTGTGCGAAGCACTTGAGCCATCTCGATGAAATTGCCTATGAGTTTTTTGGTTCAGAAACCGTGCGCGACGCCATACGACAAAAAGTCACGGCGCTATACCCGCAACACGAGATTGACGAGTTCACGGAACTCTTCTGGCAACGCATCCAGGACTGGCGCAGCAAGGAAGGCGCAGCAGTTTGAAGGATGTCTTTCGCTGGTTCTCGCCGCATATCCAGCAGCAGGTACAGCTCGTCCGCTGGGGCCACTTCGGTATGCCGGTACTGCTGTTCCCGACGGCAGGCGGCGATGCCGAAGAGGTCGAGCGTTTTCATCTGATTGCTGCTGTGCAGCCATTGATCGACGCCGGGCGCATCAAGGTTTACTCAACTGACAGCGTGGCCGGGCGTGCCTGGGTCAATGGCAACGAGTCTCCCGAATACTGCTCGAAACTGCAGAACCTGTTCGATGCGTTTATCTACAAAGAAGTTGCGCCACAGATTCGCAACGATTGCGCGTCACGGGACATTGAAATTATCGCGACAGGCGCATCGATCGGCGCCTTTAATGCAGTCGCAACGGTGTGCCGGCACCCGGACGTCTTCAGGATGGCGATCGCAATGAGCGGCACGTACGACCTGTCGAAGTATCTGCACGGCCGCATGAACCAGGATTTTTACTTTTCCTCGCCGCTGCACTACCTGCCCGAACTTGCGGGTCCGCAGCTCGAACTGCTGCGGCGACGCTTTATCCTGCTGCCAACGGGCGAAGGCGAGTACGAGGACATCGGCGAGTCCTGGCGCATGGCGAAGGTACTGGGTTTGAAAGGCGTACCGAATCGCGTTGACCCCTGGGGTACGAACTACCGGCACGACTGGGAAACCTGGCGCGAGATGCTGCCGAAGTACCTCGCCGAATTCGCCTGACTTACTCCGCGTAGATCTGCAGCTCGCTGCCAACCGCGTCGGCCATTTCGAGCGTTGCATCGAGATCCGCATGACGCAGCATCACGAAACCATCTGAAACCAGCGTCTTGCGCCAGTCGCGGCGGGGTGAACCCGGTGGCAACAACGTGTTCCAGACCACGTGCTTGCCGTATTTTTGCTGCAAGGCGTCGACTCCTTCGAAACGCGTGATGCGGCCAACGCCTCGAGCGCGCTTGTAAACCGTCGCCACGTTGTAGCTGCGTTCAATTTTCGCATCGATTTCGCCGCTCGTTACCGCCTGCCCCCAGGTCCTGAACACATCGAAGTCACAGGCAAATTTCATTTGATCAACCTGGTGCGCACCGGGTGGCCGCGCCCCGATCTCGCCGAACACAACCTCGCCATCGGCCTTGCGGTACCACTCCATGTGCGTGAAGCCCGCGTCAAAACCAAGCGCCTTGATGACCTCGAAGCCCATCTTTACGCCACCTTGCAGGTTCGCCGCGTCGACATCGCGCAAGGCAATAACCTGCGGACTGATCCACTCGTTGCTGCGCGCAATCAGCGGCCGCGGCCGATACCAGGCGATGTTGTGGTAGGCGATCTCGCCGCCGACTGTAATCGTGTCGAAGGTGTATTCCTCACCATCGATAAATTCCTCGACGCTGATGGTCGGCACGTGCTGCAGGCGCGGCAGGATGGCGCGCAGATCGTCGCGACTCTCAACCCGGTAGGTATCGGCAGAGCCGGCACCGGCGATCGGCTTCAGAATCACCGGAAAGCCGATTTTCTCAGCGGCTTCCCAGCAGCCGGCAACACTGTCTACGGCAACGTGGCGTGGCGTGCGGATTCCGGCAGTGTCGAGCGCCAGTTTCATCGCCTCCTTGTCACGGAAACGATGTGCCTGCTCAATACTCAAGCCCGCAACTCCGAAATGCTGGCGCAGCTCGGCCGCCAGCATGATGCCCGGCTCCCACAGACATTCGATGCGGTCCAGCGTGTGGCCGCGGAGGCGCTGATGCAGTTCGGCGATCACCGCCGCGGAATCCCACAGCGAGCGCACCTGCACATAATCGGACAGGCTGTGACGCACGAGGTCAGGCAACGCCGCTGTGCCCTGGTCACCGACGCCGAACACGGTCGCGCCGGCCTCGGCAAGGCCGCGCGTAAACTCGGGCATATCGGCGGGATAACCGGGTGAAATGATCAGTACGTTCATGTATTCGCCATCAGGGTTGCACTCAAGCTAAGCAGTGTCGCGGTGGGCGGGTTAGAATAGCACCACACAATAACAACCGGCAGTTCCGTGGCAACCAAAAAGAAACTTCAGAACCCGCTGAAAATCTGTATCGCCAGCGCCGAAGTAGCACCGCTTGCCAAGACCGGCGGGCTGGCCGATGTCACCGCAGCGCTGGCAGCGCAACTCGACAGGGACGGGCACGACGTTCGGCTGTTGATGCCGTTTTACCGGTCGATCGACACCTCAGGTCTCGACGTGCAGCCCGTCGATTTCCTGCAGTCGATACCGATGCGCATCGGGCATCGGCGTGGCGAATTCTCAATCGACACGGCGACGCTGCCGGGCAGCAAGCTGCGCATTTACCTGCTGCGCTGTCCCGAGCTGTACGATCGCGACGGCATCTACACCGAGAGCGAAGAAGAGCATCTGCGCTTTATCCTGTTATCGCGCGCAGCGATCGTCATGTGTCAGTACATGCAGTTTGCGCCGGATATCTTTTCCTGCCACGACTGGCACACGGCGTTGATACCGCTGTACCTGAAAACCGTGTACGGCTGGGACGGCCTGTTCGCCAACACAAAATCAGTACTGACGATTCACAATATCGGCTACCAGGGCGTATTTGGCGCCGGCATTTTGCCGGACATGGATCTCGGCGATGCGGCAGGTCAGCTGTACCAGGACGACCTTCGCGAAGGTCGCATTAATTTCATGAAAACCGGCCTCCTCCATGCACACCTGCTGACGACGGTGAGCCCGACGTACGCGCGCGAGATCCAGGGTGACGAGTACGGCATGGGCCTGCAGGCGCTGCTGCGCGAGCGCAGCAATACGCTGATCGGTATCCTGAACGGCGTCGATTACAACGAATGGGACCCGGCGACCGACAAACATCTGCCGAGCACTTACAGCCGCAAGGATCTGTCGGGCAAGGCAAAGTGCAAGCTGCAGCTGCTGAAGGACCTGAATCTCGCTGCCGACGCGGAACGGCCGTTGGTCGGCGTCATTACCCGACTGGTGAGTCAGAAGGGCATCGACCTGATGCAGCGCGTGCTGCCGGGCTTGCTGGCCAAACGGGACTTCTCGCTGGCGGTACTCGGCAGCGGTGAACAGCGCTTCGAGGATTTCTTCCTGCGCCTGCAGCATCATTTTCCGGATCGCGTCTGTTTTTATCGTGGCTATAACAACCGGCTCGCCCATTACATAGAGGCCGGATCCGATATGTTCCTGATGCCCTCGGTCTACGAGCCCTGCGGTCTGAACCAGATGTACAGCCTGAAATACGGCACCGTGCCCATCGTTCGTGAAACCGGCGGCCTCGCCGACTCCGTGGAGCAGATCAATGCACAAACGGGTAGCGGCACCGGTATCCTGTTCAGGAATTACGATGAATCCGGGCTGTTCTGGGCAATCAATCGCGGCCTCAAACTGTTTCAGGACAAGCCACTGTGGCAGCAGGTCGTGCAGAACGGCATGGCGCAGGATTTCTCCTGGCAAAAGCAGACCGACATATACGTACAGATTTTTCGCGCATTGAGTAACAAGTCATGAATGTGATTTTTATTGAACCGTCATTTCCGCATAACCAGCGCGAGTTCGTGCGCGCTTTGCACGCTGCAGGTGCCAACGTCATCGGTATAGGCGAGCGCCCCGCATCCTACCTGGGCGATGACGTGAAAGGCTGGCTCGCCGACTACGTGCAGGTACGCTCGGTCGTGCATGAACCGTCGCTGCTCGATGCCGTAAAACGCGTGCAGAAAGCGCTGTGGGTAGATCGCATGGAGGCCACCGTTGAGGCGCACATCATGGCGGCTGCCGCGGTTCGCGAGGCCACCGGCATACCCGGCACCTCCGTGCAGACAGCGTACCTGTGTCGCGACAAACCGGCGATGAAAGAAGCATTGCGCAAGGCCGGTATTCCCTGTGCGCAATCGATGCGCGCGACATCCGCAATGGAAGCCCGCGAATTTGCTGCGACGGTCGGCTTCCCGGTGATCATCAAGCCGCCGGCCGGCGCCGGCGCCGCCGCCACCTATCGCGTGCGCGACGCCGACCGCCTTGAGCAGGTTATTCAGGAAAGCGGGCTGGCCGATGGCGTCGCGGTTGCGATCGAAGAATTCATCGAGGGCCACGAAGGCTTCATCGATACGCTGACCATCAATGGCAAGGTCACCCACGAGTTCATCACGCATTACTACCCGAACGTGCTGGAAGCGATGCGCGAACGCTGGATCTCTCCGCAGATGGTGACGACCAACAGGATCGATGAGCCCGGCTACCAGGAAGTGCGGGAGCTCGCGCGCAACGTTAATCGCCTGTTGGATATCGGCACCTCGGCAACGCACATGGAATGGTTCTTCGGTCCGAAGGGCCTCAAGTTCTCCGAAATTGGCTGCCGCCCGCCGGGTGTCGGGCAGTGGGACGTCTATAACGCGGCCAACGATTTCGATCTCTATTTTGAATGGGCCTGCGGCATCGTGCACGGCAAGGGTCATACGCGTCCGTCGCGGCGCTACTCGGCTGGCATGATCGCATTGCGTCCCGAGTGCGACGGCCGTATCACCGGTTATTCCGGCGCCAATCGCATCGGCGAACGCTACGGCGATTGCATCGTTGCGGCACACCTGCCAAACCCCGGCACGCCGACGCAGCCTGTCGAGGCTGGCTACATGGCGAACGCGTGGATGCGCGTGCGGCACCCGGATTACGACCAGCTGCGCAACATCCTTAACGACATCGGCCAGACGATCAAGGTGCACGCCGCCTGACAGCAACTGCTGCACACGCATAAGGGCACGACCAACCACAACGACGACAGCGAAAGAGAAACCAATGCAGGACAAGGCAAGCGAAATCGAGGAGTTCAACCGGCTCAAGCCCAACTTGCAGCGCATTTGGGCCGACCTGCAGGCAGATCCTTCGTACAAGCATACGTCGGTCATCGTGCCTTCGCTGAGCGTTGACCAGGAGGAACTCGCAAAAGTCACGGGCGCGTCATTTTATGAAGAGCGCCTGATGTTTGCTTTGATTCGCCTGCGCAGTCGCAACGCGCGCGTTATCTACCTGACCAGCCAGCCGGTGCACCCGGAAATTGTTGATTACTATTTGCAGATGCTCGAAGGCGTGCCGGTCAGCCATGCGCGCCAGCGCCTCTCGATGATGTCCGTGTATGACGGCAGTTCACGGCCGCTGACCGAGAAAATTCTCGAACGGCCGCGCCTCGTCGCGCGCCTGCGCAATGCGCTGGGTGACGCGGCGCGTGCGTACCTGACCTGCTACAACTCTACGGTGCTGGAGCGACGCCTGGCGGTGCAACTCGGTATTCCGTTGAACGGCGTCGATCCCAGCCTGCTGCACTTCGGCACGAAGTCCGGCAGTCGCGAAATTTTCAAGGCTGCCAATGTCAATCTGCCGACAGGCTTCGAGAACCTGCAGAATGAAGACGACATCGTCAAAGCACTGCTTGATCTGGCGAAGCAGCGACCCGGTCTCAAGCGGGCGGTAGTCAAGCTCGACGAAGGCTTCTCCGGTGAGGGTAACGGGCTCTTCACCTACCCCGCCGAACTCAGTGACGCGGCGATTCGTGCTGCGTTGCAGGATCTGAAGTGGTCATCGGGCAGCGAGACGTATCGCTCGTTCTTGCGAAAGTACACGGCGATGGGCGGTATTGTGGAGGAAATGCTCGAGGCCGACGAAGTGCGCTCGCCGAGCGTACAAATGCGCATACATCCGGACGGCCGCAGCGTTTTGGTCTCATCGCACGAGCAGGTTCTCGGTGGCTCGACCGGTCAGGTCTATCTGGGCTGTCGCTTCCCGGCGAGTGAAGAATATCGACTGGATCTGCAGGAACAGGCCGAACGCATCGGCGCTGCCCTGAGCGAACGCGGCGTAATTGGCCGCTTCGGCATCGACTTCCTGGTGTCCCGAAAACAGGGCGGCGACTGGGCGGCGCACGCAATCGAAATCAATCTGCGCATGGGCGGCACCACTCCGCCTTATCACGCGCTGGAATTCCTGACCGGCGGACGTCTCTACAACGAAAGTGGTTTGTTCTGTACGCTTGGCAGCGACAAAAAGTATTACAGCGCCACCGACAACCTGAAATCACCGTCCTACCACGGTCTGTTGCCGGAAGATCTGTTCGAAATCATCACGCGTCATGGGCTCGGATATCGCCATGCCACCGGTACGGGCGTATTGTTCTACATGATTGGCGCACTCTCGCAGTACGGCAAAATCGGCATGACCGCGATTGGTAACAGCCCGCAGCAGGCACAGGAACTGTTTGACCGAACGGTGGATATACTTGATGCCGAATGCGAGGGCGGACACGGCGTTCCGGCACCGTTGTTCGATCGCCATGTCACGATGGAATAGGCACCCGCCGCCAGCGCTGGTAACGTGCGCCGCTGCAGGACGCAGCAATCGCTGCCACAGATAATGCGGCCTGGCAAACCTGCCGAGCCGCAGCAAATGGAAAATCGAGGGGAAGTCATGAACAAATTATTAGTTTCGATTGCGACGCTTGCGCTGTTCGGGTGCGGTCAGTCTGCCGATACACCGGCACCGATTGAGGCTGTCAAAGAAATGGCGGCGGAAGTTTCCGGCGCAGCCGAGCTGGCGGCGGTACTCGCAAGCCAGCCTGAGGATGTGCAGGCCCGTTACGTTTACCGCCACCCGCAGGAGACGCTGGAGTTCTTCGGCGTTGAGCCTGGCACGGTTGTCGTCGAGGCCCTGCCCGGCGGCGGCTGGTACAGCAAAATTCTGCTCCCGTACCTTGGTGAAGATGGCGTGCTGATCGGTGCTGACTATGCGCGTGACATGTACGCGAACTTCGACTTTGCCTCGGAGGCATTCCTGGAACGCAAGAAAACCTGGGTTGCTGACTGGACTGCAGAGGCCGCAGGCTGGGTTGACGACGACGGCGCGCAGGTCGAAGCATTCGTGTTCGGAAGTTTGCCGCAGGAAATGCACGGCTCCGCGGATACGGTGCTGCTGATTCGCGCGCTGCACAACCTGGCGCGTTTCGAAGAGAGTGGTGGTTACCTGACAAGCGCGCTGCAGGACAGCTACAACATTCTGCGTTCGGGCGGCATTGTCGGCGTCGTGCAGCACGAGGCACGCGAAGACATGCCGGATGACTGGGCCAATGGCTCGAACGGCTACTTAAAGAAGGCATTCGTGATCGACAAGATGGAAAGTGTCGGCTTCGAATACCTCGGCTCGAGCGACATCAACAATAACGATCTCGACCAGCCCACGACGGAAGACATGGTCTGGCGCCTGCCGCCGTCTCTCGGCACCAGCGCCGATGACGAAGCACTGCGGGCAAAAATGCTGGCCATCGGTGAATCGAATCGCATGACGCTGAAATTCCGCAAGCCTTAACAAGCAGGAACCAGAAACCGGCAATGCAAATCGCATTGCCGGTTTTTTTGTGCCCGCTGGTCGTCGTCAGGCGGCGGCCTGCAGAGCACGCGCCTTGCGCTCATCGAGCAGCGCGATCGGATCGGCGACCATTTGATTCCAGTGATCGCTGCATTTTTTGAAGATCGCCTCGGACTCGCCGGCGTCTACCCACCTGCCGTTTTCCCGATGCCCGGTCCAGAGATGCACCATCAGCTTGTAGCAGATCGTCATCTGGCCGCAGATCACAAGAACGTCGAGATCCGTCAATGGCGCCTTGCCTTCCCTGATACGCCGATCGTTGACCTTGCAGACTTCTTCGGTAGCAGCGGCCAGTGGTGCGGACAGCGCCGCCTTGTGCTGGCCACTTTCATTGTCGTGGCCGATGTCGTTGATCCACAGTTTGGTTGGCAGGTGCGCGGCCATGGCACAAATCGCTGTGGCCTCTGCTGATATTGGCGAAATGTTCTGTGGAAAATCGCGAGGCCAATCCGGAGGCGAACGCTTGCCGCCCGGGTCCGACGCATCATCATGGCACTCCAGCGCAAAAATCTGGTTTGCGATGATGTGGTTCTCTACGTTCTCGCGCAGGTAGGCGGCCGCATACGTCAAGGTGCGGATGCGACCCATGAAGATACTGGCTGTCAGCGCCGAAACCGAACCCACCCGTAAACGCGCCATGTCCAGCAGGTCCTTCAACCGCAGGCGTTTGACGTAGTCCCACGGGTCGCTCTTCTGCCAGCGATCGGGCGGCAATACCGACTGCACTTTCTTCGCGGCCTCGCGGATTTTCCTGCGCAATATGAACAAACCGCTCGCGATACCGAGCGTGATAATCAGCGGAATCACCACCTGCAGCAGGTCATCGACAATACTGAACAGGTTGCTGCCATCCCAGTCACGGTTCGGCCAGATTTCCTGGTAGAAGGTCACACCCGCACTGAGGAATAACAGCGTCGAAATAAACCAGCCAATTTTGTCCAGCCCGCCAATCGTCAGGCGATTGATGCGCCCTTCGCTGCGCACTGCCTGCTGATTTTTGTCGGTATCGATCGCGCTGACCGGCTGACCGATTTTCGGATACTGCGAATCCTTGCGCACCGGCGTGTCCGAAATAATGATGAGCGTGGCTGCAGAATCTTCGTCGACATGCATGGACTGGCCGTCCTCACCCGAGTGTTCAACCTTGCCCGCAAACCACTTGACCCACTGGTCGGGCTGCGACTCTTCTACTGTGCCGGGCAAGGCGCTGCCGCATTCGAGGACTTTGGCAGGGTCTGCTTTAAACCGGGTGATGCGGCGGTTCATCGCCAGCAGGACGCTGACGACACCCTGGTTGTCATAAACGCCGCCGTCCATCAATGCGAAAAAATCCACCTCGCGACCACGGTACAGCCTGAACTGCTGGTGCAGGCGCTCCTGCAATGAAGCTCTGATCGTATCGCAGGTCGGACGCGGCCCACCGGGCGTCGCGGAATCATCGGGCCAGTGAAAATCATGCGGAAAAAACAGCGGCTCCATGCCGGCCGGAATGCAGGATGACGCGGCCATGATGTCGGCCATGCGGATCTGCGCGGCGTGTTTTTTGCAAAGGATAATGCTGGCGTTACCGACAAGGCAGCGCCAGTTGCTGCGCTGGAAGCGGAATGCAGAGCCCGTCTGGAATTCTGTCGCATTAAAAATGATTTCTTCGAGATGACTGTCGGGCGCACCCGGCTTCAACAACACCTCGAAGCGTGGGGACGCGCCGCCGCTCTTGCCACCGCCTCCGAAATACTTCGAGAAGTAGGTGTCGTCGTAAATATTTGCCATCACGGTGATCATGTCGCGTCGTCCCGATGGCGCTGGCTGTTCATCACTGGCGAGGCCGTCGAGCAGTCGCTCTATGGTGTTCAGATTAGGCAGGAAATCGTAGAAGTTGCCGAAGTAGCGATCAAAGCCGTAACCGAGATGCTGCGACAGGGCATAGCCGGTGCCGGTCAGGCTGCCGCCGGAGACGGTCGACAGAATCTTTACGTTGCGCAGCAGGTCGAGACGATCGAGCATCTCGAGCGTGCCGAGGTGAAAGCCGACGGCGCGAACGCCGCCGCCGGACAAAGACAGCGCGATATCGCCGATGCCCTTGTGATGATGATGCGAAGCGGCGGCGGTATTCATGAGCAAACCTCTTTGTGTGGCGTTGCCTTACGAGGCAGAAACTGTTGCCGAAGAGCACAGCGTGGCGGGCGGCCGACGCACGTTCCAGACGAGTCCCAGCTTTTCGAACAGCAGGATCACCCAGTAGAACATGTCGATTTCGTACCAGGCGAAGCCGGCGCGTGCCGAACTCGGCATGTAGTGATGATTGTTGTGCCAGCCTTCGCCAAAGGTCAGGATGCCGGTGAGCCAGAAGTTGGTTGACCGGTCGGCTGTGTCAAAGCGGCGCGTGCCAAACCTGTGTGAGAGGTAGTTAACGGCCGAGCTCTGGTGAATAAGCAGTGTCGCCCCGAGGCAGACACCAATCGCCACCGTCGAGATTCCGCCGATCGCGAACGCCAGCCCGCAGAGCAGCAAACCCGGCACCAGGAAAAACCGGCTGAGCCAGCGCAGCTCCGGGTAGCGCAGGAGATCCGGCACCTTCGCCATAACCTGCTGGTCGGTGTAGCCGCTGTCGATGAGGCTGCCAATCCAGCAAGCCCACAGGCCGTGCACCGGCGAATGCACATCGTCTTCTTTATCGACATGCAGATGATGCAGCCGATGCTTGCCTGCAAACTTGAGCGGGTTGCCGAAGGTCGCTGCCGAGGTGAGCGCGAGAAAAAACTGGAACGCGCGACTCGTGCGAAACGCACGATGTGCAAAATAGCGATGCAACGAAACGCCGACGCCGATCGCCTGGAACGGGTACAGGCAGGCGAAGAACAGCCAGTCGGTGCTGTCGGTGCCGGCAATCAATGCGCCGATCGGCAGGATATGCACCAACAGAATCAGCCCGCCGATACGCCAGCGTTCGCTGCGCGATTTGACCTGCGGCTGGGCGATTGTGCTCATGAGGCTACGGCGGCGGTGACCGTCGGCTTGCTGCGAAAGCGGGTATCCAGCGCATCGTCCTGAATCAGCGGATTGAGTTCACCATTGGCATCGACGAGTACGGTCGGTTTGAAATAGTCGCGCCAGCGCCGGTGCACGTCATGGCGCGGTGTGTAGACGCAGTCGAGGTGGTCAGTCGTGCTCAGATGTGTGCGCGGCCGTTTCCTGACAAACATCGAGCCCGGGCTCGAAAACTTGCCGGGGTAGAGTATCGCCAGCATCCCGAGTGTCGACACGAGTTTCTGGTCGAACGACAGTGACTTGCTGTAGCGCTTCAGAAATTCGCGCTGGTGACGGAACACGCGTTGATGATAACCGCGGAAGTTCTTGCCGGTCTTGATGAAGTTGATAACGTCTTCGACCGGATCGATTGGCTTCAACGTCAATGTCGAGCTTTCGAGATCGCGCATCTTGGTGTTGGGCAGAATCTGGTTTTTCTCGATGCGCTGGTGAAAGAGCGGTGTTCCGGGAAACGGGATTGCAGTGAACATGAACAATGGCAGTGCAATTTCCGGGGTGTCGCAAATGATGTCCATCTCGCGGTACATCTGCGCCACGGTGCGCTCCGTCGGATCAAACACCAGCCCGTACTGGAACAGCACGCCGCCATCGAGGCAGCGGCGAATCAGCTCAACCTGGCTTTGCTTGGCATTCTGAGGCTTGTTCACGCTATCGAGCCAGGCGGTGTCATCGAAAGACTCGACACCCACGAACAGCGAAATACAGCCGGTTTCGTGGGCGAGACGGATGTTTTCTTCTTTCCAGAAAAACGTATCCGTGACAAAACCGCCCCAGTGCTTGAACTGCCCGGCCTCGCGGCGCTTCTGCACCTGCGCGATGCGACTCGCAAAAGTTTTCTGGCCGTCGCCGAGCAACTGGTTGTCCTCAAAGAACAGGATCTGTCGTTTGCCAGCCGCCTCCATCTGCACGTCGAGATAATCCGGCTTGTTGACCTGGTAGGGTCGCGACGCGCCGGTCAGGCTGCAGAAGGTGCAGCGGAAATTGCAGTTGCGGCTCGATTCAACGTAGCCGAAGCGCTTCATCCAGTACGCGAGGTCGTAGCGCGGCCTGAACTCCCGGGCAATATATTCCTGACCCAGCGAATCACGAATCACGTCGGTAATTTGTTCGACGTCGCCCTGGCAGGCGTAGTCGAAAAAGTGTTCTGAATAGCGCGGCAGCGAACGCACGCCGTGACCGCCGGCGACGACAACAACTTTTGGATTCAGGGTGCGGACGTACGCTGCGATGTGCAACATGCGATCGAAGGCCGCGGTCAGTCCGGTCAGGACCAGCATGTCCGGCCAGCCCAGCAACTCGGGTTTGAACACCTCGAGGAAGCCGGAATTGACCTCGTTGTAAAGCTCGATCTCGCAGGAGCGCGGACAGAAATGTCCCGCCAGTAGTACCGGGGCCAGCGCATTCGGAACTTCATTGATCCGCTTAATCGGTTCCCGCATTTCCGGGAAATAACAATTAACGATCAGTATCTTTTTCTGGCGCTGGCGCCGGCTGTCCCGCTCATTGGGCAGCCCGTCGCGCATGCTTTTACCCACCTAACTTATTGTTTTATTAATATTTTTTAGCTTGCGGAGTTAGTGTACTGCCGTTTGTCTCGGCGGCACAAGTGAAATCTATCGCCCGCATATGACAAAAAACTCAGTCCTGGCGCAGTTTTGCGGCCGCAGCGGGGCCGCCAAGGCCGGCTCTGTCACTCCCTGCGGCGACACCCGCGGCACCGCTGTGGAAATGCGCGAGGTCCTCTGCGGCACGGCGGGCCAGGCTGACACTGCCCATGTCGCGGGCCGCCGACTGGGCTGCTGCCAGGCCCTCTTCGGCGTCGGCAGGGTTGCCCCGCCTGGCAGCGAGCTGTGCCCGGATTCTGATCGCGTCAGGCCGCAGGAACGCCTCGCCACTCGTCGCCATGCTGCGTTCCGCGCGCTCGACCCAGTTCAGGGCCTCATCCAGCAGACCGCAGGCAATTTTATCTTCGGCAATCTGCAGTCCCAGCGACACTTCGCCATTGCTCGCGCCCGCACTGACAAACCGCAGCAGGTTTTGCTCCATGTGCTCGAGACGAGTTGCAAGCCGCGCATCGTCACCGTGTTTGCCACCATCGCAGCTGGACCAGGATTGCATGAAGTACGCAAGCGGCAGCCAGAAATGAAAGCCCCTGTCCTCCGCAACCTCGATCGCGCGCGCCGCGTAGCGGCTGCACTCAGCGGGTTCGCGTCGCAGCATATGCAGCCAGCTGCTCATGAACTCGGCAAACACAATGCCGAAGGGATTGCCGAGCTCCGCAGCAAGCGCGCGTGCTTCGCTGGCGTTGGCGAGCGAGCGCTCATCGTCACCAAGGTGCCACAGCAGGTGGGCCAGTACGATGCGCAGGTGGATGCGTGTGTCGTCGCCACTGGCCGACTCGCTGGAAAAATCAGCGTCGTTCGCTTCCTGTTGCAGCGCGAGTTCAAACTGACCGAGCGCCTCGTTAAGGCGCCCCAGTCGAAACAGCGCATAGCCTCGGCAATAGTGCGATTGCAAACGCTTTGCCGGTGATGCCGCATAGTCGGCGATCTTGCAAAGACGGCGCGCCAGGGCCAGCGCGTGCTCGGCTTCGCCGGCGATGAAAAAGTACATCCAGAGCCCGACGACGAGCTGAAACATCTGCGGCGAATTGCCGAGCTCGCCTGTTAGCGCAAGCGCCCGTGCAAAGGTGGCTTCCACTTCCGGGTCGCCGTAGCCGCGCAGCGTCAGCATGGCCTTGCCACGCATGCTGAGCAATGTCACTTCGAGCGCATCACGCTGGGCGCCCTCCGGCAGCTTGCTCAAGACCTTCAGGCCGCTCTCGGCTTGCTCGTAGGCTTCGCGTATCGCATAGGCCTGCAATGACTTGCGGCAGGCCTGTATCCAGTAGGGCATTGCCTTGGCCGGCTCGCCGCCTTCACTGTAGTGAAAGGCCAGCAACTCGGGCTGCCGCTGTGCTTTTTCAGGAAAGCGCGACTCGACGGTTGCAGCGATCCTGGCGTGCTGCTTGATGCGGGTTTTTTTCAGTAAAGTACCGTGGGCCGTTTCCTGCATCAGCATATGTTTGAAGCGATACGTGCTGTGTGGCACGGCGCCTTCCTGATACAGAAGCCCGGCATTAACAATAGTACGCAGATCCGACTGCAGCGCTTTTTCATTTTCGGTTTCGCTAACGGCGAGCAGCAACTCGTAGTCAAAGCGCGCACCAAGCAGCGAACACAACTGCAGTAGCGGCTGTGCGCTGCCCAGCTTGTCCATTCGCGATTCCAGTGACTGCTGCACCGTTCCTGGCAGCACCAGCGTGCCACTCTCTTCTGCGCCGTGCTCCGTCATGGCGCGCGTCAATTCCTCGGCGAACAGCGGGTTACCGTCGGTCTCGGCAATGATCTTGCCAAGCATTTCTTCGGAAAGCTCAACGTCCCCTGCCACTTCACGCACTAAATTCTCGATCGCGCGCCGCGGCAAGCGCTGCAAGTCGAGCACCAGCACGTCGGGGCGTGTCACCCAGTCAAACTCGGTACCCGGCCGCGCGGTAAACAGACTCAAGGCATTCAGACTCGCGCCGCCACTCATCATCATGTCGATGATTTCCAGCGTTGACGGGTCAGCCCATTGAATGTCTTCAACAATAATGAGGAGCGGCCCCTGTTTTGCGGCCGCGGTGAAATACTCCATCAGGGAGCGCAGCAGGGCACGGCGCGCCTCCTCGGCTGTGCGGCTCACTGCAGCCTTGCCAGAGTCCGTCGTCACGAAAGCGAGCAGCTCTGCCCGCAGGGACTCTGCATCAGCTGCATCGAGTCCGGCCTGGTCCAGCAACCTGCTTATGCGCTCACTTTGCGCGGCGTGGGTTTCTTCATCGAGTGTGCCGCTTATCGGGCCAAGAAAATACTCAACGACTGGATGAAATGCGCTGTTAATTTCGAACGGCGAGCAGAACAAAGGAATGAACTGCAGGCGCTTGTCCTCGCGCACGCGCGCTGTCAGGCCGCTCACCAGCGTTGATTTGCCAATACCCGGATCACCGCGCAGCAGGACAAACTGATCTTCACCGTCCTTTGCCAGCTCCCAGCGGTCAAGCAGCATGGCGAGTTCAGCGTCGCGCCCCAGCATCACAGTATTGCTCGCCGCATGTGCGGTCGCAGCGCTATCGTGCGGCATCAAGGCGACGGCACGATAAATCTCCATCTCCGTACCGAGCCGCAAATTCTTCTGCAGGCCCTGCGTTTCTGCTTCGACTTTATCGCGCAACAGATGGTGAGAGTTTGCGCTCAGGGTAATCGAACCCGGCGCCGCCAGCGTTTGTAGCCAGGCAGCAATTTGCGAGGCTTCGCCAACAACACTGATCGACTCATCATCGTCAACGGATTTTTCGACGACCGCGATGTCACTGTGAATACCAACCGTTGCCACTGCCGTAGAGCTGCCTTGTTCGGATTTGATGCTGCGCAGACGATGCTTGATCGAGAAGGCTGCGGCACAGGCGCGCAAGGCATCATTCTCAAAGGCCGTTGGGTAGCCAAACAACAGTTCGTAAGTGACGCCGGATTTATCTGACAGCACTGCGGTAAAGTGACTCGCGACATCGGCGATGAGCTCGTCGAAGCGTTCGCGCAAACCGTGCAGCGCCTCGGGATCGGCGGCGCTCTTGCCGTCCCTGTTGAGCTCGAACGTGCAACGCAGCAGCGTGACCTGGCGGCGTCGGGCATTGCCGAACGGCACCGCAATGGAAGGCTTGACCGCGGCAACCAGCTTTTCGCTAGCAATCGTGTCGTTGCCGGCCACTTCCTCAAGGGAAAGCGTTCGCTCGACACCGCCGAAGTGGATATCAAAAATCCACGACACAACGACGGCAATCGGCAAGCCGACGGCTATTGCAATGATGATGGACGGCAGGATCCATTCCGGTGCCGAAAATGCGGGAAGCACGACCGATGCGACTTCGATCAGGACCCAGCCGACGACGACATACGCTGCCGCAGCCTGAAACGTCTTGCGGCGCCGCAGCTCCTGAAACAGCCGCGTGAGTTTATCGTTAAGCTTGCTCAAATAACTGCCTTCTGCCCCTGCTCCCGGGCCTGCGATACGCCGCGTGAAAACCCTGGGGTGGCAAAGAGTGTAGCATCTGCCAGAATAGAAAAACCACGAGCAGACAGCGACTTATGAACCTTTGCGAACGGATGCATGCAACTTCGACACTTGCCTAATCTGATTTCCGCGAGTCGCACCATTGCGGTGCCTATCCTGCTGTGGATCGCCAGCCGTGGCTGGCAGGAGCTGTTTGCGTGGGGCCTGTTGCTGGCTGGTGCGAGCGATATTCTCGATGGCTGGCTCGCCAGGCGTTTTGGCTGGACCAGTCCGCTCGGCGCAATGCTCGACTCCGTTGCGGATGTGTTGCTGACCCTGACCGCAATTGCCGGCCTGTGGATTTTTCACCGCGAAACGCTGCTCGAGCAGTGGCCTGTGATTGCGGCGGTGTGCGCCGTCTGGCTCGGCGTGCACCTTGTCGCGCTGTTGCGCTACGGCAGGCCGGCCAGTTTCCATAGCCGCTTGACGCAGGTCGGCTTGCTCAGCTTCGGCTTGTTCGTTCTGCTAACTTTTTTCTATGGATTCGTAGCGTGGTTTTTCTACCTTGTTGCCGGACTTTGCCTGCTGGCAGGTATCGAAAATCTACTGATGATTGCCTTGCTTAAAGACTGGACGCCCAACCTGCGTGGCGGACTCGCAGCCGTGCTGCGACAGCGCAAACAGGAATCCGCGATACCCGGAGGCAGGCCATGAAGGGGAGCATCTGATGAAAACAGTACTGACGATTGATGGCGGAGGTGTTCGCGGGATCGTATCGGCGCTGATCCTGGCGGAAATCGAAAAACGGATGAAATGCCCTGCACACAAACTGTTTGATGTTATTGCCGGCACTTCAACAGGCGCTTTTGTCGGCGCACTGGCAGCACGCAAAAGCGATTCACTCGAACCGCTTTGGGCTCAGGAGATTGTCGAACTCTATCGAAAGGATGCAAAAAAATATTTCAAGAGACGTGCATTCTGGCCAATTGCGCAGCCGAAGTTTGAGAATGAATCCGTTAAGGAAGTGCTGCAACATTATCTCGGTGACGCGGACCTTAAGAGAACGGCCACGCGCTTTATCGCACCGGTTTACGCCCTGCGCGATACTCCGCCGCGCGTTCATTACTTTAGTTCGCTCGCGGCAGGGCAAATTGCTTCTGATAACCATCTGTTGTGGCAGGTGGTTCGCGGGGCAACCGCAGCCCCGTCGTATTTCGAGCCGTTTGATGTACACACGGCCAACGGTTTATTCCATTCGACCGTGATTGACGGCGGCGTTTACGCCAACAACCCTGCGATGCTCGGCTGGCTGCATGCACATCAATCCCTGAATAAAAGCTATGTCGCAATGCAAAACAACACTCAACACAAATTTTTCTCACTGGATGAGCAGTTTGATACTGACGAGAAGTCGCTGCAGGAAACCGTGGTGGTGTCGCTGGGCACCGGCTTTAGCGACCGGCCGATCAACCCGGACAAGGCAAAAAAGTGGGGCAGGCTCGGCTGGTTTTTCCCGCTTCTCGACGTCATTGTTGAAGGGCAAGCGGATCAGTCGACTGCCGAGATGAGGATTGCGAAAAACGTGAAGTTGCTAAAGTATTTCGAGAGACTGCAGCCGCCGCTTGCGAGGAAGATCAAACTCGATGATGTGAAGAAGCTGCCCTTTCTCGAAGAGGCAACACACATATTTCTCACTAAGGATCCGGGAAAAACATTGATCAACGACGTTTGCCAGCAACTGGAAACTGCGATGCCCTGCGGCAAGCAGAAACCGGATCTGCCGTAGCGCCTGAAACTGACCGCCGCTGTAGCGCAGCCAGCCGGGCTGCCACCAGCCAGTACGGAACGGCACGAGCACGTTTAACACGAATGCAGTGATCATCAGGCGCTACGCTGCCACAGCAGTTGTGCGGCAGGCATACGGACTTCTACACAGTGGGCACGGCGACATCAAGCGCAGTCAGGAGCTGCAGCGGCTCCTGAATTATTGACGCAGGAATTGTAATTTGTGCCGAATTGCAGGCGCGAGTCGCACTGGAACAAATTGCCCAATAATCAATTTTAATTCAATATAAACAGTTACTTATGAAGATTCCTCGGGAGTTGGCACAGATGCTGCTTGGTACTTGGTGAGACCGGCCGATGGAGCGTTGCAGGAATAGACGGCGCAACTATCGGCGGAATTAATCAAACCAAGGAGGACACATGAACACTCAATCAAGCAAAGCATCGCGAAACAAACTTGCAACTGCTGTCATGGTCGCACTGTCGCTCGGCGCGGGTGGTACCGCACTGGCGGAAGGCAATACGGACTACACGGGCGCGGTGAAGGATGCCTGGCTTGACGGACGCATTGAAACTGCCTTTGCACTGAACCGTCATCTCAATCCGTTTGCGATCGACACCGAAGTGGACAATGGCGTTGCCTACCTGACCGGCACGGTCGAGTCTGACATTGACCGCGATCTCGCCGGCGAAATTGCCCTGAACATCGATGGCGTAACGAAAGTTGAGAACAAGCTCGACGTAAAAGAAAAGAGCGCGCTGGACAAAATGGCTGCTTCTGCCAAGCAGAAAACCAACAGCCTGATGCAATCGATCGATGACGCAACCATCACGGCTAGCGTCAAGACCCGCCTGATGGCAAACGGCAATACAAAGGGTTTGAGCATCAACGTTGATACGGAAAATGAGGTGGTCACCCTGTCGGGTAAGGTGCGCTCATCAGAAGAACGCAACCTTGCTGAAGTACTCGCGAAGAATACGGACAGCGTAGCGAAAGTGAATAACAAGCTGACTGTCAGTAAGCAGTAAGATCGCGTACGAAAGCGCCGGCAGGCACGAAGGCCTGCCGTCCGGAAAGGCCCCGCTTTGGCGGGGCCTTTTCTTTGTTCGGGGTTATGGCATGCTGCTTACCTGATCTACAGGAGCGGAGTGACACGTGAGCAAATCTGGATCCCGAAGCATCATCGGCGGTGGCGGCAAGAAGGTGCTGTACACGCTGGATACGGTGCGGCGAATCGGGCTGCTGGATTCAGCAAAAGCGTTGCGCTCAAAAAACACCTGCAAAGCCTGCGCGCTTGGCATGGGCGGGCAGCGCGGCGGCATGGTCAATGAGCTCGACGAGTTTCCATCGGTCTGCAACAAAAGTGTGCAGGCGCAATCGACGGACATTCAGCCACCGATACCGCTGGAGGTTTTCGCACATCCGCTCAAGGAACTGCAGGAGCTCTCCGGCCATGACCTCGAGCACCTCGGGCGCCTTGCACAGCCAATCTATAAACCACAGCTCGGTAAACGCTACTCCGCCATCAGCTGGGACGACGCGTTACAACTTGCAGCGGAGCGCTTCGCTGCCACCCGGCCTGAGCGCAGTTTTTTCTATTCATCCGGCCGCTCATCCAATGAAGCAGGTTTTCTGTTACAGCTGGTCGCACGGCTGTACGGCACCAACAACGTCAACAATTGTTCTTACTATTGCCACCAGGCCAGCGGCGTGGCGCTCGACAACACGATTGGTACCGGTACATCGACCGTCGAATTAGCCGACCTGTCCGGCTGCGACCTGATTTTCCTGATTGGCGCCAATCCGGCATCGAATCACCCGCGACTGTTGCACAAACTGAAGGCGCTGCGTGATCGCGGTGGCGACGTCATCGTCATCAATCCGGCGCGTGAATCGGGCCTCGTGCGCTTTGCCGTACCCAAGAGTCCTGGCTCGATGCTAAAGGGCGGCGACTGGATTGCCAGCGAGTACCTGCAGCCGCGCATCGGCAGTGACGTGGCCCTGCTGAAAGGCATTGCGAAGGCCGTCGTCGAAGCGCGCACGACAGATGACGACTACATTGAGCGCTGGTGCGAAGGCTACGAAGAGTTCCTGGCCGACATCGAGCAGACATCCTGGGATGAGATCGTCAGCGCCTGCGAGATCTCGCGAAGCGACATGCAGCGCATAGGCGTTCTCTACGGCAAGGCTGAGAAAGCGGTTTTCGCCTGGGGCATGGGCGTTACGCATCATTTACATGGCGTCGAGAATATTGAGTACATCAGCAACCTGGCGCTGCTGCGCGGCATGGTTGGCAAACCGCACGCAGGTCTGCTGCCACTGCGCGGCCACAGCAACGTGCAGGGTATTGGCACGATTGGCGTAAAGCCGGTGCTGCCGGCCGAGGTGTTCGCGAAGATCGAAGAGCACCTTGGCGTGACGCTACCCAAGGGTAATGGCGTTGATACGCTGGCCGGGCTGGAAGCCGCAGCACGCGATGAAATTGACGCAGCACTGATGATGGGCGGCAACCTTTACGCTGCAACGCCGGACAGCCGCTTCGCCGCGCGCGCCCTCAACAAGATCAAGTTCAAGCTGTTCCTGACGACTACGCTGAACCTCGGCCATGTGCACGGCGTGGAAGATGGTGAGGTGCTTATCCTGCCGGTGACTGCGCGCGATGAAGAGCCGCAGGCAACGACGCAGGAATCAATGTTTAACTACGTGCGCCTGAGCGACGGCGGCATTCAGCGCCTCGCAGGCGTGCGCTCTGAAGTCAGCATCCTCGCGGACCTCGCGTTGCAGCTGTTGCCGGACTGCGCGCTCGACTTCGAGGAGTTCAAGGAGCACCGGCGTATTCGCGAAGCCATCGCAGCGACGATTCCCGGCATGGAAGACCTGGCGGATATCGATGTTGCCAAAAAAGAATTTCACATTCGCGGCAGGCTGCTGCACAAGCCGGAGTTCAAAACCGAATCGGGCCGCGCCCGGTTCGTCACCCGCGCACTACCGGCCAGACAGAAAGGCGCCGGAAAATTTCCCTACATGCTGACGAGCGTGCGCAGCGAGGGTCAATTCAACACGATTATCTACGAAGAAAAGGACAGCTATCGCGGCACCAACGATCGCTGGTCAGTACTCATGCACGAAGATGATATTGATGAACTCGGACTTGAGCCCGGTGACCGCGTCACACTGCGTTCCGCGCACGGCGAAATGCGGGCTGTTCGCACCTACGCGTACGGCCTGCGGCGCGGCGATGTCATGACCTATTTCCCGGAAGCCAACGTCCTGACAGGCCGCAGCCACGACCCGCGCAGCAAGACTCCAAATTTCAAATCGATACCGGTTGCGATTCGACCCGCCTGAGCGGCAAGCGCTAACAGCCTTCCGGATGCGGGTATGCGTCGCCGTCATCCTCGCCAGGCCGGTCAACCAGGCAGGCGAAATCCTTCTCGATTTTCAATTGCAGAAAACGATTGTCAGCCAACGGCTGCGCTGCCTCGATGGTTATCGCGTCGCTCTTCGCCCAGTCCGATGCGACCGACGCAGGCACGAACACGGCTATGCCACTGGCGCCCAGCACCGCGTGACACGCAGTCGCTGTCTCGCTCATGCCGAGTCGATAATCGAGCGAATTGCCGATGCCGAATTCAATACGCTCGACCACCTCGCCATGCGAGACGAGTTGTTTTACCTCACGCTGCGTCAGGCGCAGTCGCAGGGAATTTCCGCGAACCCTGAGTTTCATGGCGGCGATTGTCCCACGACCCGGCGACTGAGTGGGCAAATTCTGCTCCGGGCAGGCGAATGCAAGGCTTAGTGACCTTTGGCTCCAAAACGGTCAAAATAAACCCCCCTCCGGGAGGAACTCGCCGCGAGTCGCGGGCAATAGCGACAACGGCACCAGGCCATGTCAAAAGACTCTGAACATGACACGCAACAGGAAGGCGAGCGGCTAACAGCGCTGCGGCGCTATGACATCCTCGATACCCCGCCCGAAGCAGCCTACGACGACGTCACGCAGATGGCCTGCAGCATTTGCGATACGCCCGTCGCACTTGTAACGCTGGTTGATGAAGACCGGCAATGGTTTAAAAGCCGGGTGGGTTTCGATCTGGCGGAAACCGCGCGCGCGATCTCGTTTTGCTCTGTTGCCATCGAAGACGACGGTATTCTGGTAGTACCGGATACGGCAAAGGACGAGCGTTTTTGTAGAAACGCACTGGTCACAGGACCTTGCTCAATCGGCTTCTACGCCGGCGCACCACTGATCACACCCGACGGGTATCGAATCGGCACAGTCTGCGTTATCGACAACAAACCGCGCCAGCTGTCAGCAGATCAACTTGAGGCTTTGCGGTCATTGTCCCGACAAGTCATCACCAACCTGGAGCTGCGACGCTCACTGACGCTGACGGCGGCCGCGCGCGACGCGCTGGCCACAGAGATTGAACACAGAGCCATCGCCGAAGAATCGCGAAGACGTGCCGATTCCTTCATGCGTTCGACGCTCGACTCCCTCGCCGACAACATTGCGATCATTGATCGACACGGCGACGTTGTGCATGTCAATGACGCCTGGTCGCGCTTTGCGGAAGAAAACTGCACACCGGAAGTGATAACGAAAACCGGCAAAGGCGCCAACTACCTGGCAGTGTGCGCCAAGGCCGAACAAGCCGGTTGCGCGGAAGCGGTACTGGTTTCCAGTGCACTGCGCAAAGTACTCGCGAAACAGACGAATGAAGTTTTTCAACTGGAGTATCCGTGTCATGCGCCGCAGCAAAAACGCTGGTTCGTCGTGCAGGTGTCCGCGTTCGGCACCGGCAGCAACCGGCACGCCGTGGTGTCGCACCGCAATGTCACCGCACGCAAGCTCGCCGATGAGCAGGTACGCACGCTGAACAAGTCGCTGGAGCAACGCGTCCAAGAACGCACTGCGGACCTTGAGAAAGCTTACGAGACCCTGTTCGAAAGTGAGGAGCGATTGCGTGGCCTGTTCGACAACGCCAGTGTCGGCATCATTGTTGGCGATGTGAATGGCAACCTGTTGCGCGTCAACGAAGCGTATCTGAGCCTGGCCGGATGCGCTCGCCAACAAGCCTTGGGTCGCAATCTTGAGGAATTTCTGGATGACCATGATAGAAACGCGCTGCGCCGCCAGCTTGCCGAACTCGCGCAGGGCAAGACCCCCGGTTTTAAACTGGACCTGCGGAGCGGCGGCGTTGCCAGACAGGCCGGTCAATGGCTAAACCTGAGCCTGACGGCCGTTCGCGATCCGGACGGCAGCATTACCCAGTTTATCGGGCTGGTTCAGGACCTGAAGGATTTCAAGGAATCCGAGCTGCAGCGCAACATGGTGTTCAACCGCTCGCTGGACATGATGGTGATCGCGTCGCTGACAGGAAAACTCCTCACACCCAATAAGTCCTGCTCTCGCATACTGGGCTACAGCAACGAAGAATTGCAGGCGTTGAATTACCTGGACCTGATTCACGAGGACGATCGGGACTGCGTGCACCAAAGCATCGCTGCGCTGGGCGAAGGACGGTCGGTAAGCTTGCTGGACACCCGCATGCGCACGCGCGACGGCGACTTTCGCGATATCGTGTGGAACGCCGTGCCCTGGACCGAGCCCGGCCTCTTCCTCGCAGTTGGACGCGACCTGACATCGATGCGTGCGGCGGAACGCAAACTCAATGAGCAACGCCTGATGTTGCAGCGCGCCGAACAAATGGCACAGATCGGTAGCTGGCAGTACGACCTTGGACGGCGTGTCGTCACCTGCTCGGATGGCTTGCAGGCCATTGCCCAGCGCGAAAATCCTTCATCCGAAGTGGCGCTCGACGAACTCCTGAAATTCGTGGCGCATGAAGATCGCGAGTTGCTGACCAACAGCATCCGGCTGGTATCGAATGACCAGGCACCCCGGCGCATTCAGTGCCACGTGTTGCGCCCGGATGGCAGTATAAGGATCGTGCAAACATCGATCGACGTTGTGCGCGATACGCATGGCGAAATTTACGGCGTGATAGGCGCTTGCCTCGACATAACGGATATCAACCGCACGGTTGAGCAATTGCGTGAATCCGAGAACAAATTGCGGGCATTTGGCCAGAAGCTCGAGCAGATCCGGGAAGACGAACGCATCAGCATCTCTCGTGAAATCCACGATGAACTGGGGCAGATGCTGACAGCTCTGAAGATCGACCTGACGCTGCTGGTACGCGATGTTGCAGATCCTGTTGAGGCTGCGCCTGAAGCGGCTGAAATCGTTGCTGCACTGAAGTCGATGGAAAAGCTGGTCGACTCGACGATTAAATCAGTGCGCCTCATTGCCACGCAGTTAAGGCCGGAAGTTCTCGACGCATTCGGACTCATTCCAGCCATCCAGTGGCATGCCAGCGAGTTCGAGCGCCGCACCGAAATAAAATGCACTGTTGACGCGCCCGCAGTTACGCCGTTGCTGTCCGCCGACTCCCGGATCTCCCTGTTTCGCATCACGCAGGAGGCAATGACCAACGTTGCGCGCCACGCCAATGCGAGCCAGATAATGATCACTATTGCGCTGCGCGACCGGTCGATCGTGCTGACGATTGCCGACGATGGCGACGGGTTCGACCCGCAGCAACTGGAGACTGCGACTTCGCTCGGCGTCCTCGGTATGCGCGAGCGCGCGACAATGATTGGCGGCACTTTTGCTATCAGTTGCGAACCGGGGCGCGGCACCTGCGTGCAAGTACAGGCACCCCTTCGCGCAGAGGCCCAGCACAGAAGCGGTCAGGCAGTGTCCGCATGATTCGCGTCCTGATTGCCGACGATCACGCATTAATTCGAGAAGGCCTGACCAAAATTTTTTCTCGTGAGAAAGATATCGAAGTCGTCGCGGAGGCAAGCGACGCCAATGAAGCGATTGCCTGGAGTCGCGACAACGACTGCGATGTTGCTGTTATTGACGTGAATATGCCGGGGCCGAGCGGCATCGATGCCCTGCAAAAAATTCTGAGTCACAAGCCTAAGTTGCCGGTGCTGATGCTGAGCGTTCTGCCGGAGCGCAATTTTGCAGTACGCATGCTGCGGGCGGGCGCAGCAGGTTTCGTATCCAAGGAAAGTGCGGCAGAAGAAATTGTTGATGCGGTGCGCCGCGCCGCAAGCGGCAGGAAGTATGTCAGTCCGGCCGCCGCGGACAGCCTGGCAGCCGAGCTCGTACGCGGTGAGTCCGAGCCACATGCCCTGCTGTCGAACCGTGAATTCCAGATTATGCGGATGATTGCCTCCGGCCGCGGCACGCGCCTGATAGCGGAGGAGCTGCACCTCAGCGTCAACACCATCGCCACCTACCGCCGCCGCATCCTGAAAAAGCTCGATCTCGGTTCCGATGTCGAGCTCACGCGTTACGCGCTCGAGCACAAATTGCTCGACTAGCTGGTCCAGGGCGGTACATGACGTGTCACGGATTCCGTGACATGTCACTCATCGCATCCGTTATGCCGAATTCAGTCCCTGCCTGATGTCGCTCTGACACCCCTGCCCGTACCCTTACCGGCATCCTGGGACAATCCCATTCCGAGTTAAGTCATTGAAAATATTGATTGCTGACGACGCAGAGCTTTTGCGTGAACGGATAATCGCCCTGTTGTCGCGCCTGACCGGGATCGAGTCAATCTTCGAATCTCACAGCTGTGCGTCAACCCTTCACGCGATCGATCGTGACCAGCCCGACCTTGTCCTGCTGGATTTGCGTATGCCGGATGGCTCCGGCCTCGATGTACTGCGCGCCATGCACGGCCGCAAGCATCGACCCCGCATGCTGGTGCTGACGACCTGGAGCGATCCGGACGTACGCCAGCTCTGCCTTGACGCGGGTGCCGATGACTTCTTTGAGAAGAGCACGGGCTTTATGGGTGCCGTTGACGCTGTAGAAGCATTTGCGGCAAGGCGGTTGGCATGACGGGCAGCGGCATGAACGGGGACAACGCCGCCGGCAACAGCAGGCAAGGGCGCTCCATGGACGAACGCCCGCCGGTTGCCGCCGGGCTGCGCGTGTTGATTGCCGAAGACCACGATTTCCAGCGGCGCGCGCTGGTACACGTTGTGCGCGCGCTCGGCGCGAGCGAAGTGCTGGAAGCCGGTGACGGTGTCGAGGCACTGAAAATCCTCGAGGCTGAATCGTTTCTCGTCGACCTGATTCTTTGCGACCTCGACATGCCGAACATGGACGGCATGGAATTGATGCGCCATATCGGCACCGCCGGTTCAGATGCTGCTGTCATCATCACAAGCGCGCACGACAGCAACGTAATCAACTCGGTGCAGATCATGACGCAGGCGTACGGTGTGCGGCTGCTCGGTGTCATCGAGAAGCCGGCGACCCGCAGTAGCGTTGGCGCGCTGATCGAACAGGATGCCGAAGGCATCGCATTGCGCCGTACCCAAACACTCAACACCGCTGCCAAGTGCAGCCTGCAGGATATTCTCGACGGTATAGAGCAAGGCCAGTTCGAACCCTTCTACCAGCCGAAAGCCGATCTGCAGACAGGCCGGATTACAGGTGCCGAAGCACTGGCGCGCTGGTTGCACCCCGAACGCGGGATTATCGCGCCGTTCGCATTTATTGAGCAGCTGGAGACATCAGGCAATCTCGATGAACTGACCTTTCTGATGCTGCGCGAAGCCGCGGGCGCGTGTCGCAAATGGAACCGTGCCGGCCTCGAACTCAGCGTGTCGGTAAATCTGTCCCTGATGTCTCTGAAAGACACCGGCCTCGCAGACCAGATCACGGAAATCGTCAGGCAAGCAGGACTCGACACATCGCGAGTAACGCTCGAGATCACCGAGTCGGCGGCGATGACCGATGTCGCTCCGGCACTGGAAAACCTGGCGCGGCTGCGCCTGCGCGGATTCGGTCTTTCGATTGACGATTTCGGAACCGGCTTCTCGAGCATCCAGCAGCTCGCGCGTATCGCTTTCACGGAACTCAAAATTGACCGAAGTTTCGTAGCCAGGATGACCGACAAGCGCGAAGCTCGTGCTATCGTCGAAGCCAGTATCGACATGGCGCATCGCCTCGATATTTTGTCCGTCGCCGAGGGTATCGAAACACAGGCAGAATGGAACGCGCTAAGGCTTGCCGGCTGTAAGGTCGGCCAAGGTTATTTCATCTCGCGCCCCGTTGACGGCAGCCAGTTCACGGCACTTTGCAAACGGTCAGCACGGTGACACGCATGAACCCAGACAAGCTGTCAGGCAGACTTGCGGACAACTACCTGCTGCAGATTGCCGTGCTGGCAGCAGCGTACGCAGCGGCCAGGGCGCTTGGCATGATGCTGTCACTGCCGCCCGCCATGGCTTCGCCGGTGTGGCCGGCTGCAGGCGTTGCGCTTGCGGCACTTGTGCTTGGCGGCCTGCGCCTGTGGCCCGGTATCCTGCTCGGCCACCTGGCATTCAATCTTCTTTATGATGTTTATCCCGGTGGCCCATTAACCATTTTTCTGGCGACCTTGCCGTATTCTGCCGGGCCGATATTGCAGGCGATCTGTGGCGCGTGGTTTGCACGACGCAGCAGCAACGGCCTGGCGCCCGCCCGCGACAAAACCGTGTTCCTCGCAATGCTGCTGGCAGGCCCGGTTGCCTGCCTGATTGGCGCGAGCTGGGCGACGGCCATAATGATGATGCAGGGCAATGCCGACACCAGCAGCCTGTTCTCAAACTGGCTGCTCTGGTGGATTGGAGACGCGTTAGGCGTCGTACTGTTTGCGCCACTGTGCATGTTGCTGCTGCCGGCGGGGCGGCGCATGTGGCCGGGCCGGGCCCGGCAGATTGCGCTGCCGCTGCTCGGCGCCGGCGCAATCCTGATTCCCAGCATCTACCTGTTCCACAGCAACGAAGCCAGCGAAGACCTCAAACCCATCGCCTTGCGGGCGGAACTCAGCTACGACCTTGCGCGCGAACGCATGGCAACAGCCAGCAACGCAATCGAAGCGACCGCGAAATTCTTCTCAGCCACCAGCGCCGTCACTGCGCCGGAGTTCGAGAATTTCACGCGCGACATGGACAGAAACGGTTTGCTGAACATTGGCTGGATTCCGCGAGTGCGAAACACAGAGCGCGAATCGTTCGAAGAAAAGATGCGACGCCAGGGCCTGAAAAACTACCGGCTGCTGCAAAGTGACGATAGCGGCGGCTATGAACCGGCGAGTCAGCGTGCAGACTATTATCCGCTGCTGTACAGCACTGAAATTGAGAAGACCTTCAGACCGGCGGGTTTTGACTATGGCTCAGAGTCGAGCGAGGCGCCTATCTTTGCTCGTGCGCGCGATTCCGGCGAGCCGGCAGCGTCAGCTCCGGCGCTATCGGGCTCGCCAGCACGTACCGTGATTTTCGTTCTCGTGCCGATTTATAAGCACGGTCTCGATCCGGCGTCGATGTCACTTGCAGAGCGCCGCGAATCTTTCGTCGGGATAGTGGCGGGCGCGATTGATCCGCAAGTTTCAATGAGCCCCTTTCGGTCGGCTGCTCCGGCGGAGCCACTGTCATTCGCTGTGACGGATATAACCACGACGAATGCCGGGCAGCTGCTGGAAGTCGCAGCGGCAGATCCAGCGGCACCCTCACGTCCGCTCTGGACGCGCAGTTTCGATTTCTTCGGCCGCACCTTGCAGGTTCAGTCGTGGCTTGACGAAAACTACTGGCAAGCCGGCAAGAGCGGCAAATCCCGCATCTTCCTGCTGTTAACGTTGCTGGGTGCGTTCCTGATTTCGGTACAGGCCATTGCCGCTGCCGCACGCGATCGGGCGGTCAGCTTGCGCGTTGCCGTAAGGACCCGGGAGCTGAACCACAACCGACGCCGGCTGCGCGGCGCGTTAAACGTTGCGAAAATTGCCTGCTGGGATCTGGATGTCAAAAATGGGTACCTGACGCTTGACGATCATGCCTATGAAATCCTCAACACCACCGCAAAGAACGAGGGCGGATACCGACTCAAAGTGGATGACTGGATCCGGGAGTTCATACACCCGGAAGATGCCGCCGCCGTTCAGGACGCATTGCGCCTCGCGGCAGTGCAGCGCCCGCACCTCGACAACGCTCCAAAAGAATTTCGGGTAATCACGCGCGCTGGCGATACACGTCATTTACAAATGTACTTTGACGTGGACACCGATGCGAACGGTGTCGTTTCCATCGTATACGGCAGCAGCCAGGACATTACAAATCGCAAGAACATGGAAATTGCGCTTCGCGAAAGCGAGGCGTACAGCCGCGGCATCCTCAAAAGCAGCAGCGACTGCATCATGGTTCTGAACCTTGATGGCAACCTGCTCGACATCAACCAGAAAGGCATTGAGCTTCTGTATCTGGACAGCCTTGAATCGGTACGGGGCACTGACTGGCGCCAGTTCTGGAAACTCGATTCCGACTACGCTGCCGCCAGTAAAGCGATTGACCGGGCAAGACAAGGCGAACCGGCTCGCTTCACCGGGTTTACTCCATCCATCAATGCGGCGCCGCGTTGGTGGGACGTCGCAATAACCCCCGTTCTCGATGCGGCGGGCAAGCCGCAGAGTCTGCTGTGCGTAGCACGTGACATTTCGGAAGAGCATGAGGCCAAGGAACAGGTTCGACGCATTAACGACAGCCTCAGCGAGGAGGTTCGGCGGCGCAGCAGCGCCTTGAGCGCCAGCGAGCGTGAGTTGCGCGCAATTTTTGACGTTGCAGCAATTGGCATTCTGCACGTTTCGCTCGACAACCGCGTTCTGCGCGTGAACCCGAAAATGTGCGAAATCTCAGGCTTCGACGAAGCAACTCTTCTGCAACAGCAGGATTTCGCAAGAACCCATGTCGAAGACCATGAGCGCGAGCAAAAGCTTGTGGCAGACCTCGTCAATGGCGACATCGACACCTATGTGCTTGAGAAACGCTACGTGCGCAAGGATGAGTCGACGATCTGGGTGCGGGTAACGGGCTCGCTCGTTCGCGACGACAACGAACAGCCCATGTACCGCGTATCGATTGTCGAAGACATTAGCACCGCGCGGGCCGAAGCGGATTTGCGGGAGGCAAGTGAACGACGCTATCGCGAACTTTTTGACCGCAACCCGACACCGATGTGGACTTACGACTCGGAATCGCTAGCATTCACGTCGGTTAACGAGGCGGCCATACAGCACTATGGCTATAGCCGCGATGAGTTTCTGCAGATGACGCTGCGGGACATTCGACCGACCAACAAGCAGGAAGAACTCGACCAGTTGTTGCGACAGCGCCTGCCAGGCTACACGCCGGCGCACATCACGACGCATATCAAGAAAGACGGAACTGCTATCACGGTTGAGATAATCGCGCACGGCATAGTCAATGAAGGCCGACCGGCACGGCTCATCCTGGCGAATGACGTTACAGAAAGAGTGCTGGCCTCCACCCTGCTTGAAGGCCAGAAAAATGTGCTGGAAAAAATCGCATTCGGCGCGCCACTGGCTGATTCGCTGGCGTCACTTGCGACGATCGCTGAAGCGATCGCGGGTGGCGCGTATTGCTCGGTCATGCTGGCCGATTCCAGAACCCACAGCCTCAGAACTATTGCAGCACCGGGCCTGCCGGCTGACTTCACGGCGCGTATTGACGCCGAGGCACAAAAAAATAGCGGCTTCTTCCGCGACGTGGCGCGGTCGGCCGATGCGATCCTCGTCAATGACCTGGTCAACGACCAGCGCTGGCAACCGCTTTCCGATGCAGCGCGCGAGCTGTCGCTCCTGGCTTGCTGGTCGAATCCTGTATGCGACGCGGAAGGCAATGTGTTGGGCGCCTTCGTCCTTTACTACGACAAACGCCGTAAGCCGCTGCAACTTGAAGGCGACGTCATCGAGACCCTGACTCACACTGCTGCGATCGCGATCACGAAAGATCGTGAGACTCGCAGACTGCGCGAGAGCGAGGAAAAATTCCGTACGACGTTCGAGACTGCCGCGCTTGGCATGCTGCACGTTGATCCTGCCGGGCGCTTCACGCG
>JBATFU010000364.1:0-9019 GCA_049665065.1 Woeseia sp. | reverse complement strand
TTTATACACGCACTTCAGAGGCAGAATATTCAGCGCGTATGAATATGATTCATGGAAGCCTGACCCGGGTCTCTTCCTCGCTGCCGCGAAACATTTCGGAGTTGCGCCAACAGATTGCATCGTCATTGAAGATAGCTTCGTCGGTGTCAGCGCTGGGGTAGCTGCAAAGATGACGGTCCTTGGTTTAAGTTCGACCGCAGGCAGTGCATCTCTGGCTGCAGCGCACAGAATATTCGAAAGTCTGCACGAGATTCATGAGTTTTTCGTGACGCAGAATTTGTCGCGCGAATAAAAAAAGCCCCGGCAAAAACCGGGGCTTTTTGGCGAACTGAAGGGCCATCGTAGATGGCATCTTTTCGTTCGATGTTTCGCTGTTGCTTCCTAGAAGCGGTAGCTGGCACCAACAGTAATGCGGCGATCTGTGAGACCCTGGAAACACAGCAGAGCATTTTCGTTGACACAGTATTGCGTAACATCTTCTTCAGTGATGTTTACGGCCTCTATGCCAATGTCCAGATTATCAGTTACAGCGTAACTTGCGCTGGCGTTGAGCTGTCCTCTGTCGTCATTGACGACAGGGAAGCCCCATGGGGGACTGGTAGTACCGACATAATCGTCGGAACGGTATGCCTCACGCCATGTATAACGCATCCTGGCGGAAAGACCGTATTTTTCGTAGTACGCCGTTATGTTGTAGGCATTTTCAGACAGATTGAGCAAATCGCCCCGCCACGTAACCACCTCTGTGGCACCCAGTGAATTAAAGACAGTGGTCGGACGAGAGAACGCACTAAAGAATTCTTCACTGCCACCGAAGGACTGCGAGGTGTAGTTGGCGATAAAGCCGAACCCGGATGCCCAACCTAGCCTGTCCTCGAACTGCGCAAGATCATATTGAACGGCGATCTCAACGCCTTGTTGCGTGCTCGTTCCAGAACCATTGACAGTCTGCGACGTCGGAACACAGACGCCTGGAGGAGTACCCGGTGGCGCGAATACATTTGGGTCCGCAATGGGGTTGAAAATTCCGCCGCCTTCACAAGGGTCGGTAATATCACGAAATCCATTCGCATCTTCTACGGGGTCTGAATCTGTTGGGAAAAACAGGCCGGTGCGTTCCTTGTGGAAATAGCCAATACTCACCACGCTCGCAGGCGCGAAATACCATTCAACAGAGAGGTCAATTGAAGTAACCTCTTCCGGCTCCAAGTCAGGATTACCCAGCGCGACCGGAGGGTTCGGGCTGGTGCTGAATGTAAATGACGTTGACAGATCGTCAAAATTCGGGCGCCTGATGTCCTGGCCCCAGCCGAATCGAATAACTACATCTTCAGCTACGTCTGCAACGAGATTAAGTCGTGGCAGCGCGAAACCGTAACTGCCCTTGGTCGTTGTCGGTACCGCCACACCATTGAGAACACGATTTCCTGTCGAACTAACGTCGGTTTTTAAATAGCGCAGACCGACGTTACCGCGGAAGATACCGCTCTCAAAATTCGCCTGCGCATACAAGGCGTTGGTCTCTTCGGCAATATCAAAGAATCCATTGGCGGACGACGTTGGTGAGTCGATTCCGCCTGCGGTAGAACCGGTCGATGTCTGGTGCGTAAGAATCGCATCATTCACCACAGACAGCACGGCATCCTGGTTAGCAGCTACCTGCTGCGGATCAACAAGCAGAAAATCCGGAACATATAACCGTCTGCCATCAGCCGCATTAAAGTTATTTGGGCCCGCTGTGAGGATACTCGAGAACAGATTACCCGGTGGCGCATCGTTCATGTTGCCGAACCCGAGGTTTGAACTAACTTCGTAGCGAGTACTGGTCGTCTTGCTAAAACGATAGCCAGCATCAATGGACGTTAGGAATTCCGAGGAATCCACCATGTCGTAGGAAAGGTCAACACGAAAAGCATTTTCGCGGTTATCGGCGATGTCTCGCGAGACATTAACTGCGTCCAGCCGATAGTTCGCGGGATCAAGCAACTGCGCAGTCGACGGCGCGTTTGGGTCACTTTCTGCGATGCCGAATGTCAGCGAACCGCCCGTCAGATCGAACTCAAACGGCGTGCCATTCTCATTGGGTGTACCAGAAGCTACGTTTGGGTTTATGAAATTGAGCGTGGTGTTGATGCTGGGGGTAGTGGTATCTGAATTGGACGTTGATGCTTCAACGCCCACAGAAATCCGGTCGCGCACCCATTCGCCACCCAACGCAACAATGTAGCTTTCGGTGGAGCGAGAGTTTGTATCACTCGACAAACGCATGTTTGGATCCCACGGGCTGGCAGTCTGGGCGGGAATGATGCCCCTGGCCGCCGCAGCGATACTGCCGAGATTCTGGAGACCGTTTTCGCCATCCAGGGTGCCAAAGTTGACCGTTTCAAACTCTGTGATATCCGTGGCAAACCGGAGGTTGCTCACGCCCGATGCCTGCACTCTCGAGCTCTCTTGTCTGCTCTGTTGATCATTGATGACAGTATCGAGATGGAACGTAAATTCATCATTGGGCGCCCACTCCAACGTACCGGCAAAGTTCACCGTTTCATATTCATAGTTTTCATAACCCTGAACAAGAAACTGAATGGGCAGAAAGTCGAAATCAGGCGCACTGGGATTGCCACCTGCTGCAACGAAGTTATCGCGATCGACACGAGGACGGAAGGCGGAAACATCCTGCTCACTCCAGCTCGCGCTAAATACGGCTCCGATATCTCCGTGGCCCGTTGTCCAATTGTTGCCCCAGGTACCTGATAACCTTGGTTGAAGACCACTGTCGGTCGAAAGACTGCTGTCTTCCCCCTGGATGCGGAAAGCTAAGAGGGGCTCAGTCAATTGAAGAGGACGGATCGTTTTCAGGTTGATCGTTCCGCCCACTGACCCTTCAATCGTTCGCGCTTCCGATGCTTTGGTTATTTCAACACCCGCGATGATGGCCGCAGAAACATCTTCAAAATCGATGCCACTACGCCCAGAACCTGAACCTACGGTGGACACACCATTGATTTCGGTGCGGTTTGCATCGGTACCACGAATTTGCACGCCGGTACCAACACCCGCCGTACGAGTAATCTGGATGCCTGTAACGTTTTCCAGGACCTCTGCGAGGTTTTGATCAGGAAGCTTGCCGATATCCTCGGCATAAATTGCTTCGATCAGGTTGTCCGAATTGCGCTTTGCCTCAACAGCATTTTGCAGAGATCCCCGAATACCGGTGACAACAACCTCTTCAATTACGTCGTCCTGCGCGAAGGCCTGTTGACCGCTTAACAACGTCGCAAGCGCCGCCGCAAGCATGAGCGGACGATATCCTGCAAATTTGTACTGACAGATTGCGGATATCGTAAGCGTCGAATTTTTCATGAGACCCCCCAAGGATTTTCTGGAAAACTATGTCCGGCCGGACACTAGCCGATTTTATAGACCAATCGCCGCACAAATGTCAACTTGGTACCTATTCCAATAGCCACTAATTGGTAGGACCAATTGGTAACGTAATCGTCATGAGCCGCTGTTGCCCGGCACTCCAGCAGCATGTTGGGCGGCTAAGAGCGTTCGCAAGGGCCGGTGATTGCTCAGCGATATTTCAGCTCAGGAGCGAAGCAACTCTTCGAGTCCGGGGGAGACATGCGAGGGAATAATTGCTCCCGAGTGTTGCACGACCAGCGACGCCAACGCGTGACCGGCATTAACAGCTGATGCGCAGTCCAGACCACCGAGACGGGCTGCGAGATAGGCGGCATCAAAGGAGTCGCCCGCGCCGGTAGTGTCCACGACGAGGCGCGGATCGAGCGGCCGTGCCGTGGCTTGTCCGTTCGCGCCTGTCACGGTAATACCCGGTTCGCCGCGAATTACCCACTCGCCAACCCCCGATGCCGCAAAGCGTTGCGCCGTCGCCGACAGATCCGAATCGCCGAACATTTCGGCTTCGTCGACGTGGCTGGTGATCACTATGTCCGCGCTGGATAACATGCGCTCATTCATTGTCGCTGCTGCTGCGCTGTCAGGCCAAAGTTGCGCACGGTAGTTGGTGTCGTAGGCAACCGTTACACCGGCAAGTCGCAGTTTCGCGAGCAGCGCGAGCAGTTCCTCGCGATGTGGCAGCGGCAGGATTGCGAGGCTGATGCCGGTCAGGTAAAAGTAATCGCCACCGGATGCGGCC
Source organism: Woeseia sp. (assembly GCA_049665065.1). Classification (GTDB taxonomy): domain Bacteria; phylum Pseudomonadota; class Gammaproteobacteria; order Steroidobacterales; family Woeseiaceae; genus Woeseia. The sequence continues at coordinate 4,857 of JBATFU010000364.1, read as the reverse complement.
TTCGATAACCGCTCGGCAAATCCATCGCGCAACACCTGGCGAGCAGCGGCCGCGCTGCGCCAGTAGTGAAAATTGCGCTCGCCGCGGTCATCCGTGCGAATCCAGTAAAGTCCTGGCAGCTCGTTTTCGAAGCGCCGCACAAACTCCGTGTCAATGCCTTCCGAGCGCCAGATCTGCAGCATCTGGTCACTCAAATGGTCATCGCCGATCGCCGTCACGTACCCGACGCGGAAAGCATCCTCTGGCAGTAGTCGACGCAGGTATGTTGTTGTGTTCAGCGTGTCGCCAGCGAAACCGTAGCTGAGTTGCTCGCGGCTGTCCTGGCGCATCTCGACCATGCATTCACCGAGCGCGAAAACTCGCCGGGTCATGGCAGCGCACCGGAGAGGGCCCTGGCGCCTTCGATCGTGCGCAGGCTGCCTGCCGTCGTGCGTTTGAAATTTAATGTTGGCAAACGTTCCGTTCGAGCAGTGGGCGAGATGTCATCGCCATCGACCGCGACATAACCAAGACTTTGAACGTCAGCCACCGCTGAGCCTGTTAGATAGTCGCGCTTTTAAGGTAGCGCCGCCGGCTCTCGGACGACTTCTCGCGCAGCTCTTCCAAAGCCCGCTCTTCGGTAACGTCCAGCATCGCCTCAATAAGACGCGTAAAGTGTCTGCGCATCGCAACGCGTGCGGCGGCCGGATCATGTGCACGCAGTGCATCGAGAATATCCGAGTGCTCCTTGGCACGGGCGCCAAAGTCTTCTGAGCAAACCGATTCATAAACCGCCTTGACAGGTTCAACCTCTGTCCGCAGCTTCCACATGGTTTCTATGACGTGGGTAATCGCTGCGTTGCCGGAGGCACTGGCTACCGTTCTGTGAAAGTCGCGGTCAGCGGTTTCGCCAGCCTCATCGTTCGGGCCCGTCGTCGCCATGATTTCAACAAGTTGGTCCAGTTTCCGCAGCGTCTTGTCATCGATCTGTGCGGCTGCCAATGCGGCCGCCTCGGCCTCAAACAACGCGCGTGCCTCGGTCAGTTCGAAGGCACTGACATTCGGCAGTGCGCCATTATGCGTCGACTGCGCGTCAAGTACGTAGGCACCCGAGCCGGTCTTGATCTTGATTCGCCCGACCGCCTGCAAGGCAATTTCTGCCTCGCGAATGGCGACGCGACTCACGCCAAACTGTTCCGCAAGCTCCCTTTCTGCCGGCAGCCGACTGCCGGGCGGGAAGCTGCCTTCGTCGATCAGCTTTCTGATCTTGCTGGCAATCGTCTGATAAAGGCGTTCGTCTTTCATGCCGTCATTTCCCGGGTTGCAATCCAAGTTATTGTATTCGCCGCCATATATACCAATTTCCAGTACATTTAGCACCAATTTAAACGCCCGTGCGGGCGCAACGGCATTCAAAAAGTGAGCCTTCCGCGCATTTTGCGATGGGCTCTCCAAGTGCACTACAATTTTTTTGGCTCTACAGCATTATTGTCAAGGCCAGCAATCTCCGTATCTCCGGCTGAGTGGTCCTACCAATTAGTATGATAAGTTCACGTCTTTTGGTTGACAGAAAAATCGGTCAGTGCCACTGTCACATCGGCAACTGCCGATAAAACTATTTCAAGCGCTGTAATTGGTTGTACCAATTGTAATGACGCAAACCCCGGGGGGGATTCCGATATGCGTGCAATGAGCACCCGTACTCACATCCGATCTTTTGTATTGCTCGTGCTCAGCGCGCCTGCAGCTCACGGACAACGTCAAACTGACAGCAGAAGGCCTGAACCTGCTCAATGAGCCGCGCATCGACTTCCGCAGCGTCGTTGGCACCCGGACACCGGTGCTGTCGTACGGGCCGCGCTCCTTCTTCGGCGTAAAAGCGAAGTTCTGAATGATATTTGTCTATCATTACTGGCTTGTCCGCCCGGATCACCGAAACCGTGCGGGACAGTCACTGGCCAAGAGGGGCGAATGAAGCACCTATTCCTAGTTCTCGCTTGCCTTATCAGCTGCATTGCGACCGCGAAGGACGTCCGTGTCGCAAATCAGGCCGAGTATCGTGACGCACTAAAGCGGCTTGGGCCCGGCGACACCATCGTGCTTGCGGACGGTGATTGGCGCGATTTTGAGGTGCTGTTCACAGGACGGGGCCAGGAGGGCAAACCGATTACCCTGCGCGCGGAGACTCCGGGCAAAGTGATCCTCTCTGGCCAGTCAAATTTGCGCCTGGCAGGCGAACACCTGGTAGTCAAAGGCCTCGTGTTCCGCGACGGTTACACACCGACCAACACCGTCATTGCCTTTCGGCGCACCAAGGGCGAGTACGCCAACAACAGCCGCGTGACCGAAACGGTCATCGATCACTTCAACAACCCCGAACGTTTTGAGGAAGACTACTGGGTGATGATGTACGGCAAGAACAACCGCTTCGACCATAACCACATCGAGGGCAAGAGCAACAAAGGTGTCACCATGGCGGTGCGCCTCGACAGCGAAGACAGCCAGCAGAACCACCATCGTATCGATCACAACTATTTCGGGCCGCGCCCGGTGCTGGGGTCGAACGGTGGCGAAACGTTGCGCATCGGCACCAGCCAGTACTCGCTGACGGATTCGTTCACGGTAGTGGAAAACAACTGGTTTGATCGCTGCGACGGTGAAGTCGAGATCATCTCGAACAAGTCCGGCCGCAACGTCTTTCGTGGCAACCTGTTCACTGAATCGCGCGGTACCCTGACGTTGCGACATGGCAACGACAATCTCATCGAGAACAATGTTTTTCTTGGTAATCGCGTGCCGCACACGGGCGGCATTCGCATCATCAACAAGCGCCAGACGGTGCGCAACAATTACCTGGAAGGGCTGACCGGGCATCGATTTGGTGCAGCGCTTACCATCATGAACGGCGTGCCGGACTCGCCCATCAATCGCTACCACCAGGTTGAAGACTCGCTCATTGAGAACAACTCGGTAATTGATAGTGACTACATCGAACTCGCCGCGGGTGCTGACGAGGAACGTTCTGCGCGACCGCTCAGCACGGCGTTCAGAAGCAACCTGATATACAATCGCGACGGCAAGAACGTTATCAGCGTGCACGATGATGTCAGTGGCATCACGTTTGCCGGCAACGTGTTGCACGAGGTCGCCACTCCAACGGTCAGTAAAGGTTTTAGCAGTCAAAGTGTCACGCTCAATAAAGCGACGAACGGTTTGCTGTATCCGGAAGGTCTCGAGGCCGGCGCGAGCCGTTCGTTGCAAGTACTCGACAAAAGCACGACGGGCGTCAGCTGGTACTCGAAGCCAGGGCCGGATGAGCGTTTCGACACTGGCCGTACGATTCCAGCTGCCGTGGGCGAAGGGTCACTCACGCGCGCCCTGGCGGGTGCTGAGGCTGGCGACATCATTGAGCTTGCGCCCGGCACGCACCTGGCAGAGCGTATTCTCGTTATCGACCGCCCGCTCACGTTTCGTTCCGCCGGGGCGAGCAGGGCGAAAATCGAGTGGGAGCGCAGCACCTTGTTCGAGATTAGTCAGGGCGGCAGTTTGAAACTGCAGGGTCTCGATATCTCTGGCAAGTCGGCGCCCGATTCTCCAGGCAACAGCGTTATTCGCACCCACCGCTATTCGATGCTGAACAATTACTCGCTGGTTATTAATGATGTAGAAATCGCCGATCTCGATGTCAATCATTCGTTTGATTTCTTCACCGTGGCGAAGCACACGTTTGCAAATCGCATCGAAATCCTGGGGTCGGTCTTTCGCAATATCACGGGGCACGTGCTGTTCATGAAGCGCGAGCTGGATGACCTTGGCATCTACAATGGCGAATACGTAACCATCGCAAACTCTACGTTCAGCAATGTGCAGGGTGCAGTTGCTGACGTCTACCGCGGCGGCACGGACGAAAGTACATTCGGCCCACATTTTGAACTGCGTGACTCGCACCTCTTGAACGCCGGCAACGGCTCGCGCAACAAATCAGGTGCATCTATCAGCCTTCATGGTGTGCAGGACATTAATATTCACGACAACGTTTTCGAGCAATCCCAGCCGCTGCGTATCACACACACGGTCGGCGAACCCAGAGTCAGTATTGACCACAACGAGTACCTGGACACGCCACCGCCCGAGATTGGATCGCACTGATGCGGACGAGTTTCCACCGCCTGCTGTTTCTCGCAACGTTGTTAGTTGGCGGCGCCGAGGCGAGCGAGAACACGCCCCTGTTGCTGTCGCCGGCGTCGGTTGATGACGGCTGCGGTTACTCCAACGATCAGACGGCCTCATATTCGAATGGTGCGGCTGTTACGGACTTTTTGATGCGCAGGGCAGCATTAGGTAGTCGAATGCCGAGAATAAGGACAAAACCATGAAAACCAAAGGCCTTCGCTGGGTCATCGTGACGCTGGTAGCGCTCGCGACGATCATCAACTACATCGATCGGGGCGCGCTCGGTTTTCTCTGGCCGGAAATTTCCGAAGACCTGGGGCTGTCGAAGACCGACTATGCGATCATCCTTAACGTTTTTACTTTCGCCTATGCCTTCGGCCAGACCCTGTTCGGCAAGATTTTTGACTGGATTGGTACGCGAATTGGTTTCGTTCTGTGCATCGGCGTCTGGTCACTCGCAACCATGCTGCACGCTGTTGCCACAAGCCTTTCAGGCTTCATCTTTTTTCGCGGCCTGCTTGGCATTTCCGAAGCAGGCAACTGGCCCGGTGCTACGAAGGCCAATGCCGAATGGTTTCCAATCAAGGAGCGTGCGCTTGCCCAGGGCATTTTCAATTCCGGGGCAGCCATAGGCGGAATCGTTTCCGCTCCGATTATCGCGTTCCTGTTCGTCTTTCTCGAAACCTGGCAAGCGACGTTCATCGC